>JAKSBG010000197.1 GCA_022361255.1 Verrucomicrobiales bacterium
GATCAACTTCTTTTCATCGTCTGTTTTTCCTCATCATGATTCATTATTCTCCCCCCCCTTCACGCTGGAACGTGGGCTTGGGACGCATTCGCCAGGGTGTCGCGCTCCGCACCGGAGTGACCGCCTTCTTGTTGCTTGCGTTTACTTTCCACGGAATCGTTTTCGTTCCGGGTTTGCTCGCGCAATCGCCCCCTTCTGAGGGCAAAGCGAGTGCGAAAGGCGGAGGCTCGAAAGCTCCGCCGTCGTCGCGACGATTGAAAAAATTGCCGGAGGGCAGCCCGGAGCCATCCGATGCCTTCGTCGAGGATTGGGTTCCACCCGCTCCCTCGCTCACCCCGAAGGATGTGCAACGGAACCGCGCCGCAAAAGTAGTAGGTCCTGATTTTTCCCGATTGAATCTGCCCGAAAGGCCCAAGAAAGGTGAATTTGAACGAACTCACGTTTTGGGGAACAAGCTCCAAGCGAGTCCGAACGGAACACTTACCCAACAGGACGCGACGTCTTTGAAGACAGTGCTGGAGCGTTACATGGAAGCTGGGGGGCAGTCCGAAGTGGAGAACGTGAGCCTTCTCGAGGACTTTCTTGAGACCCGGGGGACTTCCGCATTTCGCGCGAGTCTTCTCTTGGAGATCGGAGACATCTACCGAAAGCACGGATACTTCCTCCGCGCACAGCGTGCGTGGAAAGACGCGTGGGAATCGACGAAGTCACTGCCCACTGAAAAGGGAAAGCGACTCTCGGAGGAAGCTCTCAAGAAATACGTCGATCTCACCGCCAATCTCGGGATGAAAGATGAAATCGATACCATCGTTACTGAATTAAAAGACCGGAAAATGGAGGGGTTGGGTGCAGAAGCCCGTTATCGCGCTCTGAGAGCGCAGTATTTCTTTAATCATCAAGCCGAGCAGAACATTTTTTGTGGATTCACAGCCTTGAACGAGGTTTGCGTCCCCTTGGGGAAACGTCCCGTTTTTCCCGATGTACATGATGAAGCGGAGGAGGCCGAATTCATTGCCAACGGCCTTTCCCTTTTCGAACTGCGAGAACACAGTCACGAGACCGGTGGGGACGTCCGGTTGGTGAAGCGAACGGATGCGAACGTCGAGTTGCCGGTTCCGTCTGTCGTTCACTGGAACTTCAATCACTATTCCGCACTGGTCGCAAAGAGCGACGAAGGCTCTTACCGAGTGAAGGATGTTCACCTCAAGTTCGACGCCTGGGTGTCGCCGGAAGCGATGGAGGAACAGATCAGCGGATACTTTGCGGTTCCGGGAGATTGGGAGATGAGACACGGCTTCGTCGAGGTAAGTGATAAGGAAGCTCAACAAGTGTTCGGACGTCATTGCAGTCACGACGAGGACGAAGAGGAAGACGATTGTGAAGATGACGCGGGTGCCGGAGGAACCGGCTGCGAAACATGCCCACCACCAGAGAACAGTTCGTCGTGTGATGATAAGGAAGGTGGTGGTGACGAAGAGAGTTGCCCGATGGCAACCTATTCCTTCAATTTCTTTCGTCCCGGACTCATTGTCAGCGATACTCCCATCGCTTATCAACCGAATTACGGTCCGAGTGTCAGTTTCAAATTGACGTATGCACAGCGTACGAGCATTGATCACTCTCAATCGAATGTCAGCAACTTCGGCCCCTTGTGGAGTTACGGTCTGCTAAGCTACGTCGAATTGACGGGAAACGGAACACCGAACACACAAGTGCAAGTCGTGCGCGGCGACGGAAACTACACCACGTTCAGCCACGATTCGGGCGGCGTCTACACCGGTCAATATCAGAATTCTGCCACCCTTCGTTGGCTTGATGCAGCCCAGGGTGGCCCCGGGTTCAGCATGAACTATCCGGGCGGGACTGTTCTCTACTTCAAGCAGGCGGACGGACCAACCCCCACGCGATATTTTCTCAGTTCCATCGAGGATTCCTATTCTAATGCAGTCACTCTTTCTTACGATACCAATCTGCGTCTCATTCAGGTAACCGACGCGACCGGTGGAGCGGTGACACTTTCCTACACTCCGGACCCCGCCGATGAGGTGCAGGGCGACATCTACAAAATCCGCTCCATATCTGACCCGTGGGGACGAACGGTCGATTTCCGTTACCACAGTTCCGGGAAGCTGAAAAGCATCGTGGATCCGGTCGGTATCGAGTCGTCCTTCACCTACACCGGATCGTTCATGAGCAGTCTCACCACCCCCTATGGAACGACATCGTTTCGTACGGGAGAGTTGGCCGCATACAACGATTTGTCGGATCGCGTTCCGGGTCGCTGGGTTGAGGCAGAGGACGAGAACGGAGACGTGGAACGGGTCGAGAAGAATGAGAACATCGATTTCCCGAGACAGGATGCCAACGAGCAGCCTCTGGAGGAAAGTCCGATGGCACCCGGTTCTGTGAACGTGGACGGGCAGGCCGTTTCCTTTCTCCCAAAGACCGACAACCTTCACTTTCGCAACACCTACTACTGGGACAAGGAAGCCTATCACCACAACGGCTTGACGACTGCGGAGTATAACGATGGCGACGGCGACTATTCCACCGCGACAATCCGTAATTTCCTCGCCATCAACGACAAAATTGTCGGAGTGCTTGGTTCAATAAAGCGACCTCTCGAAGGACGAGTCTGGTATAACTATCCGGGCCAAACATCCAGCCACTCGCCGGGGACGTCGAACCGCGCCTCGAAGGTTGTTCGTGCGGTCGAAAAACCGGGGGGAGGACACGAGTGGATCATGGCACAGCGCAGCTACAACGCTTTCGGGCTCGTAACCGAGAGCATCGACCCTCTCGGACGGAAAACCCGGAACCTCTATCACCCTAACAACATGGATGTCCACCACGTACAGGTTTGGGAAAACGGAGCCTGGCAAACCGTGGAGTCGATTCCGGTATACGAGAACCACAAGCCCAAGACGATCACGACCAGCAGTGGTATCACCACCACCCACACCTACAATACGTACGGACAACTCACCGCCACGACCACTACAGACGGCAGCGAGACGCACACCACCACCTACCAATACAATGCCACCACCGGGTTTCTGGAATCGGTCATTCGCGATGGCGTTACTGTCGCCACCTACACCGACGACGGGTTTAACCGTGTGCGCACCGCCACCGACATCGACGGCTATACGCTCACCTATGATTACGACGAAATTGATCGAGTCACGCAGATTACGCATCCGGACGCCACCACGGAACAACTCATCTACGAGGACGAACAGGGTGTAAAAATGCTTGGAGTGACCGCGTCGAAAGATCGCGAGGACCGTTGGACGCGGGTCAAATACGACGTTCTTCGGCAGCCCACGCACGTGCTCGATTCCAAGGGGCAATACACCGTATACGAATGGTGCCGATGCGGCGATTTGCGGAAACTTTACGACGCGAAGGGGCAAATCACCCATTGGATACGCGACGTGCAGGGGCGGGTCGTTGATAAAATTTATCCCGGTGGGAAAAGAAGCAGTTTGACTTACCAGCCCCTCAGCGGTCGCGTCGCATCCTCGACACAACCCGATGATCAGGGCGGCAGTCCCACCGTTTCGTATCAATACAATCTCGCGGGACAAACCCTTCTCGCGGACTATTCCGATGCCTCGATGGACGACGTTTCGTACACCTACGCTGACGATCTCGGGCGCATGACAGGAATGACCGATGGGATCGGCAACACCATCTACACTTATCACCCACTCAATTCGAACGGAGCGGGTCAGCTTCACACCCTGAATGGCCCATGGGCCAACGATACCGTTTCCTATCGCTATGATGACATGGGGCGGATGGATAGGAGGGAAATCCAAAATGACGACCAATCCGTGTCAGCGTTCGTGGAATATCGCTTTGACACCTTGGGCAGGGTTGACCGCATCACCGACAACTTGGGAGTTCATGAAGTCACGGCTTTCGATGGAGACACCTCCCGTCCGCTCAATTCTGTAAGCAAAGCAGACGAGACCTCCAATCCCATTCTTCAGCGTGCCTACGGGTACACCAATGTGAGTGCCGGGAAACGTCTTCAATCCATCACCAATACGAATGGAAGTAGTAATGCCATTTCATCTTTTGACTACACCTACACGCCCAACGGGCAAATCAAGACGTGGACGCGTAATCTCGGCACTTCCGGAATCGACACATGGACGATGGACTACGATCCCGCTTATCAGTTGGAGGGCGTGACGGTTACTGACGACACGGGTGCAGAGATTCTCCGCTACGCGTATGGATACGATGCCGCCGGGAACCGAACCGGGGAGACGATTGGGACGAGTGCCGCCTACGCCTCTCACAACGTGCGTAACCAACTCACCAAAGTCGGGGGTGTCGGTGCTACAACCGTGGTCGAGGGCACCGTAGATGAGCCCTCCACTGTGAAAGTGAACGGAGAAGTCGCGTCGATACAAGCCTTGTCCGGAGGCACTGAGTTTCTGTATCGGAAGGAAATTGACGTCCTTGTGGGAGCCAACACATTTACCGTCGAAGCGGAAGATGGTAGTGGAAATATCGAGACGAAGACCTATTCGGTGACCGTTTCCGGTGAGCAGAAAATACTCGTTCATGACGCCAACGGAAACCTGCTGACCGAGGAAGACATCGCCAGCGGTAAAACGAGACAATACGAATGGGATGCTTTGAACCGCCTCCTCGCCGTACAATCGAGCACGACACCTGGCATCGGAGATGTCCGAATAGAGTATGGATACGACGGATTGGGAAGAAGGGTCTCGCGATCGAAGAAAAGCTGGGCCCCGGGAACCGGGGAGTGGACGACGGACGATGAGGCAAGCTTTTTCTGGTGCGGAACCGAGTTGTGCCAAAAGCGGAACGCCGCTGGTGATTCGGTTTTGGCAAGTTATTCTGGTTTTGGACAGGAGCGAGGTGCGGAAAAACTCTACTACAATCGAGATCACCTTGGCAGCGTTCGGGAAGTCGTTTCAACCGGTGGTGCGGTTATGGCTCGATACGATTACGATCCGTGGGGTCGACGAACGAAATTAGAAGGAGCCACCGATGTGGAATTCGGATTCACGGGGCATCACTACGACCCGGATGTTGATTTGCACCTGACTTTGTTCCGGGCGTATGACCAGAATTTGGGGCGGTGGCTATCCCCGGATCCCATCGGGGAAAGTGGGGGGCTGAATCTTTATGGGTATGTGGGGAATGATCCGGTGAACTTTTTCGACATTTTCGGACTATCGCCAGACGGGGCACCTGCAAGCTGGCCTACGCCACCAACTTCCATTCCTGGAGGTCCGTGGAAGTGGGCTCCAGACCCTCAGAATTCAAGGGGCGGGACTTTACGTCCAATCAATCCCCCATCTGGTCAATCCTGCCCAACCTTAAGTTGGTCTCCTCCTACTTCGAATGCTGCTGAGGGGAATCCTAAAGGATACTGGAAGCACAATGATGGAAGAGGTAACACCCAACGATATTCCCCTACAGGGCAAAGAATAACCCCGAGCCAAGCACATCCTGGTCGCCCCGAGAATAGTAAGAAGCGTCAGCCTAAAAGTAAAGCGGCTCGAAGGTGCGGTCCTTCTGGCAGGCAACCGCTGCGACACTATGGGAAAGGGCGCGGTGGTTATAGACCATCACGGCGTGCGCCTGCCTTTCCGCGAGGGGGAGCAGGGCCTAGTGGGCCGTATAGATCAAACCCATACCTTCCCTACTGAGTTTTTAAATGAGGAAACTTATTTTATGAATCCAAAAGGGCGAATATTAACTCCGGCTTGCGCGCCAAAGATATTGTATTGGTCAAGTGCCATGGCGAATTTTTTGATTGGGAATAATCAAGGGAATATTTTCTGGAAATTAACCGATTGGAATAACAATCTAGGATTCGAATATGATACATACAAATCGGCCATTACAGTGAAGGTAAATAGCGAAATATTTGATATTGGTGAGTCGATCTCGTTGAAGAAAAACGAAATTTCAGATTCCAAACTTCTATCAACACTTTTGTTTCTCGTTTACTCTTTCGACTGGAGTGCAGACGTGTACGGGGACGAAGGGCTCTGGATGAAGTTGAACGACGGCTTCACTTGGTTTTATTTATTTGATGAAACGCCATTGGTCGAGTTTTTTCATATGATGGACCGTGATTTTTCACTCGATTTCGATTTGTTTTGAACCCATGAATACCTTTGAATGGGGCCGTAAGATCTAAAAACTCAGCCGATGGGCGGCTACTGCAAGTGGTTTGCAATAACACCTGCGGATTCCGTATTTGGGGTCAGTCAAGAATGGCACGGTTTTAAGCGACAGCTCGATAATGTTCTCGGTGTTGGATTTCGACGAAGATTTGCCTAGGGGCTGAGAGATATTGATAACATTTTGGTCTTCGCTTGGTCCCTCGAGGCTCGTGTCGGTTCGGCCGGATCAGAAGAACGCGCTCCGCGATTCGATCTTCCAGTTCGTCCATTTTTCGACGCCAGATTCGAGGGCGATTCTGAAGGTCGGCAAAACTTCCGCGGAACTCGCTGATTATATCAAGAGTGCCCTTATACCCAACTTCATCGATCATGATTGGGCGGCCCGTTATTGCTTCCAGTTGAAGGGCCTTTACCAAGTTGTAGGCAATTTGCATTATCTTGATCGACTTCAGCGCCATTTCCGGGCTTTTAACCCGGAGAGCCTCCAATCCCATTGTGGTTTTGATGTCTCGGAACTTTACTTCGATTTTCCAGCGCTCCGCATACAGCAGTGCGATCTCCTCTGTCGGATAACGCGATGCATCAGTTAGGGTTGTCACAACATGAAAGGGGTCAGGCGACATTTCTTGACTGGCGCCCACCATGCTGCCACACTCCCTCATGCCACGGACACCGCGAATCGAATTCGAAGGAGCCTGCTACCACATCATGGCGCGAGGTAACAGGCGTGAACCCATTGTTTTCTCCGATGATGATTGCAAGTTGTTTGTGAAAACCCTGGGAGAGGCCGCCACCAGGTGTGGCTGGGAAGTTTTTGCGTGGGTTCTGATGAAGAACCACTACCATTTGGTTGTCCGAACTCCGGAAGCCAATTTGGTCGAAGGCATGCAGTGGCTTCAGAACGCCTATACCCGGCGTCTCAATGCCAGACACAAACTATGGGGGCACCTTTTCGGCGGACGTTATAAGTCGATTGTAATCGAGAACCGGGATCAGGGCGGAAAGCTGTGGCGAAACTATTTCCGAACGGCGATTGATTACGTGCATCTGAATCCGGCAAGGGAAGGATTGGTCGATGGGAAAGCAACGCTTCTCGAGGAATTTCCCTGGAGTAGTTTAGCCCAAGCGTATGCGCTTGCCCCGTCCAAACGACCAAAGTGGATGGCTGTAGCCGAAGGGCTGGCTACAGGAGGCGAAAAAGATACAGTAGCGGGACGGAGGCGTTTCCTGAGATGGTACAACGAATGCATTCAGGAAGAAAATGGCGAGGCACACGTAGTGGACGGAGTTTCGTTGGCGTCCAGGCTCAAACGAGGATGGTATTGGGGGAGTGAAAAATTTAAGGAATCGCTCCTGACTAAAATGGAGACGGAAGGGTTGCGAAAAAGCCGCGACTACCGATCCTCACCGGCGATCCGAGATCACCATGAAAAGCGAGCGGAAGCTGTGATCGAGGAAGCACAACGGCATTTTGGAAAGACAAGAGAAGAGCTTCGGGAAGTAATTGCATCTGATTGGACTCGTGCAGCAGTAGCGTGGGCCATTTGGAAAGAAACGATTGTAAGCCAATCGTGGATCGCAGAAGCGATGAACTTGAAATCCGCTGCCAACGCAAGCCAGCAAATCAGGAGGTTTGCCGCCCTTCCGGACAACGAATTAGGGCGCGAGTGGAAACGATGGAAACAGTCAAGAAATGTCGCCTGACCCCTATCAATGCGAGGAGAATTTTTCCATCCGTCTGATTGAGAATTGTCCATACCGTGCCGCTGGCATTCGGGTCGAATTCCGGATCGAGATTCCCGTCCGAATCGAGTTGGGCAATCCGGTTCCGGGTTACCCCGTCCACTCGGGTGAAGGAACCGCCAATGAGGATTTTCCCATCGGACTGAACAGCCAAGCCAAGGACGAGCAGATTGATTTCAGGATCAAACCCCGCGTCAAAAGATCCGTCCGCGTTGAAACGCGCCAAATATTTCTGACCAACTTCTCCTGCGTCGGTAAATCTTCCTGCGACGACAATTTTCCCATCAGACTGAACCGCTCCGACCTCGATCCCCCACTCCAGCGAAGGAGTAAAAGTGGTATCCAGCACACCGTCGGCATCAACTTTCGCCAGTCCGATCCGCGGCACCGAGTTCAGCTCGGTAAATCCTCCCCCTACGATGATGCTCCCGTCCGCTAATGGCGAAAGGAAAAGAACGCCCGAACCCGCTGAAGCCACGAAGGTCGGATCCAGTGCCCCGTTCGACTCCAGCCTGGCGATGTGCCCTCTCGGGGAATCCCCCCACATATCGAAATCCCCACCCACGAGCAGTTTTCCATCCGGCAGGAGAGCGATCTCGCGAACAGCCGCATTCAGGTTGTGGGCAAAGCCGGTATCGCGCTCACCATTCGCATTGAGCCGGACAAGATAGGGCGCAGCGACCGTATCGACCTCCTCAAACAAACCTCCTACAAGAATGTCTCCGTCCGGCAGCACTACAATTTCGTGAACGGTGCCATCGAGCATAGGGTCGAAACCGGTATCCAGATCACCATCGGCATGCAGTCGTGCGAGATAGGCCTGAGTGACGTCACCCACCGTAGTAAACTCCCCGCCCACGAGAATTTTGCCGTCCGCCTGCTAGGCGAAGACAAAAACGGTCTCGTCCAGCTCGGGATCAAATCCATCGAGAATGTATTCCGCGGAATAAACCGCAAGTCCCGGCATCAACAGGACAGATAGAATGGCAGTGATGGCTGAAAAGACGGGAGACAGGAAAAACACGCGAGTTCTTTGGGCGGAATAGTCGATAGCCAATTATCGGCCTTTCTGCAGGAATGTCTATAGAACTGACACAAAACAGTCGGCTGAAGCATCCTGATATCCGGCCCTGTTTCTTTCGCGCAATCTAATTCACCACGTTGCGCAGCGGTTCGCCATGCAATGCCCGCAGTGCCTCCTGCGCGCCTTTGATCCGGAATTCTTCGCAGCCTTCTTCGCAGTAGAACGCCGTATGGGGATTGAGAAGCAAACGGTCGTGGGCGGGATGATCCGGATCTCTCCAGGCGGTAAGCACGACCGAATCCTCCGGGGGAGGTTCCTTTTCGAGAACATCGATTCCCGCTCCTGCGAGATGTCCGCTTTCCAGAGCGGATACGACCGCTGCGGTGTCGACAATGCCTCCTCTCGCGGTATTCACGAGAAATGACCCGGCCGGCATTTTCGCAATCTCCTCGGGGCCGATCATATCGCGGGTGTCACCGGTCAGTGGACAGTGAACACTGACGAGGAAACTTTGCCGGAGCAGCTCCGCGAGCGAATCAACCCGGCGGATTCCCAGCGCCTTGTCGACTCCGTCCGGAAGAAACGGATCGTAAAAAAGAACATCAAATCCAAACGCTTTCGCACGCAGGGCCGCAGCGGTTCCGATGCGGCCACACCCCACGACCCCAAAGACCCGCCCCCGCAAACGGGAAATCGGCGCAGCCTGATCAACGTTCCACTCTCCCACTCCGCGCTTGAGACGACTGTTCAGAAAATGGGTTCCGCGCGCGAGGGAGAGGGCCATCCCGATGGCGGAATCGGCGACTTCCTCCGTTCCGTAGTCGGGAACATTGCAGACCGGGATGCCTTTCTCCCGCGCTGCTTCGCAGTCGATCCCGTCATATCCAACACCGGGACGAATGATGGCTTTGCAGTTTTCGAGTCGCTCAATCGACGCACGAGTGAATTTGAAATAGTGATAGACCATCACCACTTCGGCATCTTCGATCCGGCCCACCAGCGCTTCCTCGCTCATTGCATCGAGCGCGTTCACTTCCGCGTGGCCATCGAGCACCGAACGCTCGTAGTCGAGCGGTTCGGTGATCAGGTCAGTGATGACAACTTTTGGCAGCTTGTCAGGTTCGCTCATTTTGCTTTTTTCGACTTTCCTCCTCTGCGCTTCACTTCCGTCGCCCTTTCGGGGTCGTATCGTGGATTTTCGGTCAGCATCTGCGCTCCCACCTTTTCACGCCATTCCTGCAGACGCCGGTGCAGTTCAGAGGCTTTGTCAGGGTTTTCTTCAACCAGATTTTTCGATTCAGAAAGATCTTTCCCCAGGTGGTAGAGTTCCAGATTTCCGGACTCGTGAAACTCGATCAGTCGAAAGTTTCCCGATCGAATCGCAGAGTATGGGCTGTCTCCCCCGGCGTGATAGTGCGGAAAATGCCAGAACAGATCCCGCTCCAGCGTCTTCTGCGCCTCCTTCAACACGGGGACGAGGCTTTTCCCGTCTATTCCATCGGGGACTCCCGTCCCGGCCGCTTCTGCAAAGGTCGGCAGCAAATCAATCGTCATGACCGGTTCGCCCGACTCGGAACCGGGCTTTGTCACGCCCGGCCAGCGGACGATTGCCGGCACGCGAACGCCCCCCTCGTAGGCAGAACCTTTTCCTCTGCGCAGCGGCAGGTTCTCGGTGAAACCGTCATGCTTGCCGTATCGCTGCGTGAGCCCTCCATTGTCGGACGTGAATACAACCACCGTATTTTCCGCAGCACCTGATTCATCCAGCGCATCGAGAACCCGGCCGACTGCGAGATCCATGCTCTTCACCATCGCGGCATAGACCGGGTTCCGGTGCGTGGCTTCCGGATCTACCTTTTTTGAAAATTCGTCCACCAAATCAGCACGTCCCTGGATCGGTGTATGCGGAACATGAAAGGCGAAGTAGAGAAAGAACGGTTTTTCGCTTTTCTTCGAAATCTGCTCCACAGCGACATCAGCCAGATAATCCGTTACGTATCCCTCTCTCCCGCCTTTGTTGATGAAATACCCCTTTGTCCCCGGCGGCTTGTCCTGACTGAAATCAAATCCGTGTTGAGTCGGATCGACCGGTTCACCGGGAAAGTTCAGATGCCATTTGCCCACGTGAATTGTCCGGTATCCAACCTCCTGCAATCTTTCGGGCAGAGTTTCGTGTCGCTTCTCCAGCCCTTTGGTCCAGTCGGGAATGTTCAATTTCGCATAGGGCCGGTCCTGCCCCGGGATGAAGCTCGTCAGGTGAAGACGCGCAGGGTATTTCCCGGTCAGAATCGAAGCGCGAGTCGGCGAACAGACCGTGCAGGCCGCGTAGGCGTCGGTGAACCGCATCCCCTCCTGCGCAAGCTGGTCGAGATTCGGGGTTTCGTAGAAATCGCTCCCGAACGAGCGCAGACCGGTCCAACCCAAATCGTCCGCCAAAAATAGGACAATGTTAGGTTTCTTTGTCTCTTCCGCCACACTGGAGCAGAGAAGGCTCACTAGCGCCACGATTGCCGGGAGGAGCGTTTTTTGCATGGCGCATGCTGTCGGAAAAAAGCGGAAACCGCAAGAGCCTGTCTGCGATCTTTGAAAGTTCTTTCCGAAGCTTCCGTATTCAACGGGCAGATGAGACCACTTGCCCCTTGTTTTCTGATACCCCTGTTTCTTTCCGGATGTTACGCGCACTATCCGTCGGTCGCGCCCCGCAGCACGCCGGGATCGATGCGCCACCACTCGAATATCGCAAAGAGCCCGATCGAACCACCCCGTGGAAAAAACTGGCGTCGCGGAACGCCGGATCCTTCCTTTGCTTCACGGGAGCGCTATCAATACCGGGAGAGCAACGCTTTCCGTTCTGTTTCGTTGGATCCCCTATCCACATTCTCCGTTGATGTCGACACGGCCAGCTACGCCAACGTCCGTCGCATGATCCGGAAAAATCTCAGCATTCCGTCCGGCGCGATCCGGGTGGAGGAAATGATCAATTACTTCGATTACAACTACCCTGCACCCCGGGGAGAAATTCCTTTTTCGATGATGGAGGAAGTCGCGACCTGCCCGTGGAACCCACGGAATAAACTCGTCCGCATCGCCCTTCAGGGAAAAGAAATGCCAACGGAAACACGGGCTCCGGCAAACCTGGTATTCCTTGTTGATGTGTCAGGATCAATGAAGTCAGAGAACAAGCTGCCGCTCCTGAAACGCAGCCTGCAAATGCTGACCAACCAGCTTCGTCGCGATGATCGGGTCGCGATCGTCGTGTATGCGGGAAGCTCCGGCGTAGCCCTTCCGTCCACTCCCTGCTCTGACACGGCCGGGATTCACGACGCCCTCGATCGCCTTGAGGCCGGAGGATCGACTGCCGGAGGTGCCGGGCTGAACCTCGCCTACCGAATCGCCCGGGAGAATTTCCAAAAAAGCGGAGCCAACCGCGTCATTCTCGCAACCGACGGGGATTTCAATGTCGGTCCGGCAAGCGACAGCGCCCTGGTTTCCCTGATTGAGAAAAAAGCAAAAAGCGGGGTTCACCTCAGCGTTCTCGGCTTCGGCATGGGAAACTACAACGACTCCGTGCTGGAAAAACTGTCGAACAAAGGGAACGGAAATTACGCCTACATCGATACCTTGAACGAAGCCCGGAAAGTTCTCGTGCGGGAAACGCAAGGCAGCCTCGTGACGATCGCGAAAGACGTAAAGATTCAGGTGGAGTTTAATCCGAAAAAGGTGAAATCCTACCGCCTCGTCGGATACGAAAACCGCATTCTGGAAAACGAGGATTTTTCCAACGACAAAAAGGATGCCGGGGAAATCGGAGCCGGGCATCAAGTCACCGCGTTCTACGAAATTGTTCCCGCGAACCGTTTCGGATCAGACAAAGAAACCACCCTCTTCCGCTACCGGAAACCGGAGGCGGATCTGACGGAAGTAGCAGAGTCCAACGAGCTCCTCCACGTCCGCCTGCGCTACAAATCCCCCAACGGTACGAAGAGCAGGCGGGTCACCTTCCCGGTCGCCGATTCGAAAAAAGATTTCTCCCGGGCGACGACAGATTTTCGTTTCGCCGCTTCTGTCGCCGCATTCGGAATGAAGCTCCGGGCATCCGGCAACACAAAGGGAGTCAGCCGTGCCCGGATTCAGCAATGGGCCAGCCAATCGACCGGCCCGGATCGCTGGGGCTACCGAAAGGAGTTTCTTGAACTGGTGAAAGAAGCGGATTTCTGATCAATCCCCCGCTTTTCGATCGCTCATAAACTCCAGCATCAGAGGGAAACCCGGCTCCGGCATTCCTCCGTGATCAAAGCCCTCCAGCTCGGCCAGCGTTGTGTCGGGGTGCCCGACTTCCTGCATCATGCGCCAGAAGTAAGCGGTCTCTTCATATCGCCCCATAATTTCATCATCGCGATCCCCGGTAATGAGGAGAAACGGCGGAACGTTTTTGCCGACGTGGAAAAGCGGAGCCATTTCATCGACGACCGGTTGCAGACCGCCGATTCCCCGCTCCTTCCGAACCGTGAAGTGGGTAATGCTGTGTCCACTGAAAGGAATGACCCCGGCGAGGTCATGGATCGACCTCCCGAATGTTTCGAGATACCCCGGATCGAGCGCGACCATACTGGCGAGGTATCCCCCGGCAGAATGACCACTGACGAAAACCCTGTCCGGCGAGCCGCCGAACTTTTCGATATTTTCCAAGGTCCAGGCAACCGCCGCAGCGGCATCTTCCACATAGACAGGGGATTTCACATGCGGGCTGAGCCGGTAGTTCGCCGCGACAACAATCACCCCCTTGTTTCGAAGGGGCACCGGGACATAGCGCTGTCCGCCGGTGATCCCTCCGCCATGAAACCATACCACCGTCGCATTCTCTTTTCCTTTTACGGGAGCATAGACATCGAGGCGGCAGCGATTTTTTCCATACTCCGACAAGTCCGTTTCATCACGATAGAGAATGTCGCGGGAGAGACGATAGTGCGAAGCGGCACTTGCTTTGTCTGTTGCGAATTTGTCAGGGTGTTTGCTTTCGTCGATCTTCAGCGCTCCGAGCAATTCCCGTGCTCTTACGCAGTCTCCGGCGAAAAGAGCTTCCGACACGGCACGCACATCGACTCCCCGGCGTTTCAGGTGGAGCAACCGCTCCGGAAGCCGGAGGTCTGTCGAAGTAAACGCACTCCCGACACGCCTTTGAATCTCCTCGAGGTATCGGTAACCATGTCTCCAGGTTGGCTCAATGACCGTTCCCTCCCCGTAGTCATTCCAGGTCGCAATCTGGATCATCGGCGCATTTTGCTTCAGCGCGAGATCAAGAGATTCGGAAAATGTTTCCCCGGAGCGCGAATCGATCCGCCCGTAGCTCTCGTGCAGGCCGGCCTGCTGGTAGATGTCCTGAAATCCGGGAAACGCTACAGGAATGTGAAAGTGACCCTCTCCTTCCGCGTTGGCAAACGCAGCCAATCGTTCTTTCCATTCCGCGGCACCCACGTTTTTTCCTCCATCCACCGGCGGCCAGGCAAATGAACCGCTGATTCCGGTTTCCTCCGTCAGGTGAGGCAATACGGAGACCGCCGGAGAAGATGCCAGGCCTGCCAATACCTTCTTCATCTCGTCCCCTTTCAAATAGCGGGGGCCGAAAACCAGGAGAACCGGTTTTTCTTCGAGCTTCGCGTAGCTCTCCCGCGAGAACCAGTTCTTCTCCGCCCACTGCAGATGCGCTGCCGCGACCTTGACGGCTTCGGCTCTGTCGCCACCCTTCTGTTTTACGAACTCCCCGACCACCTGGTCTTCGTAGCAGATCGCAAATTTCATTCCCGCTTTCTCAATCACGGAGATGAGTGCCTCTGTGTTGCGATGGATCATCGAGTAGTCGTTCACATCATCGGTGCCATACCAGTCAATGATGACGCCATCGATCCCCGCCAGTTTCATTTGCAGCACCTGACATTCCAAGGGTTCGGAACTGTCGTAGGGACCAATGAGGGGATAATCATGAGCCGAAATCCGTCGCCGCCCGTCCCACCGGACTTCCTCCGGATTGTAGTGATTCATCGTCCAGTGCCATCCCCATGTTCCCGCGGCAGGATCTGCCTGGTACCACGGCATAAAATGGACATACACGTCAGTTCCGGAATCCCCGCCACTCACCTCCGGGGACTGGAAAACAAAGAAGCAGATAAGGCCGCACCACAGGGTCTTCAGCAATTGCATCCGGCACCATTCTCCAGAAAATTCCTCTGTCAAAATACAGCCTTGTGTCTATTTTCCGCCATGAGCAAATCTTCAAACGGCTCCAGCAGCTCGAATGGCAACACTCCAGCAAAGGAAGACGGCATGGTCTACGGCATGCTCGGCGATGACGATCTGTCGACTGCTGAAAAGTTGGAGAAATACACCGGCGTGGTGGGTTGGAAACACCTCGAACCTCACTACAAGAATGAAGCCCTTCTCTGGCTCGATCCTTCCCTCGATCTCACCACCGTAGGCGAAGCAATCGCCAACGATGACACGGAAAAGGTACGGGCCTGGAAAGAAAGCGGGGATCTCGTCACGCCATCCACTCCCCACGCATTTTACTGGGAGGAAAGCAAAGCGACCTTTCGCGCTCTTGTCGTGTCCCCCTTTGTTCTGATCCAGCCAACAGAGGAAACGCCGGACGAGTGATCACTTCTCGACCGGGAAACCGGAATCCGCCCAGTCGCGGAACCCGGTCTTGAAGTGGATGATATTCTCAAACTGGAGCTCTTCAAAAAGCTCCATCGACATGCCGCTGCGACCACCGCTCGCACAATGCATCAGATAGGATTTTTCACGCTCCAACCCGGCGATGCGATCCTTGTAATCGAGAGCATTAAAATCGATATTCACCGCTCCTTTGATGTGGCCGGCATTGAATTCACCCGGCGTCCGGATGTCGAGAATCACAAGGTCGGGATTCTCTTTCAGCATCGCAGCTGCTTCCGCAGCGTTTACTTCCACGGAAGGATGCGTCTCTTTCACCGCTTCCGTCGCAGCATCACCCCCATCACGCTCTGTCTCACCTGAAGGAGACTGACCACAGGCACCGACAAACAGGACAGATAGAAGAAGCGCAAAAGGAAGTCGTTTCATCTCTGACGCTACCTTGTCTGCCTCTCGCAATCCAACGAAAAAGCGGCCTACCGGTATTCGATTTCGAGACCGATTTCGGCAAATGCCTCTTTCATGGTCTCATCGAGAAAAGCAACGTCCCGCCCCTGGAGCAGTCCGGGTAGCGATGCCCGTTTCACCATTGCAGCGAGATCAATTCTCCCGCCTGAGCTCGCCGCTTCAATCTCGGGAGGGACGACCAGCTTCCCCGGCGGAACGGGTTCGACCGGCTCTTTGCCAACAGGAGTTCTTTCTTCTTTCGGAACCCCGTCCCTGATTTCCTGATTGTGGATTCTGACCCTTTCGTTGTAGGCATCCACTTCCGCACGAAATTTGTCCAGCGATGCATTGAAGCGATCCACATCCGCGTTGTAGGCGAGACGCTTTTCTTCAAATTCCTTCAGAAGGTCGCGAACCTTGTCCGTATCATCCATCGAAGAATCAACCATGCGGAGATACGCCCCGACAGGTGCCCCGGGATTTTTCTGATCATAGAGATGGAGAAAGAAATACACCGTTAACATTGCATCGCGGTATTCGGAAACATGACCGGTCCAGCCATCAGGTCCGGCCTGCCGCGCCACACTGGTGAGGATCCCTGTCTCCAATGGATTCTGCTCCTCCTCCTTTTCTTCCGCCTCTCCTCCCGGCAGGTATTTCCGGAAATAAGACGACGGCGGAATGACGCCTGTGACCCGCCCGTTCGCGTCGTGCTGCTTCTCCAGACGCTCCAGAAGTCCACGCTCCGCATGCTTGAATTCGAATCGGCCGTTTTGGTACGGCACGGCGGAAATGTATTCCGCAATCCCCTCGGAAAACCAGGTGGGGATCACCGGCAACCACTCGTGCATTACCTGGTGCACGATCTCGTGAATCAGAGTGGTTGTGTCACTCGATTTCCGAAGCGACAGGCGGCCGCTCCGTCGAACAGCACCGAGGGATGAATACGGCACCAGCAGCTCCTGCTCTTTACCCAGATACAAACCCACGACGCGCTGCCCGGGGAGGCTTGGCATTTTCGAATTTGCAATCTGGTCGAAGGCCGCGTCGTTCATGAATCGCCCCTTGAAGTGAGTCTTTCCCCCGGGCGGGGAAAACTCCAGTCCGAGCGGCAGTCCGTTGAGAGCATAGTAGGTCCCTTCGTAGACGCGGGCGGCCTCGGCGATAAAACCACGCAGGACATCCTGATCTGTTTCAAACTGAAAATGCGGAGTGGTAAACACCCGGGGGCCACCCGAAACATCGAGCTCGCGCGGAGCCTGCGTTTGCTCCGGCATCGGACTGATTTCGAAAGCTTTCCCCGCTTTCAACTTCGCCGCGATGAACTCCCGGTCCGCCTCGACAAGCCGGGTCAGCGGTACTTTTGCTTCCCGCCCCCCCTTGATTTTAAAAATGGCGCTGGTCGAGTCCGCGTGAATCAGGGAAGCACTGAGCTTTTTCCCGTCCGTGCTGGTCCACGTGCGAATTCCTTCGGCAAACCCCGAAAGAGGCAGGATGAGCAGGAGAGCAAGAATCAACACCGGATTAAACGACCTCATACGCTCGATAAGATCCCCGATTCCGCGCGAATCGTCGAGCAAAAACAGAAAGCTTACCGATCCGTTTCTGCGGTGCATGGGAAGTTCTTCCCCCCTTTCGATAATGCCGAAAGAAATGCTTGCCCGGTCCGGCAAGCGGATGCCTTTCACCGAAAACTTTTCGGAGATGATACTAGCCTTTCGGAAGCAAGCCCTCCTTGAGCGCTTTCGCGACGGCACCGGTCATGGTGTTCACGTGGAGCTTGGAGTAGATGCCACGAATGTGCTTATCGACCGTGTGAAAGCTGAGATCGAGCTGATCGGCGATTTCCTTTTTCGTGAGGCCTTCGACCATTTGCTCGAGAACTTCTTTCTCGCGATCCGTGAGACCGTAGTCGCGACTCTGCGGAGCCAGATCGCTGAACATATCGAGAACGCGACGGGCGATCAGCGCATTGATGGGTGCGCCACCTCCCAGAATTTCACGAATCGCATCGGGAATCTCCCCCATGCTCGACGTTTTCAGAAGGTATCCGGAAGCTCCTGCGCAGATCGCGTTGAAAACCTTCTCGTTGTCGTCGAATACGGAGAAAACGAGGATCTCAATTTCCGGGAGCGCGGTCTTGATCCGGCGAATGCCTTCAATGCCGCTCATTCCGGGAAGTCCGATATCGAAAAGCATCACGTCGGGGCGTTCGCCGGCAACAAGGGCTTCAATCGCTTCTTCGCAGCGTTCGAATTTGTGGACACATTTCATGTCCTTTTGACGATCCAGAACCCGCGCCACCGTGGTCGCGAGTGTCGTATTGTCTTCCACAACCCAGACGCGGCTGGGGGCTTTCGGCTTCTTGTCTTCGGAATCGGATTCTTTTTCGTCACTCATGATCCTTGCAGTAATTGGTTAACTTGGCGTGGCTATCGGGTTTTGCACCTGAAAATTCGTGCCGTTTTCGGGTGGGACGGATTCACGGCATCGGCACGGACAAATGAATTCTCGTTCCTTCGGTGAGGGCGCTTCGCACTTTCAAACTTGCCCCGATGGCCTGAGCCCGCATTCTCAGGTTACGCAGGCCGTTCCCTTCGCGGAACTCCTGGTCCAGATTGTTGAATCCGATCCCGTCATCTTCGATTGTCAATTCGAGGCGACTCCGCCGACAGTCGATCTCGATACTGACCTTCTCCGCCTCAGCATGCCGGACGATGTTGTTGAGGGTTTCCTTGTAAATGAGAAACAGGTCGCGCTTGAACTCCAACGGGAGACGCATATCGCTGGAGCTTCCCGTCACGTTGAAAGTGTATTCGTGCGCCCGCAGCAACTTGGCCGCCGTTTCACGAAACCGGGTCAGCATCTGTGCCCAGGTTTCTTCGCCCGGACGAATCAACCAGACGATATCCCGCATCGATTCGATCGTCTTGTCGGCAGTTTTTTTGATGTCGGTGAGTTCCTCGATCACGAGATCCGGCTCATCCACCTCCGTTTTACCCAGCTCCGCGAGAAGAGCAATACTGCTCAGGTTGCTGCCGATATCGTCGTGAAGATCGCTCGCGATACGCTGACGAAGAGCTTCGAGATCCTTCCTCCGGCGAACCCGGCCGCGCGACAAAACAAAGAGGGCAAATCCGAGGATCCCCGCGACACCGGTTCCCACTGCGGTGATTCCGCGCGTCAAAGTCTGATCGACGAGCTCCAGCCGCTGCTCCTCTTTCTCGAGCCAGCGACGAACCAGATTGCTGCGTTTGTCGAGGTTCGATAGCCACTCCCCGTAGGAAAGCAGATTGCGGCGACTTGTGAAATTATCGACCAGGTATTCGCTTTTCCACCGCTCCGAATTTACCGTATGGGGCGAAGTGACGGGCTGCCCTTCCGCGACGTTCTCCGTTCCGGAATACACGACCAGCTCGGCCAGTTCAAAGTTGATTCGACCGGGCTTTTGCGGTCCGAGCACGGTTACCCTGACATATCTACCATATGCATCCTCTACGGGAATGATGAGTGGATTGGTGCCGATCATGGAGATCTGCGACGGATTGAAGCGACCGATCAACTCGGCGTTCCTCCCGTCGGGAGATTCCGAAACTTCCACCCGCATCGGATAGGGAAATCTCACTGTCGGATCCGGCACCGTGCTGGGACTGTCCGCGAGAATAATCTGCACTTCATCAATAGCCATCGGCTCTCCCAGATCGACTTGAACCCAGCTGGAACGGGCGCTTTCACTGGATCTCGCCCGGAAACCGAAGCCCGGACTTTCCACACCGCCCTGCGGAATGCCCAGCGTGGTGATCCCGTCGGTAAGAAATTCCGTCGACCACTGATTCGAGTATTCGTAGGTATCGAGAGCACCCACTTTTTTGCCCACCGCGACGTTGTGTCCGTTTTTGAGAATCATCACCTCGCTCAGGGCGAATGCAGTCTGTCCCGTCGTCGGGGAACGCCAAAGCCCGCCGATTGCCGTCACACGAATGTAGCGCCCTGTGTATCCCTCCACTTCCCGCAAAAAGGGCCAGCGCCGGGCACCCTGAGGAGAATCGACCCTCCCCTCGACCATGGTCTCATATTTTCCGAATTTCGGATCGTCGGAGATGTCGACGCGGAAATTGGGGGGAAACCCGTATCCGAATACGGTTTCCCCGTCGATCTGTGCTGTGACGGGAAAAAGCGCGACAGCATCGGGAGTGACACTCTCCCCCATATCCACCTGAACCCATTTGGATCGGCTCTTCTTGTTGCCGGAATAGTATCCAAAGCCCGTCGTTCGCTGCGTTTCCCGGGTCACCTTCGGCAGCTCCTCCCACTGCCGGAGAATATCCGCCTGTGCCTCCTCGAGATCGCGAAGGTCCCGGTTGAACAGGCGGACAATCCGGTCCGCACTGGTCTGGCGCGGTGTGATAACCGGCTCGAACAGATCAGGCGGAAGAATCTCGGGAATTTCCTGCCCCCCATCCTGCTGCAGACCGACCTCCGGGAACGGGGAAAGCTGCGCCTGAACCGCCCCGGAAAGAAGCAGGCAACCTCCCGACAAAAGCGGGAGGAGAGGGCGGGCAATTCTGGAAAACCGAAAATTCAAACCGGGAGAAAAAGAAAACCTAACACAGAACGACCCAGTCGACCACTACCGGAGAAAGCGCATATCAC
>JAKSBG010000299.1 GCA_022361255.1 Verrucomicrobiales bacterium
GATCCGTTCACCTTTGATGACATCAAAACGATTGCTGATCACGCGCACTATACGGGCAATATGCGAATTCTCTGGGACGCCTGGAGAAAGAAAACCGGCACGGAAGATGACCAGGCAGTCAATTTCACCAATATAGCCGGAGGAGGGCATGCACATTGCGGTCTTGCCTACTACGATGCCCCCGAATTTCCCGGGGAGTTTCGTCGACAGATGTACTTTCACAATCTTCACGGACACCGCATTGTTCGGGAGAACCTTGGTCACGACGGCTCCGGATATCTCGCGCGTCACCGTCCGGACTTTGTTCTGAGTAATCACCATGATACCGTGGGTGTTGGTGTGATGCAGGGACCGGACGGCGCTCTCTACTATTCGGACTGGGTCGATAGCCAGACATGTCATCACCGCGATGTCGAAGTGTGGGACCGGGAGAACGGTCGAATTTTCCGGGTTCGCTACGGCGATGCCAAAAGCACCACGCTCGATCTACCGGACCGCAGTGACGTGGATCTCGTTAGCCTGATCGGCCACGAAAACTCCTTTCATGCCCGGCAGTCGCAGCGACTTCTGCACGAGCGGGCCGCTGCCGGAAGTCTCGACAAGGAGGCTGTTTCCACAGCGCTGACGAAGTTTGAAACGGATCACGCCACGAATGTTCCGTTACGTCTCCGCGCTCTGTGGACTCGCCACGTAACTGGTACGTTGGATGGAAAACAGATGATGTCCGCGCTTTCCGATTCCAGTGAGCACATCCGGGGGTGGGCGGTGCAGATTGCCGTAGTCAACGAAGGCACTCTTCCACGCCTCACAGAGATGGCGAAAGATGAGCCATCTCTGGTCGTACGTCGCTACCTCGCTTCCAAACTGCAGACGCTTCCCCTCGATCAGCGCTGGGAGATTGTGCGCGGCCTGATCCGCCACAACCGCAGCCAGTGGGATCGAAACATTCCCTACCTGACCTGGTATGGAATTGCCCCGCTTGTGGAAGCACAGCCTGACAAAGCGCTCACCCTGGTCAATCAAACAGCATGGCCGATGCTTAAGGATTTCCTTACGAAGCGCGCCGCCGTTTTCCCCGAAGGCAGATCGGCAATCACGTCCTCGCTTTCCAGGGCTCGGAATCCAAAGGAATTTGTGGTGTTGGGAACCCAATTGCTCACTTCGCTCTCCACCCTTCCCCCGGTAGAAAGGCCAGTTGGCTGGGAGAATGCGAAAGAAAAAGGGAAGTCTTTCGGGAAGAACCCTGAGGTTGAGAACGTGCTTTCCCGTCTCGGGACCCGATTCGGGGATGCTGAGTATTTTCCGCACTGGCGCCAACTGGCTCGGAATGAAAAAGCGAAGCCAGCCGACCGAATCAAAGCGATCGAGCTGCTCACGATTGGACAAGATTCCGAGCTCGGTGGACTCGCTCGCGAGCTGCTCAAAGTCCCACCACTCCGCTCCGCTTCGATTGCGGCGCTGCGACAGGATCCGGGAGCCGAATCAGCGGCTGCACTTGTCGATGTCCTTACGCAGCTCAATCTGAAACAGCGCAACGAAACGATCAACCTACTCGGGACCCGTCCGGAAATGGCGCTGGCATTGCTCGAAGCGGTTGACGCAAAGCAACTCGAACCGTCTCTGGTTTCTCCGGTCATGCTCGACCAGTTCGAGCGCTTTGAGAATGAAAAGATTACGGCACTTATCGAGAAAAACTGGATGCGGGGAAGTGCTGGTGTTGATCTCGAGCAACTACACGCTGCGATAGACGCGTGGAAGAAAAAGCTCAGTCCACAGGTCATGGCAAAAGCGGATGCTTCGCGTGGGCGTCAGGCCTACATGATGACCTGCGGCACCTGCCACCAGATGTTTGGCCAGGGCGTTGCTCTTGGACCGGATCTCACCGGATCGAACCGGGCTGATCCGGGATACATCCTCGAGAATGTTCTCGCACCCAGCTCCGTCGTATCCAAGGACTACATGCTGAACATTTTTACGATGAAAGACGGCTCCACTCTCAGCGGAATGATCAAATCGGAGACGCCGGAATTCATCAAGCTTTCCATGCCCGGAGGCACCGAGACCGACGTGAAGAAATCGGAAATCGAAAACCGTCAGGAAATGGCACAGTCACTCATGCCTGCCGGGCTCTTCGATGCTCTGCCGCTTGAGCAGGTCGCCGACCTCGTGAAATATCTCGCCAGTCCGAATCAGGTTCCGATGCCCGGGCAAAAGAAACCTTCTCCCGCGATGAGCAAAGTTGCTCCGCCTGCGAAGGGAGTCATCCGTATCGAAGGGGAATCACTCGTTGAGAAAATTTCCCCTCCCCGCGGTCAGCTTCGCGCACAGGGTATGGCAGGATTCGGGAACGGATGGTCCGGCAATTCCCACCTGTGGTGGACCGGTGGAAAACCCGGTGATGTTCTGACTCTGAAACTTGAGGGGCTGAAGCCGGGTAATCACGATCTGTCGCTTTTCACTACGGGTGCGCATGATTATGCGACCATCAAAGTCGCGATCAACGGACAGCTCCAGACTGCCGACCTCTATTCGGAGAAGGTAGTTCCGGCGGAAACGTTGCATTTCAAAAATATCAACGTGAGTCCGGGGGAACCACTTCAAATCGATATTCACATCACCGGACGGAACGAGGCGGCCACCCCACGATTTATGGTGGGGATTGACCGAATTGAGGTGACAGAAGCGAAGTGATTCAGAGCCCGTTTGTTTGTATTTGGAAAATCCATGAGACCGATTCTTGCCGTTTTCTTTGCTGTTATTGTCAGCTGTAGCGCTTTCGCTGCTGAAAAGCCGAACATCATCATCATTTTCTGCGATGATCTCGGATACGGGGATCTTGGTTGCTACGGTTCGCCCATGATCCGAACCCCGCATCTTGACCGGATGGCGAGGGAAGGGGTGCGTTTTACCGACTTCTACGTCGGAGCCTCTGTCTGCACGCCCAGTCGGGCCGCTCTCCTCACAGGAAGGTATCCGATTCGCAACGGGATGTGCAGCAATGATCGCCGTGTGCTTTTTCCGGACTCGAAAGGAGGGCTGCCTGATTCAGAAATCACGATTGCGGAAGGACTACAGGAGGCGGGCTACGCGACGATGCATGTCGGCAAATGGCACCTGGGAATCCACGAGGGATCGCGCCCGACTGATCAGGGCTTCGACCACAGTTTTGGCATTCCCTATTCGAATGACATGGATCCTCGCGAGGGAATCAGACATCGCGAGCATGCCGGGCGTCAGGACCCTCCCGCGGACGGGTGGAATGTTCCGCTGCTACGCGACAACGAAATTGTCGAGCGTCCGGCTGATCAGACAACCCTGACAAAGCGCTACACCGAAGAGTCGTTGAAGTTTATTCGCGAACAAAAAGAAAAAGAGGAGCCGTTTTTTCTCTATCTTGCCCATACCATGCCGCATGTGCCTCTCTTTGTGTCGGAAGACTTTTACGGCAAAAGTCCGGCCGGGCGGTACGGTGATGTGGTTCAGGAACTGGACTGGAGTACTGGTATGATTCTCGAGGCGCTTCGGGAAACCGGTCTGGCGGAAAACACACTCGTCGTTTTCACGAGTGACAATGGCCCCTGGCTTGTCATGAATGATGAAGGAGGCAGCGCCGGGCCTTTACGGGAAGGGAAGGCGACCACCTGGGAGGGCGGAGTGCGGGTCCCGGCGATAGCTTGGTGGCCGGGCACGGTTGAACCGGGAGTGACTTCGATTGTTGCAACTGCAATGGACCTGTTCTCGACTTCATTGTCCCTAGGCGGAGCGGGGTTGCCGGATGATCGCATCATCGACGGGCGTGATCTTTCCGCCTTTCTCCGGAGCGGCAAGCTTCCGCCGCGGAAGCCTGTCTTCTTCTATCACGGTCGCGAGCTCTACGCCTGCAGGCTCGGGCCGTGGAAAGCGCATTTCCACACTCGTCCGCCATTCCGGGCCGGGGGGGCGAAAGATCACGAGACACCATTGCTGTTTCACCTGCCGCGTGATCCGTCAGAGAAGCGTCTTCGTCCGGAGGACGGAGTCGGAATAAAGGCTCTGAAAGAGATATATTCGGCCGTGTCAGAGCACGAGGCTACTTTGAAGGCGATGCCGCAAGAGGTGGATTAGGTCCGGTTGACTGGTAGACGTAACTAGTCGCCTGTACCCAGATTCTCGTAATCAGGTACGAGATTTTTTCCCATCAAAACATAGTCGTGCGGGCGCGCTTTCATGTCCCGAATGTAGTCCGGCAGTCTCACCAGCTCGGAGAATCCAACGGACCCCAGAGATTCGATGGCGGTCTCCCGCTCTCCGTTGAGCTCTGACTCCAGTTGGGTCAGGCCGAGGTTCCCGGCGATTGCAACGATCGGGTCGAGCAACAGGTTGATAAGTCCCTGCCCGCGAAAATCCGGGTGTGTGAGAAAGTATACTTTGCCGATATGCCTCTTCCATCCGCCCTGCCTCTGATGTAGAGAGCCGATTGCGACGAGTTGGCCGTCCACGAATGTTAGAAGCGCGAGGTGTTCTCCGGTTTCAGGATTTGCCATCCATTCGTTAAACAGAGAGCCGTCTTTAATCTTCGAACGGATAAAGAGTTGGTTTTCTTCCGGGATAATGGAATGGAATTCGCGAAAGACCGGTTCATCCTGTTCATTCATCAGACGAATGGAGCAGGGGGATCCATCCCGAAGACTGCAGCGAATGGGGAATTGATCATACACCAGCTCAAGCATGCCTATCCCGACAGCAGTTCACATGCCAGACCGGAGAGAAGAACGTGAGGTGCGCAAAACTTTTCGGTTACTTGAATCTCCGCATCAATACGGCACGAATGATGCCACTGCTATGATTGCAAAAGAATGAAGACGGGAAAGGACAGGGAAAACAGGAAACCGCAATTTTCGACGGACCGGTTGCAGAAAACGATCCGGGCAAGAATGAGGCCGCTGATTTCCGGGGCTGACACGAGGGCGGAATACAAGCGTATCCTGGGGCATCTCGAATTCGATTCGTCTGCGGCCTTTCTGAAAGTGATCGCATGTCTCGCTGTGGCAGTCATGATCGCATTTCTTCCCGCCTATCCGGGACTGAGCGAAGCGGGACGCTGGACTCTCGGAATCATTTCATTCTGCGGCTTTCTGTGGATGACAGAGGCGATTCCAGCATTTGCGGTGGCTCTTCTCGGGATCGGGCTACAGATCATGATCCTGGGCGCTCCGGGGGGAGTTTTGCTTCCGGAAGAGGATAAAAAGGGTTGGGAAATCTTTGTCGAACCATGGGCAAGTTCTTCCATGTGGCTGTTTTTCGGCGGGTTTATTCTCGCAAAAGCCGCCTCCCGAACCGGTCTGGATCGGGGAATCGCGGAGAAGCTTCTCCTTCTCGCGGGAACGAGGCCGGAACGAGTCCTCCTCGTGGCGATGGGAACCACCTTCGTTTTTTCCATGTTCCTTTCCAACACTGCCACGGCGGCAATGATGATTGCGATACTGGCACCGATGCTGGCAAACTGCGGCTCCGGAACGGCGGGCAAAGCGCTGATTATCGGAGTCGCATTTGCCGCGAACCTGGGAGGCATGGGCACCATCATTGGAACGCCTCCCAACGCGATTGCATCCGGATTGCTCAATGATGTGTATCCGGTCGATTTTCTACGGTGGATGCTATTCGGGCTTCCTCCTGCCGCTCTGCTGGTCACCGGACTGTGGCTGTTCCTCTCAAGAAAAGTAAAGTCGGCTGATTTTCATCTGGATGCTCTGACGCCCGGGGAGCTGGAAATCGTCAACTCGGATCGACCCGTTCGGTGGCAGCGCTGGACGGTTCTAGTGGTGTTTGTTTCGACCGTGGCTCTGTGGTTGAGTGGAAGCTGGCACCAGATCCCGACAGCGGTCGTGTCCTTTGTTCCGATTGTGGTTCTCTCTACTACGGGAGTGATTCGGGGGGCGGAAATACGATCGCTGGACTGGGATATTCTGATTCTGCTCGCTGGAGGTCTATCGCTCGGTGTCGGTGTATCGCAGAGCGGTCTTGCGGAATGGTTTGCGGCGCAGTTGGGATCTCTGTCTATTGCCCCGTGGGCGATCGCAATGGTGTTTTGTCTTCTTACCCTGGTACTATCGAACTTCATGAGCAACACCGCCGCCGCCAACATCCTCATTCCTATTGGAATTGCCTCCGGGATGTCCGCTTCCGGCTCGAGTGAGGCGGCTGCGTTCGCCATTCCCATGGCTTTGAGTGCCTCGGCTGCGATGTGCCTGCCGATCAGTACGCCTCCCAATGCGATTGCCTACGCCACCGGGAAAATTCGGTCGAAGGACTTTTTGCTTCCCGGCGCGGCTGTGGGACTCATCGGGTTTCCTCTTTCCTCCCTCTGGTGCCGATTGCTCCTGTCGTGGACAGGCTGAAAGCGGCGCAATGAAATCTTTTTCCTGAAAACGCGCGCTATTGCGTCGTAGAACTTGCCGCAGCCGGTGGTAGCATGGCACTTTTCTGCCATGCCACATTTACCATTTCGATTTCTGATCGCTTTCCTGCCTGCGTTGTTATCCGTTTCCGGTGTCGGGCAGGATGCGATGCCAACGGTTCTGAAAGAAGACTTCAAACGCGGATTTGCCGCTTGGGAAACAACGGATCCGTCCGCGTGGCGGGTGCGGGAGGAAAAGAAGGGCAGCTCGAACCGCTTGTTGGAGCTTTACGGCAAGTCTGACTACAAGCCGCCGCACCGGAGCCCGTTCAACATGGCGCTCTATCGATATGCCACCGTAGGGGATTTTGAAATGACGCTCCGGGTTCAGGCAACGAAGGAGTCGTATGGGCACCGCGACCTCTGCCTTTTCTTCGGATACCAGGGTCCCGGCCATTTCTACTACGTCCATCTCGGCCAGAAAATGGACGACCACGCCAATCAGATTTTCATCGTCAATGAAGCTCCGCGGACAAAAATCTCAGAAAAGACGACGGAAGGGACGCCCTGGAAGGACGGAACGTTTCACGATGTGAAACTGGTGCGGCGGGTCGAGAGCGGGCTCATCGAGGTCTACTTCGATGATATGAAAAATCCGGTGATGACCGCGCACGACAAAACATTCACCTGGGGGAGGATCGGTGTTGGATCATTCGACGACACAGGCCTCTTCGATGACGTGGTTATAAAAGGAGTCGAGGTGAAACCGCAGGGGGAAAATGCTCCCGCCGACCCGAAGACGCTCAAATACGAAAAGTGGACTGCGGATTTTGAAATCCACAACGCGATCGCCCTCAGTTTTGATGATGAGGGCCGCGCCTACGTGACCGGGGCACGCCGGAGAAAGGCAGCGGATCTCGCTATCTCCGACCGCAAGGAGTGGATGGTTGATGATCTCAGTCTGACGGATGTCGAAGAGAAGCGTGCCCTGATAAAAAGACGGCTGAGCGTCGAAAACGGAAAGACGGAAGAGGCCAAAACGCTCGTGAAAGACTTCAACGAAGACGGCTCACATGACTGGCACGATTTGAAAGAGTTGAGCGACACGATCTATCTGGTCGAAGACACCGATGGAGACGGAGAAGCGGACAAACTTTCCCCCTATGCCAGTGATATCAATACCGAGGTGACCGGAAGTATGGCCGGCGTGATGTATCACGAGGGCGATGTCTACGTGACCGCCTCGCCCGATCTCCTCAAACTTCGTGACACCGACGGGGATGATGTTGCCGATACAAAAGAGAGCCTCGCTCACGGATTCGGTGTTCATGTCGCCTATGCGGGCCACTACATGCACGGACTGAATGTAGGCCCGGACGGGCGAATTTACTGGAGCATCGGGGACAAGGGGATCAATGTGGAATCGAAAGAGGGCGTCCGGTGGAAATTTCCTCACGAAGGCATCATGATGCGCTGCGAACCGGACGGTTCAAACTTTGAAGTATTTGCGAGAGGATTGCGAAATCTCCAGGAGCCGCGCTTCGACAAATACGGGAACTGGATAGGCGTCGACAATGATGGGGATGCTCCCGGGGAAATGGAGCGCCTCATGTATCTGGTTCAGCACATGGATGCGGGTTGGCGGATCGGCTGGCAGTATTTCAAAAACGACTACAACTTCTGGACGACGGAAGGGCTTTTTAAACCCTGGTTCGAAGGTCAGGCCGGTCACATTCTGCCGCCGCTTGAAAACTACGTGAACGGTCCTTCCGGCTTTGCCTGGAATCCTGGAACGGCCCTGAGTCCGGAATACGAGGACTACTTCTTCATCACGCAGTTCTCCTCCGGGTTTCAAAATGCTTTTCAGTTGAAAGAGGACGGAGCCAAATTCCGCATGGTGAATGATCACGTGATCGGGAACGGCGTGCCATTGGTTGGGTTGAACTGGAGTCCCGACGGCGGGCTCTATGGAACCGACTGGGGCGGGGGGTATCCGCTGAACGATCTGGGTGGGGTCTGGCGAATCGATGTTCCCGAATATGCGGATTCCAAGGAGAGAAAAGAAACGGCAAAACTGATTCGGGAGGGGATGAACGAACGCAGTCCGGATGCACTGGAGGAGTTGTTAGGGCACGCGGACCAACGAATCCGGTTGAAAGCACAATTTGAGTTCGTGAAGAGAGAACAGACGGAACGCCTCATCAGGACAGCGGTGAAGGAAGACGCGCCGCAACTGGCCAGAATTCACGCGTTGTGGGGATGGGCTCAGCTTGAACGCGGAAAAGAGACCCGGCGTGTCGAAGCGGTTCTTCCGCTTGCCGGAGATCCTGATGCTGAGATTCGCGCTCAGTATGCGAGGACGATTGGTGATATGGGGGCTTTGTCAGGCAGTGACGGGGTCAAGAGTCTCATGAAACTACTGAAGGATGAAAGTCCGCGCGTCCGGATGCTTGCCGCGATTTCACTTGGCAACCTGAAAGCACGGAGTGCCGGAAGCTCACTCATTGAATTTGCAGGTTCAATCAAACCTTCCGAAGCCTACCTGCGTCACGGTGCGATTGTGGGATTGGCAGGGTGTCTCTCCGGTGAAGAATTGGCCGGGCTGGCGAAGGAAGAGAATGCGTCGATTCGCCGCGCAGCCGTAATCGCGCTGCGACGCCTCGGCGATGAAGGGATTGTCGCGTTTCTCGATGATGCAGACGCCTTTATTGCGGCTGATGCTGCCCGCGCCATTCATGACGAGGAAACCGCCTTCGATGAATCCGCAAGGATTTCCGCAGCCCTTCCCGTGCTCGCGAAGTCGGCCCTGACATTCCAACATGGTGACGAAGCGTTCCTTCGTCGAGCGATCAATGCCAATTTCCGCATTGCTGACCCAGAGTCCGCCGGCAGACTTGCTGCCTTTGCCGCCGATGGGAACAGGGCAGAAATTCTGCGACTCGACGCTCTCGATGCCCTGACAAAGTGGAACGAGAGCCTCCGAGTTGACCGCATCGAAGGAAACTATCGCGAACGCGAAGCTGCGGATGCAGAAGCAGCTGCTCCGGAAATTGCGAAACACCTCAATTCACTTCTTTCTGACAAAGATGCCAAAATTCGCGAAGCGACCCTTCGCATGACTTCCGCACTGGGAATGCAGGTGAATCCCGAGGCTCTACTGACGGTGGTCAAAGACGGCGATTCCTCCGTGGACCTTCGAATCGAATCCCTCCGCTCTCTGGCAGCGCAGGAGGCTGCACAACTGCGGGAGGCAATCGATGCTGCATTGTCAGAGGATATCTCCGCGTTGCGATCCGAAGCTCTCCAGCAGCTGGCAAAAATCGATTCCACCGCTGCGGAGCAAAAGGCCGGCGAAATACTGAAAAAAGGGGAAAGTGTTTCGGAATCACAGACCGCGTTGGCTGTTTTGTCAGGTTTGGCGAAAGCAGGCAGCGATGAAACGATTCTTTCCTGGGTGAAGAAGCTTGCTGCCGGAAAAGTGCAGACGGGACTTCAGCTGGATGTGATCGAAGCGGCGCTTGCCCGGGCGGAAGCCTCCCCTGAAATCAAAGAGTCACTCGCAGCGTTTGAAGAAACGAGGGATCCGGCTGATCTGGCAGCGAGTTTCCGGGAGTGCCTTGAGGGCGGGGATGCGGCGGCCGGTCGGGAGATTTTCATGACCCATATCGCCGCCCAGTGCGTCCGCTGCCACCGCTACGGAAGCGAACCCGGGAGTTCGATCGGACCGAATTTGAAAGAGATCGGGAAGAAGAAAGATCGCGCATACATCCTTCAATCGATCATCGCACCGCAGGAGGTGATAGCGACAGGATACGGAACGATTTCGGTAACCCTTGCCGACGGCGAAACGGTTTCCGGTCAGTTCCGCAAAGAGACAAAGGATCACGTTGAAATACGCGATGCAGAGAATCAGACGATAAAGGTTCCCGTGAAAGACATCACGAGTCGCACCCCGGTGATTTCAACGATGCCTCCCATGAACACACTTCTGAAGAAACGCGAGATCCGCGATTTGGTGGAGTATTTGACGACGCTGAAATAGGAGCGAAACGGGGTTTGCTCATCAAGCAGACAGGGTTGGGTCGACCGGGTAACCCTGTCGGATCAGTGTAGCCGCGCTCGCAAGAGCGTGGTCGGCATTGCTCCGGGGCCACCGTTTTGCAACGGCGGCTACAGGCTCGCGGGATGACATTCTACGAAGATCGTCTGCCGGACTGAAAAAGTAGCCGCGCTCGCAAGAGCGTGGTCGGCTCTGCTCCATGGCCACCTCTCCCAACGCCCGTTCAGCTTTCTCACGCGACGATATCTTTGACGACGTTCCCATGCACGTCGGTAAGTCGAAAGTCGCGCCCGGCGTAGCGATAGGTGAGCTGCTCGTGATTCAGTCCCATGAGGTGCAGAATCGTGGCATGCCAGTCATGAATGTGAACTTTATTCTCGATCGCCTGGTATCCGTGTTCGTCGGTGGCCCCGTAGCGGAGGCCGCCTTTGACGCCACCACCGGCCATCCAGAGACTGTATCCCTTGTTGTTGTGGTCGCGTCCATTGGTACTTTGACCATGAGGGGTCCGTCCGAATTCCCCGGCCCAGATAACGAGAGTGTCTTTCAGCATGTCGCGCTGCTTCAGGTCCTGTAGTAGCGCCGCGATCGGCTTGTCGATTTCCCCGCAGTTCTGACGGAGGCCGTTTACAAGATTTCGATGATGATCCCAGTTACCGTGATTGATTTGAATGAATCGAACACCTGCCTCGGCGAGGCGGCGTGCTGAAAGGCACTGGCGGGCAAAGTTGTTGTTCCCGCTGTCGAGTCCGTAGAGTTTCCGGATGGACTCGGGTTCCCCGGCGATATCGAGCACGTCAGGCAGCTCGTCCTGCATCCGGAACGCGAGTTCGTAGGATTCAATAATGCCTTCGACTTCCGGATTGTGTTTGTCGTGCTTGAGTTTTTCCATGTTCAGCGACTTCACATAGTCGAGTTGAACCCTCTGTAGATCGCGCGACAGACGGGGATTGGAAAGGTTGCTGATGGCAGACTGTTCGTCCTGTGAAACGAAGCGGTTGCGCGCCTGGCGCCCGATCGGCGTTCCCTGGTAGATGGCGGGGAGAAAGGCGCTACCATAGTTCTGTGCCCCGTTCGGCGGAGCAAGCGTGATGAAGCCGGGAAGGCTGTCGTTTTCTGTTCCCAACCCGTAGAGCGTCCAGGCACCGAGGGACGGGCGCACAAACTGAAAATTACCGGTATGCATCTGCGTCGTCGCCTGCGGGTGGTTCGGCAGATCGGTGTGCATACTGTTGATGAGGCAGAGATCATCGGCGTGACCGGCGACATGCGGAAAGAGTTCGGAGATGGGAAGCCCGCTTTCCCCGTGTTGCGAAAACTCAAATGGAGATCCGAGGAGTTTCGCGAATCCGCGGGCATCCTTCCCGTGATCTTTATTGAGCTGTGGCTTGTAGTCGAAGGTATCGACGTGTGACGGAGCGCCCTGCATCGCAAGAAAGATGACTCTCTTCGCCTTTGCTGGAAAATGGGGTGCCTTCGGAGAGAGTGGGCTTGCCGCTGCCGCGCCGGCACGTTGTGCGGACATTGCGCTGAGCGCGGAAAAGGCGAGATAGCCAAATCCGGATCCGGTTGTCTGGAGAAAGGAACGTCGGGTATTCATGATCTTCTGGGTGGTAGGAGGACTAGTTGAGGTAGCGAAACTCAGCGCTGGAAATGAGGGACTGGCAGAAAGTAGTGAGGGCGAGAATTCTGGCGCGGTCTTCCTCCATGCCGGATTCTTTTGCCGTTGCGAGGAAGCGGTCAATGAAAGCCTTTGTTTTGCGGCCTTCCTCCGCTGTCGGAGGACGAGAATAGCAGCGCTGAAAGGCTTCCGTCACGAGTGGGCCGCCACGAAGTTTCAGGTCGACAGTCAGTTCTCTTGCCA
>JAKSBG010000075.1 GCA_022361255.1 Verrucomicrobiales bacterium
TACCGCGAACGGTCGGGCGGATCCCCTTCCAGCGGGTCCGACCCGCTTTTGCACTCACCACCTGCTCGTGCTCGTGGTTTCCAACGATACCGACGGTTGCGTAGCACTTCGTGTGAATCTTGCGAATCTCCCCTGATGGCATTTTCACAAGAGCGTAGTCACCTTCCCGGTTGGAGAGCATGCAGGACTGGCCGGCACTCCGGGCGATCTGTCCGCCACGACCGGGCTTAAGCTCCACATTGTGGATGCTTGTTCCGGTAGGAATCTCAGAGAGAGGCAGCGCGCATCCAGGCTTGATCGGCGCCTTGGGGCCGGCAGCCACTTCCGCGCCCACTTCGAGCTTACGCGGCGCGAGAATGTAGGAACGCTGTCCGTCTCCGTATTCGATGAGGGCAATGCGCGCCGTGCGGTTCGGATCATACTCGATACCGATCACCTTTGCCGACTCATCACGACGGGTGCGCTTGAAGTCGATGAGGCGATACTTGCGCTTGTGCCCACCGCCACGGTGGCGACAGGTGATGCGGCCGTTGTTGTTCCGACCTCCGGATCTCTTCTTCGGACGAGTGAGACTTTTCTCAGGCGTCGACTTGGTGATCTCGGAGAAATCCGGGTGCAACTTGTACCGGTTCGAGGGAGTGATTGGTCTGTAGGATTTCAGGCCCATGCTTCTGATTGGTTCAGAGTTTCAAAAAAATTGGTTTAGACGAACTCGATCGTTTCCCCTTCTTCGAGGCGGACAAACGCTTTCTTCCAGTTCTTGGTGCGGCCGAAGTCTGCACGGCGCTCGCGCTTCTTCTTGCCCTGGTAATTTGCCGTGCGGACAGCGACAACCTTTTTGCCGAAGAGCTTCTCTACCGCATACTTGATTTCCAGCTTGTTGGCTCGGGGATCAACTTTGAATACATACTCGTTGTTGATCTCAGAAAGCAGAGTCGCTTTCTCACTCAGCTGGACGGTGTCGATTATTTGAAAAATGTCTTTCATCGTACTGTTTCAGTTCTGCGGTTACTTGGATGCCCCTGCCGGAGAAGTGCGTGCCGCGAGTGTCTCCAGGGAGTCCTCAACGACGATGATCTTGTTGTGGTGAAGGAGCTGCTCCACGTTCACTTCATGAGCGGACATCAGGAGCGCGCTCTGAAAGTTGCGCCCGGCACGCTTGGTCTCATCCGAGAATCCATTACCGATCACGAGGACCTTCTTTGCATCCGGCGCGAGTGAGGCGATTTCTTTCGCAAAGGACTTGGTCTTACCGTCGGAAATCTCAAATGCGGAAACAGTCGAAACATCACCAGCGTCAATCCTCACAGTGAGAGCCTTGGAAAAGGCAAGGCGCTTAGTGGCCTTGTTAACATTCTTCGCATAGGAGCGGGGACGCGGTCCGAAAACCACTCCGCCACCGCGATGAATGTTCGGCGCGTTACCGCCTTGACGGGCGCGACCGGTCCCCTTCTGACGAAAGGGCTTTTTGCCGGTAGCAGCCACTTCGCCACGGGTTTTTGTATTCGCGGAACCCGAGCGACGATTCGCACGCATTGCCACGACAACGTCGTGCACAGCCTGACGACCACGCTCTTCGTCCTCGATGACGCCGATGTTCGCGCTTTTCGCGCCACTGATATCTAAAGTTTTTGCAGCCATGGTATTGTTACCTTTCAAGGATTACCTGCACTCAGCAGATTAGCTTTCCGCCTCCGTGGTTTCTTCTGCCGCAGCTTCTTCCGGCTCGGCAGGAGCTTGTTCTTTCTTACTGAAATCCTGAACCGGCGCCTCGTGCTTAACCGCCGGGCGGATCACGACGTAACCACCCTTGGATCCGGGAACAGCTCCACTGATGAGGATTACATTATCATCAGGGCGAATATCGACAACCTTGAGATTCTGGATCGTCTTGCGGTAGTTACCATGACGACCGGGCATCTCCTTGTTCTTCCAAATACGACCGGGGTCCGTTCCCGCTCCCACACCACCGGGACGACGGTGCATCATGTGACCGTGCGACTGGGGCTGCCCCTGGAAATTGTATCGCTTCATCACCCCCTGGAATCCCTTACCCTTGGAGGTCCCGATAACATCAACCCACTGGTCCTTCTCAAAGAGATCAACACCGGGATGATCGCACTCAGGAAGCTGATCGTCGCTATCGAGACGGAACTCGATCACCTTGCGCTTCGGCTTTCCGTTGTGTGCCTTGACGTGACCCTGCGCAGCCTGGTTGAGGCGACTCTCTTTCTGATCGTCGTAACCAACCTGGACAGCGGTATACCCGTCCTTCTCCTGTGTTTTTTTCTGCAGAAAGACATTATCGCTCACATCGATAACAGTTACCGCGGTAGCGGAACCGTCTTCGTTGAAGATGCGGGTCATTCCTACTTTTTTTCCAATCAATCCGACGCTCATTGCAATCGTCCTTTCGTAAAAGTTTTCAGTTCGGGCTCCGACTAAATCTTAATCGTGATGTCGACTCCGGCGGGGAGGTTCAACTTCTTCAGTTCATCAACCGTACGAGCGGTGGGCTCGACGATATCAAGAAGGCGCTTGTGAGTCCGGATTTCGAACTGCTCGGCGGATTTCTTGTTCACGTGCGGTGAACGGTTCACGCTGAACTTCTCGATGCGTGTCGGCAACGGAATTGGCCCGGAAACGCGAGCTCCGGTGCGCTTAGCGGTTTCCACAATATCCACAGTCGACTTGTCGAGAAGTCGGGAATCATAGGCTCGCAGCCGTATTCTAATACTTTGTCCCTGCATGTCAGTTGTTCCGGTTAAAAGTTGAAGTCGTTTCTAAAAAATTATTTGTGAGCACTGCCCATTAGACATACTGCTCGGTCATTTGCGTTACGATGGCTGAAGGCACTTCCTCGAACTGAAGCGGCTCCATCGAGAAGCTCGCCCGGCCTTTGGAAAGGCTGCGCATATCGGTTGCGTATCCAAACATTTCCGCGAGCGGAACTTCAGAGCGAATCTGGCTGAGACCATTGCGGGAATCGATCTCGGAAATCCGGCCGCGCCGGCGATTGAGATCACCAATAATGTCGCCCTGATATTCATCAGGCACATCCACATTCACCAGCATCACCGGCTCGAGGAGAATCGAACCCCCGTTCTGGAACGCATCGCGCATCGCGAGGATCGCAGCAATTTTGAAAGCCTGCTCGTTCGAATCCACATCGTGACTCGAACCGCCGATGAGATCGACGTGAACATCAACGACCGGGTACCCCATGATCACCCCGTTATTGAGAGACTCGCGAATACCGGTCTCCACCGCATTGAAAAACTCTTTCGGAATCTCACCACCAACAATGCGGTTATTGAAGGTAAACCCTTTGCCGCGCGCATTGGGAGCGGCCTTGAGAATGACGTGGCCATACTGACCTTTCCCGCCGGTCTGCTTAACCAACTTGTGCTCACCGGAGGAGCCGCTTGTGATGGTCTCGCGATAAGCAATCTGCGGCTTACCGGCATTCGTCTTCACGGAATATTCCGCCTCAAGACGGGATTGGATGATCTCCAGGTGAAGCTCGCCCATTCCGGCAATGATCGTCTGACCGGTTTCCTCGTCTGTCGAAACAACAAAAGTCGGATCCTCTTCGGCAAGACGACGGAGCGCCTCCGCCAACTTATCCGAATCCGCTGTCGTCTTTGGCTCAACCGCCATGGAGATAACAGGGTCAGGGAACGCCGGCGGCTCGAGCATGATGTCGAACTTATCGGCATGAAGCGTGTCACCGGTCCGAACATTCTTCGGCCCGACGATTGCCGCAATATCACCCGCGTAACACGTTTCGATATCCTTGTGGTCGTTCGACTGAATTTGAATCAATCGACCGATTCGCTCTTTGCGTCCCGTCCGGGAATTAAACACCTGATCCCCTTTCGACACTGTACCGGAGTAGACACGAATGAAGACCAGCTTGCCGACGTATTTGTCGGACCAAAGCTTAAACGCGAGAGCACAGAACTTTCCGTTATCATCAGCAGGCGCCTCGACCAGTGCTGACTCATCATCAATCTCCGTTCCCTGGGCCGGAACCACTTCAAGAGGACTCGGCAGATAGTCAACAACTGCATCAAGCAGGTATTGAACCCCTTTGTTTTTGAAAGCGGATCCACCTACTACCGGAACGATCTTGTTGGAAACGGTAGCACGACGCAGAGCATCCTTGATATCCGCCGGAGAAATCTCCTCTTCGTCGAGGAATTTCAGCCCAATCTCTTCATCTGCATCAACGAGCGCCTCCAGGAGAGAATCGCGGGCCGCATCTGCGACCAGTTTTTGCTCATCCGTCAGCTCAGCCACCTCGTAGGTCGAGCCGAGCAGGTCATCATCTGAGTAGAGAATCGCCTTCCCGTTAATGACATCAATCTGCCCCTTGAGATCCTCCTCCGAACCAATCGGAACCAGAATCGGGTGAGCGTTTGCGCCAAGCTTGTCGCGAACATCCTCAACCACTGCGTCAAAATCAGCTCCGACGCGATCCATTTTGTTCACAAAGACAACACGCGGGACGTGATACTTGGTAGCCTGACGCCAAACCGTCTCCGACTGCGGCTGCACACCGGCAACCCCGCAGAAAACTACAACCGCACCATCAAGAACCCGGAGGGAACGCTCCACCTCGGCGGTGAAATCCACGTGACCCGGGGTATCAATGATATTAATGCGCTGAGTGTCGCCCGTGCAAGACTTGTGAACTCCCTCCTCTGCAAGCTGCTTCCATTCGCAGGTCACCGCAGCGGAAGTAATCGTAATACCGCGATCCCTCTCCTGCTCCATCCAGTCCGTCGTCGCAGCACCATCATGAACCTCGCCGATGCGATGGATCATGCCGGTGTAAAACAGAATGCGCTCCGTCAGCGTAGTCTTCCCGGCATCAATGTGGGCCGCAATCCCAATGTTACGAGTCCGCTCAAGCGGAAACGCACGATCAGGGTGATTGGGACCAGCACTCATTCGAGTCGATTGATTCAACGGAAGAGCCGACTGTAGGGACACTGTCACGACGGAGTCGGGCACGGATTAGAAAGGAAAAAGGACGAAAAACGAAATGGATTACCAGCGGAAGTGAGCGAAAGCACGGTTGGCCTGCGCCATTTTGTGAGTTTCGTCCCGCTTGCGGATCACCACACCCTGATTGGTGCTGGCGTCCTTAATTTCGTTAGCCAGAGCAACGTGCATCGGAGTACCGCGCTTGCTGCGAGCTGCGTTCACGATCCAGCGCATTGCGAGCGACTCCTGGCGATCGAGAGAAACCTCGAGCGGCACCTGGTAAGTTGCACCACCGACACGACGGCTCTTCACCTCAACACGCGGCTTGGCATTTTCAATCGCGCGATTGAGAACCTCGATCGGATCAACGGACTCACCGCCTTCGTTGGCACGGTCGATTGCAGCATAAACAATGCGCTCAGCAAGAGCACGCTTGCCCTGGTGCATCACCTTCGATACCAGCTTCGCAACCAAAGCACTGTCGTAGCGCGCATCGCGACGCTCCGGCTTGGAGTAGGTTCTTTTTCTTCGGGACATAGGATTATTTCAGTCTGTTGCTAAAACATTCGTATCGCCGGAGAAGCAATTATGAGCTGGCGAACCAGCCGCAAATCACTACTCCTTCGGCCTTTTTGCACCGTATTTGGAACGGGCTTGTTTCCGGCCGTCGACACCAAGGGTATCCAGCGCACCGCGAACGATGTGATAACGGACACCCGGCAAGTCTTTCACTCGACCGCCTCGAACGAGGACGATGGAGTGTTCTTGCAAATTGTGGCCCTCACCTCCGATGTAGGCGATGACCTCCTGACCATTTGTCAGACGCACTTTGGCAACCTTACGAAGAGCGGAGTTCGGCTTCTTCGGCGTCCGCGTGTAAACCTGCAGACAAACACCCCGGCGTTGCGGGCATTCATCGAGGGCGGGAGACTTCGACTTGGTCGGCTTGTCTTTTCTCCCCTTGCGAACGAGTTGGTTGATAGTGGGCATAACGTTTCCGTCAGTTGTAAAATTATTGGCACCAAACTTGCTTTTCGGAACGACCTCTCTAAGGCCGGGAAGGCAATTAATGAACAAGCTCCGGAGCAGCGTCACGAAACGAGCCAAAAAACCTCTCCCGATTGGCACCTGTGCCGGGAGAGGGGCGGGAATATAGTGGGAGATTTCGAGGCCGCAAGGGGATTTTCACGCAAAATTTTGCGAACGCCCGGTAAAGCGGAAAAACATTAGAAAAGGTTCGTGGAAAAGGCAGGGTAATTTTGGTTTCTATAGAAATGACACCGCTCACTCATTTTCACCGAAACAATTCACTGCTTTCCGGGTAGAGCCGGGAATAAACACCACCGAGAAGTTCCCGAAACTCTTTCCGGAGCGGTTTTCGCAGTGCTCCGGGATCGGAATGAATCCCCCCCTTTTTCCAAAGTTTGGACCAGGTATCCTCATCGTGCTTGAGTTGCTGCTGGAGGACTTCCTGCCAATGGGCAGGGTTGTTGACCGGGTCCTGCCAGATTCCGCGGCCCCGACCGTAGTGGGAAATCGCGAGATACAACATTGCCAGAAACTGAACCTGATGGAGAAAATGTGCTTCGGTCCAGCGCACCATGTTCTGCCCGGTCTGGGTCAGATTGTAGCCCCGCGCCAGCGCATAGGTCGTTGCTCCACCCAGCAGCATCCCGACAATTGCCCCCCCTCCGAAAGTCATTCCTCCACTGATGAGATCAGCAGACAGGCCTCCCACCAGTCCGGATACCGCTCCCCCCAGAGTAGCGGCCAGCGGCTCTTCCACATCCCGCTTAACGGCAAATTCCCCGTTCGAAGCCTTTTCCAGCTCGGCAGCGGTCTTTCCATCAAGCCCGTAGAGCGCGATCAGTTCATTTACCGTCGTCGAAGTTTTCTCCGCGAGGCGCGAATACATCTCGCTCTGTATGCGGTCGAGTTCCCTGTTGTGCTCCGAGCGGTTTAAGAGCTGAAATATCTGGTCCGCGATCCCCTTTTTCGGAAGCGGTTCCGTATCAGTCAGGGCAAATTCGGCCCAGTCGGCAATGCCCTCGACGGCTTTATCGAAGGTCTCCAGATTCCGCTCCACCCAGGCATCGCGCAGAATTTTGGCAGTTTTCTTCTTTCCTCCCTCCAGAATTTCGACCGCTTTCTCGAGAATGTGATGCTCCTCGGTCCAGCAACGGGTGAAAGCATCGAGCGTGTCGACATTCTTTACGATTTCAAAGCGGGAAAGATGAGCCCGCCATTCCATTTCATTGAGCCGCTCCCGTTCGGGATCGCGCTGCCCGGCCTGATTGAGAAAGACGAGAACGTGTTTTCCAATCCATTCGATCACCTCGATTTCGAGATCCACGTAGCCGACCGAAGAGGGCGACTGGGAAGCGTCCACCAGATAGAGGACAACGTCCGATTCGGCCTGAACATTTCGAATCGCCTCCTGACTGCACCAGAGGGATTTATCGGTTCCCCGGTCCCAAACCTGATGCAAAATCCAGCCCACCGGGTTGTCGTTCGAACGGAGACGTTTCGCCAGTTTCGCGAGATTGGAGCCGAAACCCGGCGTGTCCCACAATTTCGCGACCCGCCCATCCTTCTCCAGGAGCGTGTAAGCCTCCGGAACCGTGGTAACGTGGGCACTGTCGGCCACCTCCCCGACATCCTGACGCAGGAGAGTGCGCGCCAGGGCCGTCTTGCCAACGTTGGTGTGGGAAATCAGACTCAGGACGAGCTCGTTTTCATTCGCTGAACTGGCCATCGGTTAATCAGTTGGTTCCGGTTTCCGGTAGGGACGGTCCTGAGAAAAGAACAAAGGTTCGATTCCGCTGCCTTCGAGCAAACGCTCCCACGCCGCCTCGCGCCCCTCTCTCCGCTTTTCCGCGTCAGCGAAAGAATCCGCTTTTCGATCAAACGCCGTCGTGTCGAGAAGAAGAAACTCAACCCTGTTTGACTTTTTTTCAACAGGGTCAGGTCCCTGGCCGGACAGGGTTTGAAGCAGGGCCAAATGGGTTTCTCTTTCCGGGGTCGAGGCAAAGTGGAACAGAGGGACTACGGAAATCCCGTCCCCGGGCACATCGGTCTGATCCTCTTCCCCGAATGGAATCGCGGGCGCCCATGTAATTTCGACGGGGCGCTCGAGATGCGTTTCGAGGCAGGACCGCGCAGCCCTCCGGGCATTTTCGTCCATATCGATGGAATAGGGAACGACGCACGTTTCCAGCGCCGCACCTGATGAAATAGAGAGAAGATTCTCAAAATACCCCGGAGAAACCTCCCAATAGGGAAGCTTCCGCAGCATGCGGCTCCCCCTCCATCGCCAGAGAAAGCTCAGAACGAGCCGCGGTATCAGGACAAAAATTCCGACGGTGATGGCATACCAGTGAATCCAGCGTTTCGCATTTTCACCGACGACATTCTCAGCTCCATCCGCTTTCCAGTGGATGGCATCGAGTTCTGCAGCAGAGGGAATGCTGTCACCGGTCATCCCCGCAGCCGGCCCGAGAACGGCATTCAGGAAGGGGCGCAGGGCCGCGCCGTCGGTGAAAAAGGTGCTCTCCCAAATCGCCCGGTATTCATTCGCGAGCCCTTTGGCATACATTCCCGCGATTGCCGATGCCGCGAGAAGAAACGCAACGAGGTGCAGCAGTGACTTCAACCTCGCCCCTGTTGCCGGAGTCGTGAGATGGCGCCAGCGGTCGGCGAACAACATTGCCGCGTGACTGAGAATGCCGGAAGCATCCGATTCTTTTGCCGGCTCCGGCGTTTTGATTTTCGGCTGCACGAAACGGATCAGTCCCTGCAACCAGCTGTCGCGGAACAGCTCATCGCGGTTTCGGGAAAAGAGAATGATCTCGCGCACGTAGACGATGAAACTCCAAACGACGATTCCCAGAAGCGGAAATGACAGGATATTGATCCGCTTTTCCGGTCCGAGTTCATTGGTCAGGAATCCGACTACTGCCGCAATGAAACAGAGCCCAATCGCAAGCCACGTCAGCCTTTGGTGATTCGGATCGCGCCGGAACCAGCGCGTTTCATTCGGATGGCGGGTCGAGGCACGAATACGGAGAAGCTCGGCCCGCTCCGCTAAAAAAGCCTCCTCCTCCCTCTTCGACAGATTTTTCGGCAATGGGGCACCGGCGGTTATCCCGACCTCCCGCTTGTCTTCGTCGCGCAGGATCAATTCACCGGTATCGGATTGCTCCACGGCCTGAACGACCAGAATCGTCCGCATGTCGTCCAGGGACTTCATCAATTAGAGCGGAACAGGCTTGTCACTGATCGCGGAAACGCGGCCGGGATCCTGTTCATAAAAGTGCGCCAGCCCGATTGCAAGCGCATCGGCCGCATCCGACTCCGGCGTCTCGGTCAATTCCAGCAGGGCCCGCATCATAAAGGCAACCTGCTGCTTGTCAGCGCCACCGCGCCCGACGACAGCCTGCTTCACCCGGCGGGGAGCGTATTCAAAGACCTCCATCCCATGCTCAGCGGCAGCGAGAATGGCAGCACCACGCGCGGCGCCCATCGTGATCGCCGTTTTGTAGCTCTGGACGAAAATCACGCCTTCCACGGCACACACTTCAGGCGAGTATTTTTCGATCACATCCTTGAGCTGTTCGCGAATCGCAACGAGGCAGCCCGACTGACGGAGTCCCCGTTTGTTTTTGATCACGCCGTAGGTGACAGCCCGATAGGCAGGTTTCCGTCCGGTCGAGACTCGCTCGATCACGGCAAAACCGGTATTCCGCAAAGCGGGGTCAATGGAGAGAACGCGCACGGGGAAAGGATAAACCGAAATCAGCGACTTTCCATCGCCGGAATAGGGGAAGATCGACGTGCAGGCTCGCAATCAGTCCTCGTAAATGCGGACGTTGGCGTCGCGACGAAGCTTCACAAGCCAGGTCTCGAGATTTTTCTGCCGCTTTTCCACAGTGAGACGCTTGTCGACTTCGTCCTCCAGCTTTTCGAAACCGGGAACGGTTTTACCAACACGCTCCGGAACGTAAACGATTCGCCAGTGCGTCCCGTGATCCATCCACGGAGTCATCTGACCGGGAGGAATGCTGTAGGCAAGGTCGTGAAGTCCCTGTGCCAGCTTTCCGGATTTGTTCAACACCCCCACGTAGCCGCCCTTGCTTGCGAAGCTGTCATCCGAATACTTTTTCGCCAGGGTAGAGAAACTGGTCCCCTTCTGCAGACCCGCTTTTACATTAGCGAGAACCGCTTCCTGATCGGCCTTGCTGCTTGTCGGAGTCTCCTTCGGAATCGACATGATATACACCTTCGGTTTGCCGTCGGAGGCGAAGTCAGTTTTGATTTCGTTGTAGACCCGCTTCTTCTCCCAGGGAGTATTGGGGATCACGTCATCACCAGCGTGTTCCGACCGGAGGGCATTAATAGCAATCATGTCCCGCTGCACCTCACGAAATTGCGATATCGTCATGCCGGTTTTCTTGAGCTCGTCCATGAACTTGCTGCGGTCGCCGCCGAATCGGTCTTTCACGAAACGGTTTACTGACTCGTCAACATACTGGTCCTTGATGTTGCCTCCCATTTTTTTGAACTCCGACAGAATCAACTTCCGGTCGATCAAGTCATTGAGCGCCTTCTCCTCCATCTCACGAATTTCGCGCTGAGCCTGCGAGCGGCTGACTCGTCCCTTGTTCCCCATAAGCCAAACCTGAACCTGAGTTCTTACAGCGGAATCAACCATCGCCTGAGTGATCGGCTCATTATTAACCACTGCACGAATGCTGTTCAGCACGGTGGGGGCTGCTTCGCTGCAAGCTACAGCGAAGAGTGTAACAGTAGCCGCTACGATTACGGTAATGGATGACGTTTTCATATCGCTCGATGGAAAAAATGCGGGATTGGTGAGCGGAACGGTCAGATATCCAAGTCTAGCACCCAGTCGAGTGCCGACTCAAGCCATTCTTCCTCGTTGTCCCCAATTAAACGGGGAAACTTACCATTTATTTGGATGAATTTCCCGTTTTTCATCAACTTCAGTTTTCCATGCTGAATCTCCGCAGAGCTGCAACCGTGCAATCCGGCCCGAATTTTGATCTCCGTCGCCATCAGCAAATGCTCGACGGCCTCCGGCAGACGGCCAAATCGGTCCGCCCAGTTTTCACGGAGGGATTCTAAATCGTCAACGCGACTCGCCTCCGCCAATTCACGGTATGCCGTGATCCGGAGCCGCGCTTCCGGCATGTAGTCAGCAGGAATAAAAGCGGGAAGGCTGCCTGACGGACCTTTCAAATAGTGAGATTCGTTGGTGCAGAGAAAATCGACGTGAAAGGACAAATCAATGCGATCAGCCGAAGGCTCCCCTTTCAGTTTTGAAACCGATTGCTTTAAGAGCTGGCAATACAGATCAAACCCGATCGCAGCAATATGCCCGCTTTGCTGGGTTCCCAGCAAATTGCCTGCACCGCGAATTTCGAGATCCCGCATCGCTATTTTAAAACCGGCACCGAGAGAGGAATACTGCTTAATCGCATTGATCCGCTTTCTTGCGTCGCCCACCGTCAACATGTCAGGCGGCAGCATCAGATAGGCGTAGGCGCGCCGGTCTGCCCGACCAACCCGTCCCCGGATTTGATAGAGATCGGCAAGCCCGAACCGGTCCGCCCGGTCAATAATAATCGTATTCGCATTGGGAATATCGACTCCGCTCTCGATGATGGTCGTACAAACCAGCACATCAAACTCGTGGCGGACAAACCGGTTCATCACGTCCTCCAACTCGTCGTCCCCCATTTGACCGTGACCGACCTCCACTCTCACTCCGGGCACGAGATCCTCGATGCGACGTTTCATTCCCCGGATAGATTTGACCCGGTTGTGGAGAAAGAAAATCTGGCCCTGGCGTGCGAGCTCCTTTTCAATAGCGGAGCGGATGATGCGCTCGTCGTAGGGGCAAATGGTTGTCGCAACGGGTCGCCGGTTCGGAGGCGGCGTGTCGATGACGGACATTTCACGGACCCCCATCATCGAAAGATAAAGCGTCCGTGGGATCGGTGTCGCCGACAGCGTCAGCACGTCTACGTAGCGCCACAGTTCCTTGAAGCGTTCTTTGTGAGTCACCCCGAAACGCTGCTCCTCATCGACGACCACGAGTCCGAGGTCTTTGAAATCGACATCTTTCGAAATAATCCGGTGAGTCCCGATCACGATGTCGACCGATCCATTCGCCATTCGCGTGAGGGTTTCCCGCTGCTGAGCGGCGGTCCGATACCGGCTCAGGACTTCGATCTTCACCGGAAAATCCGACATTCTCTCGCGGAAATTGTGGTAGTGCTGATCCGCGAGGACCGTCGTCGGCACGAGAACGGCAACCTGCTTGCCCGACATAACCGCCTTGAACGCAGCCCGAATCGCTACCTCGGTCTTTCCAAAACCCACATCACCGCAGACTAGGCGATCCATCGGCCTCGGACTTTCCATGTCCTCCTTGGCCTCTTGAATCGAGCGCAACTGGTCGGGAGTTTCCTTATAGATAAAGGCATTCTCAAACTCCCACTGCCACTTGTTGTCTTCCGGATGGGAAAAACCCCGATGCGCCTCGCGCTCCGCCTGTATCGACAGGAGCCTCGCCGCATAATCCATAATTGAATTCTCCGCGTTGCGGCGCAGGCGTGACCACCTCTTGTCGCCAAGCTTCGACAACTTCGGCGCTTTCTTCCCCGTTCCGATATAGCGGGAAACAAGGTGAGCCTGATCCAGCGGGACGAAAAGCCGTGCCTCTTCGTCGTATTCAATCTCGAGCACTTCCTCCTGACCGTCGGAAGTTTCCTTTGATTTGATGCCCCGGAATTTCCCTATCCCGTAGTCGATGTGGACAACCAGATCACCGTATCCGTACTCCCGCAGGCTGCTGACCTGCTGGCTTGCCTGACGCTCCCGGGCGAGACGATAGCGCCGATGCCCCCGCTGGTTCTGATATCGCCCGAAAATTTCGGCATCACTGAGAACCGCAATCTTCGCTTCCGGAATCGTAAATCCCCGACTTAGGGAGCCGAACATGGGCTGGAGAAATCCTTTCTCCTTTGTCATATCGAAGACCAGTTCCGAAAACCGCTCTTTCTCCCCGTCGGAATGGAACGCCATCAAGACGATCCACTTTTCCCTTTTCCAATCATCGATCTGACGCGTGAACTCCTCTCTCCGCGCTTCCTGAAGAATAAAATCTCCGGCCCCGAACTCTCCGAGCGGATTGTCATAGCAGGCACCGGAAAAATCTTCCTCGCCCCCGTCGCTTTGGACCGTCCCTGACGAAATCACGAGGTGAGCGCGCTCCGACTCCGAATCAATCGCAATGACGAGATCATCGTCCACGATGTAGTCAGAAACCTCACCGCTGTGCTCCAGATTTGATTCGCTGAAAAGAATTTCGCAGGACTCGATTCGCCCTGTCGAGGTCTGGGCGTCGACATCGAATTCACGAATCGATTCGACCTCTTCATCAAACAACTCAATGCGAACCGGATAGAGTGCCTGCCAGGAAAAAACGTCGATGATCCCTCCCCGTAACGCAAACTGCCCCCGCTGGAAAACCTGCGCCTCCGGCTCGTATCCGGCTTCCTCAAGAGATTGGGAAAAAGCGTCCAGATCGAGTCTGCCTCCGACTTTGATTTCTTCCGCCTTACGCGTGAGCAACCCCGGCGGAGGTGCCTGCTCCGTCAAAGACTCCGCCGTGAGCGCTATGACCGGAGCGCCGCGCTGCTGAGTTTGCTCATGAATTTCTTTGAGCACAGCCAAACGCTCCGCCGCCGATTCGGGATCCGGCAGAGACTCCTCAAAACCGGCCCATTCGTATTCGGGAAGAAACAACGTCTCATGCCCCCATACCGCCAACTCGGTTTGCACTATCTCCTGTGCCTTCACATTCGGACACAAGACCCAGACCACCTCATCCGGGTTCCCCGCCTCCCGCCAGGATGAGATCGCAGCCGCAGCAAAGAACGGTTGCCCCGCTTCCGCAATGTGCTCGAGAACCAGCGGATTCTCCGGCGTCGCCAGACCGATCCCGTCCAATACGGAAGCGACCCGCCGACTCCGTCGCAACGACGGAATCACCGTATCCAGGCTTTCACTTCCTTTGAGAGTCTTCAAGCTCGGGACGCTACAGGCAAAAGACAGCGGGGGGAAGAAGAAGGTTTCCTGTTGTGGCACATCCACACGGGACATCCACTTTTGCAGACACCATCCCCCCATCCCTCTATGACGCTACAGTCGAGGAACTTACGGCATGATACAATTTCCACTTCATGGCTGCGTTTCATCCATCCCGCCGCGACTTTCTGATCGCCTCAACGACCGGGATCGCCGGGTTTCGATTCGGGACATCCTCCGCATTCGGCGCGGACCGTGCGCCGACGCTTCCTGCCAACGCATCGGCAAAAACCACGATCCTCTTCTTTCTTTGTGGCGGCTCTTCTCATGTCGATATGTGGGACGTGAAACCGGATGCACCGTCCGAATATCGCAGCCTTTTCCGGACTATCCCGACAGCATCCCCGGATATCCAACTTTGCGAGCACCTTCCGATGACGGCAAAGATTTCAGACAAAATTGCCATTGTTCGCTCTGTCACAGACGGGGGGCGCGCCACGGGTGATCACCACGCCGGCTACTACTACAATCTCACCGGCCATGCCCCGGATCAGTCATTCAAAATCCAGGGAAACGACCGTCGTCCCGAACCGGATGACTGGCCCTTCATGGGAAGCGTGATCGGCTCCCGTCGGGCACCTCACCCAGATTTACCGCAGGTCATTTCCCTGCCCCACAAACCGAGTCGTGCCCCCTACACCCGACCGGGCCAGTTCGCCGGAAAACTCGGCCCTTTGCACGATCCGCTTTATCTGCTGGGTGATCATGCCGAACCAATGAAAATATCAGCCCCTTCCCTTCGACTTCAGACCGGCAAAGGTCGCCTTGAGGACCGGGCCGAACTTCTCAAAGCTCTTGATGAAGCCCGCGCCGACCTCGACGCCAACGCAGGGGTCAGCAATTTCGGAGAGTATCACAACCAGGCCTTTTCCCTGCTTTCCTCGTCGTCGACTTCTTCAGCCTTCGATCTCGATCGAGAGACGGAATCCACGAAGGAACGATATGGGAAGACGATCAACGGAATGAGCCTCCTCATGGCGCGCCGGCTTGCTGAAGCGGGCGTTCCCTTCATCACCGTATTCTGGAGAGAGAACCTCTCCTTGAAATCCAAATGCCGCAGCGCCGGTGGCTGGGACACCCACGGAAACAATTTCAATTGCCTCGCCGATTATCTTCTCCCGGAGTTTGACCGTGGCTACTCCGCCCTCATTGAAGACCTTTCGGATCGCGGGATGCTCGATGAAACTCTCGTGCTCGTCTCCAGCGAAATGGGCAGAAAACCGAAGATCGGCGACCGAAGATCCGGCGGTGTATCCGGAGCAGGGCGCGATCACTGGACGGCCTGCCAAAGCATTGTTATGGCCGGTGGCGGGGTGCAGGGAGGCCAAACGTTCGGGAAAACCGATCGCCTCGGCGAGCTGCCGGTGGAAAACGTCGTCGGTCCCGAGGACATCACAAAAACCGTCTATCATGCGATGGGTGTGACCGACCTCAACGCGACCGATCGCGGTGGCAGGCCGATCAATCTGCTGTCCGAAGGGCGACCTCTGACGGAATTGTTTTGACCTCCCCCCCCCGGCTCAGATCGATCGGGCTGAGGGTTCTTTATGAATCCACTCCCCGAAGATCCGGCGATTCTTTTTCCCGGAAAAAGCAGAAGTTTGTGGCTTTGTAATGCTCGCCCCCCCTTTTGTATCGATGCGCTCAACAGAGTTGAGTCCTCCATCAATCAGGGTTAGGTCATCGCAATGAAACGGAATCCGGTGTATCAGTTGATCAGTCTGACCTGCCTGCTCGGGGCGGTCTGTATAGCGATCTGGTACATTCCAAACAGCACCTTCATTCCCCGCGCCTCGAAAGGGCCGCTGCTTCACGAGGAAACGTCGGATTTCTCCAAAATCCGGGTCCGGGGTGACGAAAAGAAACGCCATCTTCTTTTCGTCTCGGATGCCGGCGTGGAGCAGCTGCAATCGACGATTGATTTGGAGAACCCGGGCGATCTTCAGGTTGCCTACACGAAGACTCTGTTCGCTTCCCTCTTTTTCAAAAATCCCCAGAAGCGCATGCTCGTGATCGGGCTGGGCGGCGGCGGGATGATTCGATTCATTGACGAAAATTTCCCGGACACCACAGTCGAGGCAGTGGAGATCGATCCGGCTGTGGTGCGCCTCGCGGCGGAGTACTTTGAGACGAAGCCGAAACCCGGCGTCGTGATCCACACGGAAGACGCGTTTGAGTTTCTGGCCCGTTCTCACGAACCGTTTGATGCGATTTACCTCGACGCTTTTCTCCGTCCTTCAGTGGACGGGGATCCGGAGGGAAAAACCGCGAGACTGAAAACGGAGGAATTTCTCGCCACGATGCGCGACCAACTCTCGCCCGACGGCATACTCGCCTGCAATCTCATCCTGTGGCGGAGCACGACTTCCGGTGATCTCGCTTCCTTGCGAAAAGTGTTTCCCTCGGTCGTGGAATTCCGTGTGCCCGGCACAGGGAATCTCGTTGCGATTGCCTCGCGGACGAAAGAGAAATTCACCCGCGAAGAGTTGGCGACAAGGGCGGCGGAGCTGGAATCCCTCTATCCTGACGCATTGCCCTTTGCGGAGTTGGTCAAAGCGATGAAGGCTACTCCCTGAAATCGCAAGGGCATCTTATCTACTCATCCTCCCCATCGTCCGGCCACTTCGCTTCGGGATAATCGAAGCTCCAATCGTCATCTCCCATCTTTCCCCGGAACGCCTCTCCACCGCTGGCGAGGGCCAGTTGCTCCATCGGCACCGGCGTTGACCCCGTCTCGAAAGGCATTCGGATGTAGAGTTTTACTCCGGCCTCGCGAATGGCGAGAGATAGCAGATTCAGGTCGATCGTTGAAGCCCCGTAATTACCGCCGCCTGTGAACCCGTTGGTGAAAAGATACACTGCATCCACTTGTTCGTTTCTTACCAGGTCTGCGACGGCTTTTGCGACAGGATCGGGCCCCTCGGGTTTCCGATGTTGCTGTTGGAGGATCGTGAGTTGGTTCCGGTAGACCCGCTGAGCTTGTCGCTCCGGCGATGCGGTTTCAGAGAACTGCCTCTGATGTTCCCGGGATTCCCGGACGAGGTCGATAGTATCGAGAATGAAACGACCGACACGGTGAGTGGTCTCCCGGTCCTGTGAGTAGCGGTTCAGATCCTGTTCGACGTAACCGAAAGAGAAGAGAACGCCCAGCTTCTTCGCATCAATTTTTGCGAGATCCTCTTCGACGGTATCCCGCTGCGACATTTCATATAGCAGTTTTTCGTCGCGGGCCGGAGTGGTTTTTTCGTCCGGGAACGGTACCAGCGTTTCATCGTGAATCCAGGCTGGGGCGCTGAAAAATTGGCCCCATTTTTCTTTCGTTCCGAGAAAGCGCAGGTGGTGCCGGTTGTAGTATTCGTTGGTCCAACCGACATCAAATGTCGCAATATTTCCGTCGAATCCACCTTTTCTCATCCAGATGTGATTTCTCAATTCCCGGGGGAATGCAAATTGATCGCGGAACTCCACCGGCGGTGGTTGCCATGACCGCATGACGATTCCGTATCCGTTCTGAACAGTACGATACCAGGCTTGCGGTCGCTCATCGATATCAAGAGGGTCGGGCTGTAATTTCTTCGCCTGGCTGAGTGCTTTTATTCCCCGCATCAACTGCTCCTGCCAGATGTTCCGGATAATGAGACGCCGTGGAGGGCGGCCTTCGGTTTCGACCTTCAACTCGTTCTCGAGCGCAAAAAAACCTCCGACGCTCTGCATGCCTCGAAGCGAACTGATCCAGTAAATGGTATCGACTTTGTCTTCGGTGTAGAAGGCACGGATCGCGTACAGTGCATTTTTTGTTCCGGGAACGGAAAGGGAGCTTTCCCGCCCGAGCGACGCCCCTTTGAATTCCCGCAGCTTGATCTCCGGGCGGCCCAGTGCTTTGAGCTCCTCATTTACAAGCCGGACTTCCTTTCTCGTTTGCGGAATGAGAAATCCCATCTCCGGGGAAGTGTCGAGCAGGATGCCGAACTGCGGTGCATTCTCCTGCGCCGGAAGCGTTCCTGCGGTCAGGAGGATCGCAACGGCAACTGCGCTTCGTGGGCTCTTCATTTTAAAAGCAGAGTATCGTGCTGGACGCGAACAGCCATTCCTATTCTGTAAAAATTGTGTGCGTCACGCCCTCGTATCGCGCCAGTTGACCCGTTTTTCCCGCGTGAGATTCTAAAGCCATGCTGAATTCCCGGTGCATCGTTCATGGAATTACCGCGCTTCTCTGCGTGGCCGGGGATTTCTGTTCCGGGTCGGTTGATCCTCTCGCGATTTTTCACCGGGAATGCATCAGTTGCCACACCGAATCGAAGCGGAAAGGAGGGCTCCTGATCGATTCACGCGAGTCGCTCATCAAAGGTGGCGACACCGATTCCGCGATCGTTCCCGGAAAAGCCGGAGAGAGCTACCTCGTGGAAACCCTTTTCCCCGATCACGATTCTCACATGCCCCCGAAAGGCCAGCTCGAGCCGCAGGAAATCGCGGGGATCGAAAAATGGATCAACGAAGGTGCGAAGTGGGATGCAGATAAATGGGCAAAACTGAATCTGCCGGAAAAGAATAAGGTGACGCGCTCGGATATGCCGGCCGGGTATGCCCCGGTTCTCGCAATGGCACTTTCTCCCGACGGCAGAACGCTCGCGGTCGGACGCGGGAACCGCATCGAGTGGTTTCAGGTGAAACCGGGTGGCGAAAACGAAGCCGCCCTCCTTCTGGAGAAAACGCATTCCTCTCCGGGGCACTCTGACTCGGTGCAGAGTCTCGCATTTTCTCCGGATGGAAAACGCCTCGCTTCGGGAGGGTTTCGACGGGTCCTGATCTGGGATCCTGCTACGCCGCAAAAGCCAGTCGACAAGATCGAAGATCCTTTTCTGGGGAGGCAGACAGCATTGCTATACCTGACAAACCCACAGCGACTGCTTGTAGCGGACTCGCTTCCTTCGCAGCTGGGACGGCTTCATGAGATCACGACGGAGGGGAAGAAGGTGCGTTCCTTCGACACGGCTCATCTCGACTCGATTTTCCGGATTGTCGCAAAGCCTGACGGATCGGCTTACGCGACAGCTTCGGCCGACAAGCTGATCACAATCCGCGAAGCAAAGAATCACGAAATTGTGCAGCGCCTCGAAGGCCATACCGGTTACGTACTCGCTGCTGCTTTCGGCCCGGAAGGCAAACGCATCGCGACAGCAGGTGACGATGAGGAAATCAAAGTCTGGAACGTCGAGACGGGAAAGAAGACGAGCTCCTTCGCCAATAGCAAGAGCGGCCCGATCTACGATCTGGTTTGGAAGGTGGACCCGGAAAATGCCAAAAAGAAATCGGAGGAGAAAGATTCTGAGAAAGCCAAAGAGATCAACGTGGACCGTATTTTTTCCGTTCCCGAGTCCGGTCGCCCGTCCGCATTTGTTGAACTGAACGACCACGAAGGCGAACAGCGATCCACCGGGGCAAAGGAGCGAGCCTTTGATCAGGTCGAAACACCACTGTTTGCCATTGCCGTCCATCCGGATCTGCAATGGTCGTTTGCCGGAGGAGAGGACGGTAAGGTTTACGCATGGGATGAGAAGGGAAAGCGCAAACAAACCGTCGAATTTGGAACCGAAGCACCGGAGGTGGCCGCGAATGAAGAGTGATCGACCATTGAGAGCGCGGTGGCTCGACGCCGCTTTTCAGAACACTGCCTTCTGTTTGCTTGTTCCCTTTCTGGCAACAGCGGAAGAGCCCTCCGTCTCTTTCGAGAACGACGTGCTTCCCATTCTTACTCGCGCCGGTTGCATGGCGGGCGCCTGCCACGCAAAAGCCGATGGTCAAAACGGGTTTCAGCTTTCCATTTTTTCCTTTGATCCGGATTCGGACTATCGCGAAATCGTTTACGATGCCCGGGGTCGACGCATCTTTCCCTCGTCGCCGGATCAGTCGCTCCTTTTGCTGAAAGCGACCAATCAAGTCCCACACGAGGGCGAGGCCCGGTTTGAAAAAGACTCCGAATTCTATCGCGTCCTGCGCCAGTGGATCGCGGAAGGTGCCCCGAGGGAGATTCCTGATGAACCCGACCCGACCGGCATTTCACTTTCCCCGGCCACGGTAAAGATGACAAAAGGAGGCACCGCAGAGCTGAAAGTCACCTGCCACTACAGCGACGGATCGACTCGTGAAGTGACCCACCTTTGTGAATACACCTCCAACGACACTGCATTTGCAAAAGTCGATCATCACGGGAAAATCACTGCCGGAAAAGTGCCCGGGGAGAGCAGCGTGATTGTACGTTTTGTTGATCAGGTCGCGGCGGCACGGCTTGTAATCCCCCCCGATGAGCTGCTCCCGCCGGAGCGTTATTCGAAACTGCCGAAAGCAAACGAAATCGACAAACTCGCCTACGCGCGTTTTCAGGAACTCGGCCTTTTTCCTTCCGGTAATTGCAGTGACGATGACTTCATCAGGCGATCTACTCTCGACGTTCTCGGGCGTCTACCCACGATCGATGAGACGAAGAAGTTTCTCGCTGATCAAGCGCCCGGCAAAAGAGACCGCTGGATCGATTTTCTTGTGTCACCTGAAAACCGCTTTGCCTATGCCGACTACCAGGCAACGAAATGGAGTGATCTACTCCGGCCAAATACGCAACGCGTTGGAGTGAAGCCGGTCTACCTGCTCGATCAGTGGATCCGGGAGAAATTCCGGGAGAACACTCCCTGGGATGACTTCGTCCGTGAGCTGCTCACTGCGACAGGCAGCACGCACCAGTACGGCCCCGTAGCTGTGATCCGTGACAAGCGGGAGCCGGCGGACATGGCGGAATTCATCAGTCAGATCTTTCTCGGGGTTCGACTCAACTGCGCGAAATGCCATCATCACCCCTCCGAGAAATGGAGCCAGGATGACTACTATTCCATGGCCGCCTTCTTCGGATCGATGAAGCGCAAGGGGCAAGGCATTTCCCCGCCCATCTCCGGTGAGCCCGAGTACTGGTGGTTTGAGCCGGGCGGCACGGTGAAGCACCCCGTCACCGAAGCGGTCATGACTCCGAAAGCCCCCGACGGCCCGGAGTTTCCTGAGATTCCGAAAGATAACGACCCACGCGAGACACTCGCCGAATGGATTGTATCGCCGGACAATCCGTTCTTCGCAAAAGCGATGGTAAACCGGATCTGGGCCGACCTTTTCGGACGCGGCCTTGTAGACCCGGTGGATGATTTCCGCGAGTCGAACCCACCGGTCAACGAACCTCTTCTCGACTGGTTAGCGAAAGATTTTGTCGCGAACGGATTCGATCAGAAGAAAACCATCGCGACGATTTTGCGAAGCAGACTTTACCAACAGAGTTCGGCACCGAATGAGGCAAACGTCGCCGACAACCGCAATTTCTCACGCAGCTACCGGCGGCGTCTGCCTGCTGAAGTTCTGCTTGATGCGATTTCCGGGATCGCAAACCGGACCGAAACTTTCCATGGCCTCCCTGCCGACGCCCGGGCAATGCATCAGTGGAATCATCTGCTTCCGAGCGATTTTCTCGACGCCTTCGGTCGTCCCGATTCCAGTGCCGCTCCACCCATGGTGAGGGAACCGGACGGCAGCGTCGTCCAGGCCCTGCATCTGATGAACTCGAAGGAGCTGCAGAAGAAATTATCAGGAGAAAACCCGTGGCTCGATTCGCTGACAAAGCTGCCGTCCGAAGAGGCGGTTAATGAGATCTACCTGCGCGTGTATTCAAGATACCCGAACGATGCCGAGCGGGGAGTTTCCTCTACACATTTGGAAAATGCGGCCGACGAAAAAGCGAAGCGGACAGCGGTGGAGGATGTGGTCTGGTCGTTGCTGAACACGGCGGAATTTGTGCTGAATCATTAGGGGCCGTCCAGCTCACAAATCCTGATTCTGCCTACCAACTCGCCAACTCCGGCCGCTTTACTCGCAGATCAGCCAGTCCGTGAAACGGATACCGCTCCTGCGGCAAACCCTCCATCACACTTCGCCAGACCGGAAAGGAGAGGCTGCCCCCTGTTTCGCCCTCGAGAATGGTACGGTTCCCTTCCGGCAGCCCGATCCAGACGACTACGGTCACGGAGCTGCTGTAGCCCGCAAACCAGGCATCGGCAACGCCGTCAGAAGTCCCGGTTTTTCCGGCGATGTGAAACTTCTTCGCGAGAGTTGCCCCGCCGTGGGGAGCAGTCGTTCCCTGACGCAGCACTTCGCGCAGCGAGGCGGTGATCTCGTTGCAGACGCGAGTGGGCAGCACCTCCTTTGATCGATTGCGATGACGAAAGACCGTCCGCCCCCCGATCTCGACCCGCTCGACAAACCAGGGTTTGTGATAGTTCCCTCCGCGCGGAAAAACAGAATAGGCAGCGGCGAGATCAACCGGTCGAACACCGAAGGTTCCGAGCCATGAGGATGTGTGCTTGGGCGGCGCTTCGCCAACAAGCCCGGTGGAACGAAGCAGGCCGGTCCAGGAAACAAATCCGGCTGCATCACCGACCCGCAGGGTCATTCGATTGCTGCTGTGCGCGAGCCCTTTCCAGAGCGGGTGCATGCCCTCTTCAAGCGCAGGCGTTTCCCGTGGGTCCCGGAGTCCGGGAAATTCCGGCGATTCGAAACTGCGAAGTTTCGCGTTGGAGACTTCGTCTTTGGCCGTCATGCCGCGGTTGTTCATCAGGGTGGCGTAGAGAAACGGTTTGCCGGCACTGGCAACCGTCCGCCTCGCCTGCAGCGCACAGTCGTAGGAAAGCTTATCAAAATCCCGCCCTCCGACGGAAGCGAGTACCGCTCCGGTTTCATTATCCACGACGACAACCGATCCCTGCAGTCTGCCTTTCGGAACCCGGAAACCTTTCGTTGATTCGATTTGCTGAATCCGCTTCCGGAGAGCCAGCTCTGCGATTTCCTGAACCTCGGGGTCAAAGGTCGTGACGACACGCAGGCGATCGGCACTGGCGTAGTCGGTCCGTAATTTCCCGGCGGCGACCAACTCGTCCAGCTCCCGGCGAACCGCAGCGGAAAGAAACCCGTCACCCTGACGTGATTTCCGATGGGGCCTGGCAGAAACATAAAAACTTCCGTTTTTTGAATCCTTTTCACTGACCATGCCCAACTCGACCATGTTGCGGATCACCGCGTCCCGGGCGCGGCGCGCGTTATCCGGATTGTGATAGGCGTTGTTCACCGAGGGACCGCGAATCAATCCGGCGAGATAGGCGGACTCGCCCAGGGTGAGCCGGTTGACGGATTTACCGAAGTAACAATGCGCCGCCTCACGAAGCCCGACAGTTTGGTATCCATACTCCACGCGACTGAGATACGATGCGAGAATCGCCTCCTTGCCCGCCTTCCGGGAGCCGTATTTGCGCAAAGCGTAAAGTTCGATACGCGTGGCCATCAGCAACTCGAAGACTTTCGCGCGGAATTTGTTCATCTTCGTGTCCTGAGGAAA
>JAKSBG010000074.1 GCA_022361255.1 Verrucomicrobiales bacterium
GCAGCAGGTGGCGAAGTCGTTCCCGGGTACGAAGCCCTTCCCTACAAAGCGGAGTTTGCCGACGACGGGACGGAGCTGCCAACCCGCTACGGACTCGTAAAAATTAAGCGGGACATGGAAGGCGAGAACGTCAACAAAGCCGGCTATTTCTACGGCCAGGACGGTCACTCCATCAGTGTTGATTTCACCAGCGAAGGTTCTGATATCATGGGACCTCTGACGCTTGAAAACAAAGATCAGCCGCTCGCCATCATCATGGACGATGTGATTCTTTCCTCTCCCGTGATTCGCGAACCATTTTCTACGGGATGCTCGATCACCGGTGACTTCTCTCAGGAGGAAGCAAATCAGCTCGCCTCCGCTCTCGAGAATCCGCTCAAGAACCCGATCGAAATTGAGTATTCCAACTTCATCACCCCGACAATGGGTGCGGCAACGATCAAGCAGGGAATCGTCGCCGGTGTCTCCGGCCTCGCGCTGACTCTGCTTTTCATCCTCTTCTACTACCGCTTCGCCGGTATTCTCGCCCTCATCGGTTTGTGCATCAGCATCGCCATCATCTTCGGAACGATGTCGTTGTTCCAGTTCACCCTGACGCTTCCCGGTATCGCCGGAATCATCCTCACCATCGGTGTCGCGATCGATGCGAACGTGCTGATCTACGAACGATTGCGGGAGGAACTCGCCGCCGGGAAATCACTCAAACCGGCAATCGATACGGCTTACGAAAAAGCTTTCTCGGCAATTATCGATGCGAACATCACCACCTTGATCACCGCAATCATTCTTTACTCAGTTGCTGCGGGAACTGTGAAGGGTTTCGCGATCACTCTGATCATCGGTATTTTCGCGACCCTGTTCTCCTCTCTCATCGTAACGCGCGTCTGCTTCAACTGGGGAACCGAAACCGGCTTCGTGAAAAAGCTCAGTTTCATGAATTTCGTGCCGGAGCAAACCATCGACTTCCTCGGAAAACGCAAGGTTTGTCTGATCGGCTCCTTTGTTCTGGTAATTCTTTCTCTCATCCTCGTTCCTGCGCTCGACCCCCGCGGTGTTGAGCTGAAGGGTGGTGACTCGCTCACGATCCAGTCGACGGACGGACTCACCAAAGAGTCCATCAAAGAATCTCTCGCCGATCTCGATATTGGCGGAGAGCCTCTTGTGCAGATGCAGAATCCAGTCGGAGCAAATGGAGAATTTTTCCTGATCCGTTCTCCGGACAACACCGCTGCGAAAGTGGAAGCAGAAATCGAAAAAGATCTCAACGTCACGCTTGAAGACACGACCGTCAGCTCGGTTGGATCCGCAGTCGGAAAATCGATGCTGATTTCGTCGGCGCTCGCTCTACTTATCGGTATCGGCGCGATCCTCATCTACGTGACTCTTCGATTTGAGTTTGCCTTTGCCCTCGGTGCGATCGCCGCGCTTTTCCACGATTTGATCGTTGTCGCCGGTATCACTACCATCCTCGGGCAGGAAGTCACATTGATCACGGTCGGTGCGTTTTTGACCATCGCCGGTTACTCGATCAACGATACCATCGTGGTATTCGACCGCGTTCGTGAAGGTCTCGCGACAAAGCGGGGCAACGTCAAAGACATCATGAACTACGCGCTGAACAAGACGCTGGCGCGGACGTTGCTTACATCGGTTACCACCTTGCTTACCGTAGTGGTCCTCTACATCTTCGGTGGTCCCGGACTACGGAATTTCGCAGAAACGCTGATTGTAGGTGTTCTCATCGGAACGTATTCCTCGATCTTCATTGCATCACCAATCGTTCTCTGGTGGGCCCGCAAGTCAGGCACTAACCTGCGCCGCGAAGTTCTCGACACCGAGCAGTCCAAAATCGACGCCATGGGCGGCGCCCAGGCCTAGTTTCATCCGCTTGCGAAGCATGGCAGGGCAGGTTCCACCCTGCCCGCTTTGCGCGTGATACTGCCGATGCGCGAGTTTGCCGCTCTCCGGACGCGTTTCACAGGCAAGCAGGAGCTTGCCCCTCCACGCTGAATCTGCATGCGGAGCATGGAGGGGCAGGTTCCTGCCCTGCCCGCTTTGCGCGTGATGTTGCCAATACGTGAGTTTTCCGTTCTCCGGATGCGGTCTGCGGGCAAGCAGGAGCTTGCCCCTCCACGTTGCATCTGCATGCGGAGCATGGAGGGGCAGGTTCCACCCTGCCCGCTGTGGGCGTGATGTTGCCAATACGTGAGTTTTCCGTTCTCCGGATGCGGTCTACGGGCAAGC
>JAKSBG010000073.1 GCA_022361255.1 Verrucomicrobiales bacterium
GAAAGGTGGGTGAAAACGTAACGTCCCACCAAGTGACAGGCCGGAAAAGTACAACGCCGGCGAAAGACCATGAATGACTCAGTTTCATCGGACAACTACGACGTAATCATTATTGGTGCAGGACCTGCCGGATCAACCACCGCCGCCTTTCTCGCGGAAAAAGGAAGAAAAGTGCTGGTTCTTGAGAAGGAAAAATTCCCCCGCTACCATGTGGGCGAGTCGATGATGCCGTTCTGTTGGTATACTCTCGACAAGCTCGGTCTCACCGGAAAGATGGATGAAATCGGCTTTCAGCAGAAGCACAGCGTCCAGTTCGTTGGCACTTCCGGCACGGTCTCACGTCCGTTCTATTTCTTTCAGCACGACGATCATCCTTCCGCTGTTACCTGGCAGGTAGAACGGAAGGTATTCGACCAAATGCTGGTGGATACCGCTCGTAAAAACGGTGCGGATGTAGTTGAGCAGCATAAAGTGGAGGGTCTCACTGAGAACGATTCAGGTGCCATTACCGGAGTCGTCGCCAGCGATGCAGAAGGCGTCACGCACGAATTTACCGCTCCGCTGGTGGTGGATGCCTCCGGTAGGGACTGCGTGGTCGCTTCGAAGAAGAAGTGGCGAAACAAAGACCCGGAACTCCGCAAGATCGCGATCTGGACCTATTTCGAGGGCGCGATGCGCGATCCGGGGCTCGACGCCGGATCGACTACGGTAGCCTATATCCCGGAAAAAGGATGGTTCTGGTATATCCCGATGCGCGACAATCGCGTCAGTGTCGGCGTGGTTGCAGAACGGGATTATTTGTATCGCGATACAAGAGAGCCTGCCGAAATATTTGCCCGCGAGATCGAGGAAAACGCCTGGATCAGAGAACACCTCGCACCCGGTAAGCAGGTCGGAGAATTCTGGGTCACGGGCGAGTACAGCTACCGCTCGAATTACTGTGCCGGGGACGGTTTGCTCCTTGTTGGCGACGCGTTTGCATTCCTCGACCCGGTTTTTTCCTCAGGAGTTTTTCTCGCATTGAAATCGGGAGAAGTGGCTGCCGAAGCGATTGATCGAGCCCTTGAAACAGGGGATACTTCGGCGAAGCAGTTCGAATCCTACGGAAAGGACATGTGCCTGGCGATGGAGCGGATGCGTAAGATTGTCTACGCTTTTTACAACGAAGAGTTCAGTTTCGGCAAACTCGTGAAGCAAAATCCTGAACTCCGCCCCGTGCTCACAGACCTGCTGATCGGCGACATTTTCGTCGATAAGTTCGACGAACTCTTTGCTGCGGTCGAGGAAATCTGTGAATTGCCGCCGGAGCTGCCCTACGGATTTCACGTTCATTCCGCAGCCGACTGAAGTGAGCTCGGGCAAGGGGAATTTTCTCCCTCATCCTGACAGGCCGGAAAGCCATTCTTTCCTTGCGGGGCGGGGGAAATCTCGGTTCATTGATTTGTGCGCGTTCTCCGGACCATACCTTTCCCATTTGCTGCTATCCCGGCACTTTTCTGCGCGTTCGGATTTCAAAACTGGACCTGTGCTCAGGAAGCATCCGGGGAAGGGGAAAACGAAACGCCTCCCCCGATCAAAGCTCTGCTCGTGACGGGCGGAGCAAACCACGATTACGACCTGCAACAGCGGATCCTGACGGCAGGCATCCGTCAACGCCTCAAGCGTGTCGTCGAGTGGAAGGTTCATCATCAGGGAGAGGGTCGGAGCGATATCCGCATCCCGCTTTTCGAGAACGCCGCCTGGGCGGAAGGCTACGACATCGTCGTGCACAATCATTGCTTTCCTCGCGTCGGTGATACTGACTACATCAATCGCATCCTCGCTCCCCACCGGGAGGGAACGCCGGCCGTTCTCCTTCATGGAGCCCTCCGTTCCTTTTCTTCGGCCGCTTCCCCGTGGCCGGAATTTTCCGGAGCAAAAGGCACCGGGGTTCGCATCGGCCCTGTGGAGTGGAAATGGAGAGCGACCAAAGATCCCATCCTGTCCGGTTTGGAAGAGTGGACAACAGGCCCGGAGGAACTCTACCAGCTCGCTCCGGTCAGTCAGAGAATCACTCTGTTGGCGGAAGGGAACGTTCCCGACGGAGAAAGCTCTCAGCCTGTTGCATGGCGTCACAGTTTTGGGCCGAAAAGCGCACGAGTCTTCGCCGTATCGGTCGGCAATGATCCGGCGACGATGATGCAGCACGCCTGGCTGGATCTCGTAACGAGAGGATTTCTCTGGGCCGCAGGCAATTTGAATGACGACAACTTCAAAGCTGTGGAGCCCGGCACCCCTGTTCCCGGTATCACTTTGCCTGAGATTCCGGAATCCCTTCGCTACCCAGGGAAAAACCTGCTGACCGGCGCCCGCGCTTCGGCCCTGTCGTCCAATGTAGCCGACGACCGGCTGCCTGCGTCCGCGATTGACGGGGACCCCGTCAGTTATTGGGAAGCTGCCTCGCCGGGGCCGGTTTCTTTTCGCGTTGCCTGGAACAAGGCTTCCCGAATTGCCGGTCTGGTCTTGGAGTGGGAAACCGGCGAACCTTCTGCTCTTCAAATTGAGGGACTCACTCCCGAAGGCGACTGGCAAAGCCTCTATTTTCGTTCCGGAGAAAACAAACGCCGGACCACTGTTATCGAAAATGAGCAGCGGGCACTTTTCACGGCTATACGTATCTCCGTGCCCGAAACCGGGCCGGGTGAGGTAATAGGGATTCGGGAAATCGCGGCCTATCCCGAGCTGTACGAAATCCCCGCGGCCTACCGGGTGAGCAGAGGGGGAACAGGCGGCCTGCGATCACTTTCTTCATCCAAAGAAGGACGGAGAATTCGTCTCGACTCCTCCTGGATTTGGGAATCGTCCGGAGAGCTGGCGAAAGGGCACGAGCCGTATCAGCTGATTGATACGGCATCCGGTTCCTGCTTCGTTCTCACTCGAAGCGACGATGCAAAGAAAGCCACGGCATGGGTCGGAAAACCCCGTGAGGGGGGCTCTTCTTTTGCCTTTCAACCCTTTCTTACCGACCTTGCTCCGGATGCCGCGGCCGTCTGGGACGGTGAGTGGCTCTACGTCGTGCAAAATGGAGAAATTGCCGGTTACCGCGACACTGATAGAGACGGTGCCGCGGACGAACGATTCGGTGAGGGGCGGATTTGCTTTCCGGAAAGGTTGTATGGAAATGCGGCCATGCCGTTCACGCTTTCGCGACTGACCCTGTCGATCGATGGCTGGTGCTACGGTCTCGTGTCAGCAGAGGAGGAGCACCACGCCTTTAATTCAGCCGGGCTGCCTGTTATTGTCCCGACCAATGGCCTCGTCCGGTTTCGTCGCGACGGAACACTCTTTGAAACAGTATGGGCATCAGCCAGTCCGATCTCGCAATTCTACCTGTCTGACGAACTTGATTTGCATGTTTCTCTGGAGGGGGAAGAGGTAAACGAAGCCTGGTATCAGCTCAACGCTCTACCCGGACGATTCGGCGTTCACGACAGTCCGGTCCGTTTCACGAAACAGGGCGCAGAAAATTCCGGAGCCAACGGTGTTCTGATCGCCCGCGGGAATCAGATCGCCTTCTTTCCTTCCACAGGTGATGAGAGTGCGACCGTAGTGGCGGAAGTGGAGCAACCTTTTCTCACCTCAAGTCAGGCCGGATCGTCCGTTTTCCTTTACGAGGGCGAAGAGGGATGGAGCGTCGTGCTACTTTCAGCAGGTAGTCAGCAGCGCACGCCGGTGGATCTCGACAGAATCTCGAATTCTGACCTTCCCGAACTGCTTGATTCATCAGATCTACTCGTGCGGAAAGAAGCCCTCTTCGAGTTGCAGCGGCGACGTCGCAATTTCGTCGAGGAACTGAGCGAAAAGCTCGACGATCCGGCAAAGCCCGCATACCGCGGAGCGCTCTCGTGGTTTGCGCAGCAGCCCGGCAAAAATGCCTTTCGGGAGCTCGTTGAGGCGGCACGGGGTGATCGCAGTGCCTTTGCCTTTCGCCTTCTCGGGGACCGGCCGGAAGTGACCAACCACGGAGTCTTCGGGAAAATTACTGACGTCACTTCTCCACGACTCTCCGCCGCCATTCTCGCTGCGATGGAAAAAAGCGGAACCAACGTGAGCGGCCTGACCGAGCTCAGCCTGTCCCTCGCGACATCCGGAGAGGAACAGGTTGTCACCGCCGCCAAAAATTTCCTGATCGAGCGGGAAGCCACCGATGTCTGCCTCGCCGTCATCGACGCCGGCGACAAGGCGGAGCTTGTACAGGTCGCGTTTGAAGTTCTTTCGGAGATTCCAAAGCCGACCGTGGTCGAGGGAATTGTCCTGCGTCTCGAGCAAACCCGTAACCCCGTGATCCGGCAACACGGACTCCGGGCATTGTGCGATCTCTATTTCCTCGCCGGCCAGCCCTGGCAGTGCACGCCTCTCATCAGCGCTATGCTGGACGCTTCATTGAGCGATCCCCGCGTCGACGCTATCGCCCTGCTCGATACGATGAAGAACAAAAAGATCCCCGTCGGTGATCCGGGGACTCTGATCGAGCGGGCAAAGACCGAGTTTTCTCTCCTGCCGGGCGTCATCGAAATCCTGGTGGAGAAATCAGAAGTGCCTTCGGGGTTTTCCGGGTGGCTGGAGTCGATTGCAAACGACAAGAGCCACGACACCATTTTTCGTTCGAAGGCTGCTGCACTGCTCCTGCCGGACAATGAGCTGTCGTTTCGTGACGCCTTTTCCCTCACCGAAACCCTGCTCGATTCGGGACTTCCCGGAGCTGACCGTGAGCGCCTCCTCCAGGCCTTCGCAATGGTGGAACCGGGGGAAATAGAAATCTCCAGCCTGCTGCAGCGGGCTGAAGGATCAAACGAGACGAGGTCCGTCATCAGTTGGATCGCGCTCATCAATTTGTTGGAGCGGGAGAAAACCTCCACCGGCGCGATTGACCGGATTCGTGATGCGCTTGATTCCACTTCTACTGGCCCGACTCTGCGCGGTCTGCTCCAGGCTGCGGAGGTGAAGAAACTGACCGGGATTGGAAGCTTTCTTGCCAAAGCTTCACAGAGCGACAACCGCGAAACAGTTATTCTAGCGAAAAAAATTGCCACCAATCTGGGGCTCGACCCCGTAAGCGGCGAGGCCATCACCCACATCGCACCGGATAATCCTGACTACGATGCTCTTGCCCTCGTTATGGAAAGGCAGGGCGCCGATCCCGAAGCCGGTTGGCGAATCTTTGAGCGGGAAGGTTGTGCCACCTGTCACAATATACATGGAGAAGGCCCCGTTTTCGGACCCGACATTGTGGAATCCATCCGGCAGGGGACTCCGCGCGAATTTGCCAGTGATGTGCTTCAACCTTCCGTCAACGTTACCTCAGGCTACGGCAGCCACGGATTTGAGCTGAAGAACGGAGTCCGCCTGCTTGGGCTCGTCGAAAAGCGCGACGACAATATCCTTTCTCTTCGCGACACCGGAGGAAATCGACTCACTCTGCCGCGCGACCGGATTCTCTGGGAGTGGAGCAGTGACCGCGCCCTTATGCACACCCACTATGCAGAATCGATGACCGCCAACGATCTCGCTGCCCTTCGCGCGTTCTTGCGGAAGCTGGGAGGAGGGGAGTGATTTGCAACTGCAGATAGAAATAAATCAGCAGGAAAGTGGCAACTTTCCGCAGAATCGCATTCATTTGCTACAGTTTCCTCTGCGCACTGAGAGGGTAGCGTTTCCGATTCAACCTTGTTGAAAACGAGCCCGTAGAATTCGCAATCAGGACGTGATTTAAGAGTTCCTTCAGGGACCAGGTCGATTGAGGGGGGGCTCTCAATGGCAGGGTGGAATCTGCCCCTCCCTGCTTCGCATTCAGGTATGCCGTGGAGGGGCAAGCTCCTGCTTGCCCGGAAAACGCGTCCGTGACGGGAAATGTTTACGGATCACCACGGAAACGGGCAGGGTGGAACCTGCTCCTCCCTGCTTCGCATATAGGTTCGACGTGGAGGGGCAAGCTCCTGCTTGCCCGCAAAACGTGTCCGTGACGGGAAACGCGTACGGATTACCACGAGCAAAGATGCAGCGGGCAGGGTGGAACCTGCCCCTCCATGCTGGGGCAGATATGCTCAGGCAACTCAACAGGGTTTGCCGACCGGCTTAACAGGGTCAGATCTGTGACCCAACCCTGTTCAATTGACAAATCATTGTGCCGTTCGGTCACGCCATACCACGTGCGGCGGCCTTTCGGGCGGCGTCGTGATCGAAGAAGGATTCCATTCGTTTGTTGAGATCCTCATAAAAGGTTTCCGAAAATTTCTCGAGACGTTTCGCCCGAGTCTTGGCGCGTTGGTTTTTCTCTTCGACGAGTCTGGCCTTCTCGGTTTCGATCCGCTCTTCGAAGGCGGTTTCGAGATCGATAAGGTTTTCGACAAACTCTTTTGCTGCGCGTGAGCTGTCGATGCCTTCGATGACGGCTTTCTCCAGCGGCTTGTTCTGCGTCAAATGGAGGAGGCGGCCGGAGGACAGGCTGTCCATGTATTCGTTGTAGCTCTTGAGCCAGGCTTCACGCTCGCGTGCGAAGCGGACTTCATCGCGGTCAACGAGGGCATCGTAGGGACCGGGCTGCGAGAAAAACTTCACTACGAGCGGAATCGTATCGATGAGCATGAAGAGTCCGGCGAGGATGAGGTAGGCCATGAGAGCGAACTTTCCGCTTTCGGCTCCTGCTTCGAAGAGGCTGTGGAGGGCGAGAGTCTGCGTGAGAATGTCGCGGCGGGGCTCTGCGGCGATGCCGTCGATACGCTCCTGTTCCTGAGTGCCGATGGCGGCGAGTTCACCCTGCAGGCGCTCCAGCTCGGCGAGACGGGTATCGATCTGAGCGGCGATGGTGGAGCGGATTGCATTCTGCTGCTCGACGAACTGGTCGGCTTGAGACTGTTGGACCTGTTGCTTGAGAGCGGCGACGCGGGCGCGCTCCTCTTTGAGGCGGTCCGCCTTGGCGGCAGCGATAGCAATAAACTCTCCCTGGACCGCTTTTTCGGTTTCCTTGATACGCTCAGAGTAGTCGTTGCGCTGTTCGGTCAGGAATTCAAGCGACTCAGCCATTCGCTTGGCTTCCTCACGGCGCCAGGCGAGCTGGTCGTCGCGGATGCTTTTGGCGCGTGGACCGAGGCCGACAATGCCGGAACGCTGGCCGTTGACTTCGCGCTCGAATTCTCTTTGCCAGTGGTCGAGGTCAGTCTGGAGTTCCCCATAGCTGGTCTGCAATTCAGCAAACTGCTTGTCGATGTCTTCAACCTTATTGTGAAAAGCAGAGGTTTCGTTTGCGATCCGGGCGTTCATTTCAGTCCGGAGTTCTTCATCGAGTTCCGAAGTGGGGTCTGTCAGGCCGACGGTGGCATCTTCGACGAGGAACTGAGCCTGGAAGGTTTCCTCAAAATCCGCGCGTTGATCCGCGATCTGGGATTCGAGGTCGGTGATCTTTGTTTCGACGGTGGCTTTGTCTTCGTTTGCGGCGAGACGGACTTCTTCGATTTCGCCCTGCCGTTCTTCTTCAATCACGGCGGAGATCGTGTCGTTGAAAAGCAGGAGGGTCAGCGGATGCGAAATCGTAATTCCCATGAGGGCAGCGACAATGATTCGCAAAAAGAACTGGCTCACTTTGCGGTGAAACCGCTGGTAGGATCGATAGATCGACAGGAGCGCCCGGTCGATCGTCATGATAATTAGACCCCAGGCCAATGCGACGGGGACGATGATTTTCCAGTTGTCTGTCAGCGTGGACAGCGCATAGGCGCAGGCGATGAAGGCGAAGACGGTCGGGACGAGAACAGTCGCTCCGAAAGCAACGTATTTTCGCTGCTCCCAGCCGGGGCACTGTTCGAGAGTGTCTGCCCCTGCTCCGGAGAGCCAGAAGAAGAGTTGTTTAACCGGTCCGGGACGACCGGGGTTCGATTCGTAGGAATAGGAGTGGTTCATGGCGCATGAGTGGTCGGTTGGTCAATTGACAGGCTCGCAGAAAGAATTTTCGCGAATGTCAATCGCAATAGTTAGGAAATGTTAACTATCTGTAAACATAAATCTTTCCGTAATAGCGGAAGGGCCTGTAGCTGAGGTCTGTGACCTCGGGGTGGATGTGGGGTGTGGATGGACGTGCACCCCGGCCTCACAGAGGCCAGCTACAGGAGGGCATGTTCCTGAACGAATGGGCCGGTGGACCTGTAGCTGAGGTCTGTGACCTCGGGATGGACGCGGTTTGGCGGATGGACGTTCTTCCCGGCTTCAGGACTTGCGCATGACGCATCCGCGCTCCGTTCGAATCTCCGGTGAGCTCAACAGGTTTAATTTTTTAAATGATAATAAATTTATAAAGGGGCTTCAAATCTGCTTTCGCGATGTTTTTTCTGCATATTGGGAAACCTGATCCGTCCGTCCCCGATTCGTTCTTTCAGAACCCTGTTTATCCCTGAATATGATTCGTTCCCGTTTCTCCCTTGTTGTATCCACCCTTCTTATCGCTGCTGTTTCCTGCTCTTGCTTCTCCCGCATTTCTGCTCAGGAGGCCTCGAAGGGCGGTAAAACCATCATCATCCTCGACGCGTCCGGGTCCATGTGGGGCCAGATTGAGGGAAAACCGAAAATTGAGATCGCCCGTGAAGTCATAGGTGGTTTGCTTTCCGATCTCGACCCGACTCTGGAGCTCGGTCTCATGGCGTATGGTCATCGCGAGAAAGGAAATTGCGACGACATCGAGCTGTTGCTTCCTCCCGCACCGGTCGACAAGGCGGCCTTCCTCGAAAAAGTAAATTCGATTCTTCCCAAAGGGAAAACCCCTCTGACCGACGCGGTCGAACGTGCTGCTGGTTATCTGCAAATTGAAGAGAACGCGGCCAACGTGATTCTCGTGAGTGATGGTCTGGAGACCTGTGATCGCGATCCGTGTGAGCTTGCGGGCCAGCTTGCGGCGAAAGGAATTGCTTTTAAAACGCACATTGTGGCCTTCGATCTGACCGCGGAGGAATCAAAAACCTTTCGTTGTCTTGCCGATGAAACGGGCGGGAGTTTTCTCCAGGCTCAGGATGCGGCGACATTGAAAGATGCCCTGGAAATCGCAGTGGAAAAAGTATCCACGGTTTCGGCTCCGGAGGAAAAGATGGAAAAACCGAAGCTCGACCCGGCGACGATTTCCGCTCCCGCGACGGTTCCGGCAGGCTCGGAATTTGAGCTGAGCTGGGAAGGGCCGGGAAACAAGGGCGACTACCTCACCATTGTTCCGGCTGATGCTGAAGACCATGAAAACGGAAACTACGTCTACACCCGTCAGGGAAGCCCGTGCAAACTGACGGCTCCGATACGGCCGGGAACCTGTGAAATCCGCTACCGGGCCGAGACAGGCGAGGTGCTCGGGCGTACTGGAATTGAAGTGACAAAAGTGGAGGCGACATTGAAGGCCCCGGCAGAAGCCGGTGCCGGCTCCGAAGTCATGGTGGAATGGACCGGGCCTGACAACAAAGGAGACTATGTGACGATCGTGCCGAAAGGTGCAGAGGCGGGAACCTACAAAGGTTATGCCTACACAGCGAACGGCAATCCGGCCAAAGTTCGTGCGCTGGCTGATGCGGGAGAGGCGGAAATTCGCTACGTCACCGGTCGGGAGAGCATTACGCTGGCTTCGATTCCCCTCACGATTCTGGAAGCAGATGCCACGTTGTCAGCTCCGGAAGCGGTGGAGGCCGGATCCCGTTTTGAAGTGAAGTGGAAGGGGCCGAATACGAAAGGCGATTTTATTACGATCGTGAAAAAGGATGCCGGTGACGGCGCCTACGAATCCTACGCATACACCGCAAACAGCGACGACGGAATCGTATCGATCATTGCGCCGGAAGACGCCGGGGATACGTACGAGGTCCGCTATGTGGAAGGTCTCGACAAGAAAACTCTCGCTCGCGTTCCTGTGGTCATTCGTCCTTTCTCGGCATCGGTGAAAGGGCCGGAGTCTGTCGTTGCAGGCGGGGAAGTGAAGGTGGAATGGTTCGGACCGCGCGAAAAGAGTTGGTATGTCACGATCGTTTCGGCCGATGCAGCCGAAGGCAAATACGGAAAGTATTTCTACACGGCGAATGAAGAGTCTCCCACCGGACTGACGGCGATTGAAGACGCAGGCGCAGCTGAGATTCGTTTCGTCAGTGCCAAAGGAAAGACGGTAGCTTCGGCTCCGATCGAAATCATCGCAGCCACGGCGGAGTTTCTCGAAGTGCCGGCGAAAGTGGCGGCTGGTGAAAAGTTTCGCGTAAAGTGGAAGGGCCCGGATAACAAAGGTGACTTCATCACCATTGTGAAACCGGATGCGGAAGAAGGAGCCTACGGATCTTATATTTACGTTCAGCACGGTCAGGATAATGATCTCACTGCGCCGACCGAAGCAGGGGACTACGAAGTCCGCTACGTGACAAATCAGAAGAAAAAGACTCTCGCAAAGAAAGCGATCACAGTTGTGGCAGAGTAATCCCGCTGCAGCTTTCACCGCTGGCTGAATTCATCCGGATTTTTCTGGATTGATTCAGCTGTGCGGTTGACTCTTTTCTCTTATCGAATCTTCGCTGACGGATCAGAGAAAAGAGAAACCCCTACGCAGAGTGTGGCTGCAGGTCGCGGTGCTCACTGCGATCTGGGCAGGCGGTCTCTGGTTCGCGTGGAAACCGGATCCCGTAGCTGACGAAGAGAAAGAGATCTTTGCGTTCAAGCAGAGCGCGAAGGCTACCGTGATTCAGCAATATGTCGCCCATCAGTACCCGGATGTGGTGAAGAAAGCTTTGCGGCTTGATGTCGAAAGCGAGCGCAGGGCGGCACAGAAATTTGTCGACGGAGCGCTGGAGGCGGATTCCCTGCCACTTGAGGTGATCCCACACTGGGCCCTGGTGTTTCACGTTCTCGGCGATTCAGAGTATTGCGCGCTTTTGCTGGAGAAGGGGAGCAGGGAATGCGTTCCGGGAATGCAGATTCGCCTCGTGGAGGCAATGGAGTCCGGGGAGGATATTCCGGATGAGTTGGCGAAATGGGTCGCAGGTCGATACAACGAAGTGGAGTCTCAGCTCGATCTGCCGGAGTGGTATTATCTCGCGGAATATGAGGACAACATCTCCGTTCAGGAATGGATGGAGGTCCGCGGCCATCGTATGATCCGGACGGGGGCGCTGGCCGACTTGTCTGTTGCCTTCTTCCTGGTTCTCCTTCTGTTTGCTACATTGAGGTGGTTCCGGAAGGGAAGAAAAACCGCACCTCATCCATACGCGAGCCGTCTCGTTTCGCGATGGAGAACGCCGTTGATCTGGCGGGAATTTCTTCTCGCAGAGGCATTTGCTCTCGGGGTTGGTCTTGTCGCTGCAATCGTTCTGGGTGCATTGGGATATTTGCCTTACCTCGTCGGGGCGGGATTGATCGTTATGCTTGTTCCGACAGCCTGGCTGATCCGGAGGCTTACACCGGGCGTCGTAGCGACAATGCGAATGTTCGGCCTTCGCCGTCCCGGCTGGAAGACGAGTAACCTCTTCTGGTTCGGGATATTCGGACTGCTCCCTCTCGCTTTGATTGGACTCGTGATGCAACTCCTCGTTGAGGAAGCGGTAATGCTACCCGATGCAATTCGACAGGATTTGATCGATTCCCGGTTTCGTGTTTTCTGGGGCTTCGTCCTCGCGGCTGTTCTCGCACCGGTCTGTGAAGAGGTGATATTTCGCGGTTTTCTCTTTGGCGGCCTTGCCGGAAAAATCGGTGTGAAAACAGCAGCGGTGGTTGCTTCGTTGGTTTTCGCTTTCCTGCACTTCTATTCGTGGCAGGGTTTTGTCGCGGTGTTTCTCTACGGGCTGGTTTTCTGCTGGCTTTACCGGCGCAGCGGATCACTCTGGCCCGGAATCCTCGCCCACGGGGTTTTCAATTTTCTGATCACAGCCGAGACGGCTGCCTGGTTCAGTCTGCACTGAACCAGCCCATTGTTTCCATCCATTTGCCGGCAAGGGCAGGCCACTGGCGAACTTCCTCATCGGTTTTATCAAACCCGAACCCGTGCCCGCCCTTCTGGAAAATGTGCAACTCGCAGGGGCGCTCCTGGCGAAACATTTCGATGTAAAAACGGGCGCTACCTTCGGCGAATTTTCTGTCGTCATGCGCGACTGCGAGAAATGTCGGAGGAGTTTTACCAGTCACCTTGATATCAGGATCAAGGTTGTCGGGGTTGTTCTCCTCAAGCAGATAGGCAGCGTAGATGAGCACACCGAAGTCGGGAACAACGTTTTCGTGATCGAGTTTCGGATCAGTTTCGTAGGTGCGCTCCCCGTTGAAGGTAATCGCTTTCGCCGCAAGATTTCCTCCGGCGGAGAATCCGAGAATTCCGACTTTTTCCGGATCTACTTTCCACTCGTCTGCGCGGTTGCGAATCATGCCGATCGCGCGATGAACATCCTCAAGCGGTGCTTCGTGAAACGGTCGACCCTCGCGCCGGGGGACGCGGTATTTGAGGAGTGCGGCCGAAACGCCCAGTGAGTTGAGCCACTCGCAGACTTCGGTTCCTTCGTGGGAGTAGGCGAGAATGTTGTAGCCGCCGCCGGGGCAAACGATGACAGCCGTTCCGTTCGGGTTTTCTGCCGGATACCAGGTCAGCTGTGGCGTGCTGACGTTCGACATGATTTCGATCTGGTGGGGGCCTTTCAGCGTGACGGATTCGTCCGGAAGTTCAAGGTCCGCTTCGCCGGGAACTCCGGCGGGCCACAGGGCGAGGGGGGCTTGTGGTTCGGCGAGGGCGGGCATGGGTAGAAAAGCGATAAAGATGAGGTGGGGAATGATTCGGACCATGGGAAGGATCATGAGCGAAACTTCGATCGAAATCAACGGACGAGTTCGTTGGAGGAAAACGAGCAGGGGAGCCGCGGTGGTCATCAAGCCGGCTTTAACTCTGTCCGTTTCGAGCCTTGCCGAATCAGAGAAAAACCGTCAGCATCCCGTATGCTTCGATTTATGATAGTGTTTATGCTTTCCGTTGGCTTGCTGGTGTCAGTCGACGGTCAGAACAAATCCAAAGCGCCGCATCCCGGTGGCCCCTTCACGAAAATCCCTGCAGAAGTCCTCCCAAAACTGGAGTCTCACGAGGGATTGGTCTACGCAACATACGGCGACCGGGAACTTCAGCTGGACTTGTACCGCCCCAAATCACTGGAGGGTGAGCTCCCCGCAATTGTCTGCATCCACGGCGGAGGATGGTGGCGCGGAACGCGGAAAAATCATGGCAATGTGGCGAAGGCTCTAGCTGCCAAAGGATACGTTGCCGCGACAATTTCCTATCGTCTCTCCGGTGAAGCAACCTTCCCGGCGCAGATTCAGGATTGCAAGGCAGCGGTGCGCTTTCTACGGGCGAATGCGGGAAAATACGGAATCGATACGGAGAAAATCGGGGCGATCGGGCTCTCTGCAGGCGGGCATTTAACGGCTCTGTTAGGAACTTCGGGTGGTGTCGCGGAACTGGAAGGGGACGGCGGGAACGCGGAGCAAAGCAGTATGATTCAGGCCGCTGTTCCGATGGGGGCACAAACGGATTTTCGTCGCCATCATGAGAATATCGAAGATTCCGACCCGAATCCTCCCGGAGAGAAGCCGAACATCTGGGTGCAGTTTCTTGGCGGCAAGCCAAGTGAAGTTCCGGAGAAGTGGAAGGCGGCATCGCCACTGACCCATCTCGATGCGAATGACCCGCCGATGTTATTTATCACCGGAGCGGAAGATCAGGAAACAACTCACGCGGAGAAGTTCCGGGAAAAAATGCGCGACTTGGGTATCCCAGAAGGTCTGCACAAAATCCCCGGGGCGCCTCACGCTTTTCCAGGGCGACAGAAGTGGTTCGACGAAATGGTGGAAAAAGCTGCGGCGTGGTTTGATGCGCAGTTGAAGGAGTGAGGTTGCTCCCGGAAAATCTCCGGTCACGGAATTGTCCCGACGGTGCTTTGCCCCGGCATGAGCTGACTACAAATCGAGCACATCCCGCATCCAGCCGGCCATCCGCTTCAACCTTTCCCGGTCACCTCCCGGCACTTCGGCAGTTCCCCAGCCGGAGTAATTGTTTCGATCCAGGATTTTCCTGACACGTTCCCAATGAACTTCGCCGCCGTTCGTACCCACGGCACCATCGCGTTTCCGTTCGGCTTCCCCGAATTCGGAGTGGCCACGGTCTTTGATGTCGAGCTTGTAGACCCGCTCACCCAGGACCTCCGCCCAGTGCTCGGCCGGTTGTTCGGTCCAGGTGATCGTATTGCCCAGGTCGAAGTAGGAACGGACAACAGGAGACTCGAAAGAGTCAATGAACGATACCATTTTTTCCGCCGTCTTCAGAAAAGTGGCACGCACGTTTTCGATGCACAGTTTGATGCCGTGCTTCTCGGCGAGCGGAAGGACAGTCCGCACGTTTTTCTGCCAGCGGGAAAAATTTTCCCCGTAGGTGAGGTCCGGGAATTCCCGGGCCAACACGAGAACGGAATCACATCCAAGCCGGTGAGCGAGCTCGACGGCGGGGCGAATGTCCTCATGCGATGCGTTTACGATTCCGTGAACGGGGAAGCCGGTATCCCGCGATGCTGCCTCGATTTCGTTGAGGTCGATTTTTTCATCGACCTTGAGCTCAACGCCGTCGAACCCGACTTCGCGAAGCATCTCCAGTTTTTCCTTCACGGAAAGTTCCGGTTCGAGGATCATGTGGTATTTCACCGCAATTTTGATTCGTCCGGAAAGTGGGCCTGCTGAATGTCCGGAAAGCGGCGCGCCGAGAGCAGCAGCGGTAGAACAAAGAAATCGGCGGCGGGAGGAAAAGATCATCACGGTTCAGTATCGAGTAACAGATTCACGGAGGCGAGATCTTCGAATGGCGCGAATCCATTTTCCACACCCTTGACCTTGCTCCCATGCAAGGTGCTAGTGTCGGGCGATGAATGAATCTGTCGAACGCCGTAGCTTTGTAAAGCAATCCGCCGTCCTCGCGGCAGCCGCTTCCGCCTTTCCCTCCGGAGTGCAGGGGCAGTCGGAAGAGAGTGAAAAAGTCAGAGTCGCCCTGGTTGGATGCGGTGGGCGGGGGACCGGAGCGGCAGCGCAGGCTCTCGCCGCGGATGACCGGGCCGAGCTGTTTGCGATGGCAGACATCAACGGGGAACAACTTGAGAAAAGTCGCGAAGTGTTGCAGAAAAATGCACCGTCTCCGGATCAGGTAAAAGTGGATCCGGAGCATCGTTTTGTCGGGCTCGACGCGTATCGGCGGGTGATGGATTTGAAGGAAATTGATGTCGTTCTTCTGACAACCCCTCCCGGTTTCCGCCCATTTCATTTCGAAGCGGCGGTTGAGGCGGGAAAGCACGTCTTTATGGAAAAGCCGGTCGCGACCGATGCCGCCGGAGTCCGTCGTGTGATTGAAGCGGCGAAAATTTCGAAAGACAAGGATCTGAAAGTCGGAGTTGGTTTCAA
>JAKSBG010000072.1 GCA_022361255.1 Verrucomicrobiales bacterium
AAAACTCTTTCAATCACCGACCGCTCCTCAGCCTGAGCATCGGTCAGGGCATCGAATCTTCGATCCGGGGACGTTTTCGAGGTTCGCAGGAACCTTACTGACATCGTACCAGTTACCTTCGCCATCGCGTAGCAAGCGCCGACCACGCGCTATCTGGCTGGGGCGCTCGGCGTTGGGCGGGCCGCTGGCGGTGATGACGGGATCGTATCGCGTGTAGGATGGGGAAGCCAAGGAGGGGCGACCTCCCTAACCCGGCTTGATAATACGCTTTGCATTCCCGGATAGAATTTTAGCCCGCACTTTCGGATCCGTCACGAATTTCATGACGTTGGCGATTTGCCCGGAGCCGGAGCACTTGTCGCCTTCTCCCACGGCATCGGCGCAGTCTGTTCCGAGCATCAGTTTATCCTGGTGGCGGTCGAGAAAGGCGACGGCATGCTCTTCATCCCGGTTCAGGGCATTTTTCCCGGAGCCGGCGGAAAGGTCGCCGAACATATTGGGGTAGTCGGCGAGGTATTTGTCCGTCAATCCTCCGGGGGTCACTTTGGTTTTCGGGTAGAGGTTTTTCTGTTCGTGGTTCGCGTCGATGTTTCCCCACCAGGTCTGCGCGTGACCGATAAAATTTACTTTGGGAAATCGTTCGAGGATTTTGTGAAACCTTTCAAATCCCTTGTTATACATGCCGTGCTGGAAATGAAGGAGGACGGGCACTTCGTAGGCACTGGCAACTTCGTAAATGCGGATCATGGGGGCGGAGTCGCAATCGAGATTGAATTTCTGCTCGCCGATTCCAAGTGCTCCGTCTTCGAGCCATTTTTCCAATTCTTTGTCGGCTCCCTCCACATCGGGGATTTCATTGCAGAAGAACGAGAAAGCATCGGGGTGGGCTTTGGCGAGGCGGGCTGCCGCAAAGGTGCCAAAGACGCGGGCGGCGAGTCCGTTTGATTTTCCTTTGTGCGTGGAGCCCATTGCGAGGGCGGATCCGGAGGGAAGAAGGACAGTTTTCGAAACACCCATTTTTTTCTGATGGGCGAGTAATTCCTCGTTGCTGCGGGCGTGAAAATTCACGTGCTGATGAATGTCGATAATTTCTTCCCCGCTGGCTGTGTTGGCCGTTTTCGGGAGGAACGGAATTGTCCCCACGGCAGTTCCCGCTGTACCGATACCCGCCATTTTTGCGAATTGTCTGCGATTCATACTTTTGTCAGTTTCGAAATACTTTCTACCGTTGAACCATTTGTAACACGAGATGAAAACGTTCCTCCTTTGCGCCCTTTGTTTCGGTCCCACTTTTCTACTGGCGCAGGATGACCCGCTCGAATTGTCGGCTGAGGAGTTTCCCCGCGTTCCGGCGACAGAACCGGCCGATGTGATGGAGACATTTGAAATCGCCCCCGGTTTCAATCTTCGCCTCGCTGCACATGAGCCGGAGGTGAATGACCCGATTGCAATGACCTTCGATGAAAAAGGCAGAGCCTGGATTGTCGAGATGCGCGGGTATTCGGAGCGGAGGGATGAAATGCTCGGGCAAATCCGAAGACTCACCGATACCGACGGAGATGGCGTGTTTGATGAATCCGTCATTTTCAAAAAAGGACTTCGCTGGCCGACGGCGATTGTTTGCTACAAGGGAGGGGTCTTTGTCGGGGCGACTCCGGATGTTTTCTATTTCAAGGACACGGACGGCGACGGACTTTGCGATGAAGAAAAAGTGGTGTTCACCGGATTCGGCGAGGGAGCCCCACGCCTGAACATGCAGGCGCTTTTCAACAGCTTTCGCTGGGGGCCGGACAATCGAATCTGGGGAGCGACCGCCCGGAACGGCGGGATCATTTCCAAACCGGGTGACGATTCTTTCGAACCGGTGAATCTGCGGGGTGCGGATTTTTCCTTTGATCCGGAGAAGCTCGACCTCCGTCCGGAAAACGGTACCGAGCAATACGGAATGTCTTTCGACTCGAGCGGACGGCGCTTTGTCTGCAGCAACTCGCGGCACCTTGTCTGGGTTGCGTATGAGCGTGGTCAGGTGAAACCAAACCCGTGGTACAGTCTTCCTGCACCGCTGGTCAACATACCGGACGACGGAGCCGCTGCTCCGGTTTACCGGATCAGTCCGGACGAACCCTGGCGCATTGTGCGGACCCGCTGGCGGGTTGCCGGAGTCGTCAAAGGCGTGGTCGAAGGCGGAGGCCGGGTCTCGGGGTATTTCACTTCGGCGACGGGAGTGCATTCCTACTGGGGAACGGCGTTCGGTCCCGATTACCGGGACAACGTTTTTGTCGGAGACGTGGGCAGTAACCTGGTGCATCGCAAAGTGGTGAAGCAAAAGGAAGGATCTGTCGCTCTCGTCGGAACGAGGCCTGATCCGGACGAGAAAACGGAGTTTCTTCGCAGCACCGACAACTGGTTTCGCCCAACGAGTTTCCGCAACGGGCCGGATGGTTGCCTCTACATCACGGATATGTATCGCGAAACGATCGAACACCCCTGGTCCTTGCCCGAGCCGATCAAAAAGCACGTCGATCTCAACAGCGGGTTTCAGCGGGGCAGGATCTATCTCGTCGAACCGGACGGATTTGAGCGCCCGGAAATTCCCGACCTCGGAGCGGCGAGTGATGAGGAATTGCTCACACTCACCGGTCATGACAATGACTGGCATCGCACGACGGCGCGACGTCTTCTCTACGAGCGCGGCAAGCCGGCTGATCCGCTTCCCCCGGTGGGCCCTTTCCCGGCACTGCTGGCTTCGGAAACGGCACTGCTCGATCAGGTCGAAGCCGCCACTGGTGATCCCTGGATGGAGGCAGCGGTGCTGAATTCCCTGCGAAGCGTTGATGATTTGCGTGCGGCGTGGAAAGCGCTTCCGGAGAATGCCGAAGGCGGTCTCGGCGATGGACTTCTCGCTATGATTGGCCGGAGCCGGGATTCGGAACTGATTGGTGAAATCAGCGAGTCGCTTGCGGGCCGGCCTGTCACCGCCGATCTGGCTTCACGGATTTCTGCACTGTTGCGGGGAGTTGCCTACGGCGGGCAGTCAACTGCGCCTGTCGTTACGGATGAAAAATGGAAGCCTCTGCTTTCGTCCGCATCGGCAGCATTGAAGGACGCAGACAAGTCTGCTGCGGAGCGGGCTACGGCTATCACCATTCTTTCCCAGCTCGGCGGCGCTTCGGGACAACAGCTCCTCGAAGAAACGCTTCTTTCGGATGGCGGGGCCGCGATTGCTTCAAAGCTCATTGCCGCGATTCGAAATGTTCCTTTTCTCGTCGATCACTACGGTTCGATACCGGCAGGTGCGCGTGCCGAGTTTGCCAATCGGGTATCTTCAAATACGGCAGCGTCGACCCGTTTTCTCGAGCGCCTTCGCGGAAAGGAAATTGCCCTCGCCGAGGCTCCCGCCAGTTTGGTCGAGGCGCTGCGTTCTCACAAAACCGAAGCTGTACGTTCCCTTGCTTCGGAGGTGCTCCCCCCGGTTGTTTCACGCCTCGACGTAATCGCCGATTATCGCAAGGCGCTCGAGAAACCGGGCGACAAAGAGAAAGGTAAACTGGCTTTCATGAAAGCCTGCATCTCCTGTCACAAATCTCATGAAGGGCAGGGGATTGAGCTTGGGCCGGAAATTGCCTCCTTCGCCACAGCGGGGAAAGAATCGTTGCTGGAGAGAATCCTCGACCCGAACCGCGAAGTCGCGCCTCAGTTTCAGGCATATCTGTTTGAGTTGAACAACGGGGAAGTTGTCACGGGAATGATCCGCTCCGAATCGACCGGAGAAGTCGTCGTTCGAATGCCGGGAGGAATAGATAAAACGTTCCCCCGCACCGACGTTAAGTCGATGAAAGGACTCGGCACATCCCTGATGCCGGAGGGGCTGGAAGCTACCTTAACTGTCGAGGAGATGACAGACCTGCTGGCCTACCTGTCGGTGGAGTGAGCCCCGGCTGGAGGGCACTTGGGCGTTGATTGTTCCGCGTTGGGCGTTGAACGTGCCGCGCTGACGCTCCGCTCATGCCGGTCTTCTTCGATATTTTTCTCTCAGTCTGCCTTCCCATCCTCGTTCTTGCCGGGCTGGGCTGGGGATTGGATCGAATTTTCGATATCGATCTGAAGACGCTGGTTAAACTGAATATCTATCTCTTTGTTCCGGCGTTTATCCTGACCCGACTATCCACCTCCGATCTGGGCGGAAAACTTGGTCTCTCGATTGTGGGATTTACCGTGTGCATTATCTGTTCGATGGGTGCTCTCAGTTGGCTGGTCTGCCGGTTGAGAAAGCAGAACGCGGTGGACTGCTATTCGATGCAGCTTGCGACCATGATCTACAACAGCGGGAACTGGGGCATTCCGCTGATGACGCTGGCATTCCTGGAGTATGGGGGAGTCATCCAGGTCTTTGTCCTCGCGACAATGAACCTGACGAGTTTTTCTCTCGGCATCTTTCTCGCGAATGCGGGAAGTGAGGAGAGAAAGGGCTGGATCCTCCCCATTCTGAAACAGCCGTCCCCGTGGGCGATTCTGACCGCGCTGACCCTCCGGTCATTGGGAAATCCGCTGGAGGACGTAACCTTTGTCTGGGTGCCGCTGGAGTATCTGGCGAGCTCGCTGGTCGCATTTGCCCTCATCACGCTGGGTGTTCAACTTTCCAAAACCAAACCGCCGCACCCGGGTGGCAACCTCGGTATCGCACTCGCGATTCGCCTGATCGGAGGTCCGGTGATGGCGGTTCTTTTCACCTGGGTTTTCGGGTTTGATGGCGTTACCGCGGCCATTCTCATCGTCGGGGCGGCTGCTCCGACTGCGGTGAACACAGCGCTTCTTTCACATGAATTCAACGGCAACAGCCGCTTCGCTGCGGCGGCCGTTTTCTACTCCACGATTCTCGCGTCGCTGGTTGTGACTGGTCTTCTCGCGGGCCTGCGCGCGGGGTGGATCCCCTGGGCGGTGCATTAACGAGCGGATCCGGGGGCGGAATCAGTCCTTCTTTTTCCGGCTGCGCTTCTTTTTCTTCTTCTCCCCGAAAATCAGGCGGTAGAGGACCAGGATGACAACGACGCCTCCCACGGAAAGGGCGAGACTGGGCAGGTCGAAAACCTTTCCTGCATCCGGATCGGAATAATTGAGAAAGCCGGCGACAAACTTTCCGACAACCGCGCCGCCGATTCCGAGGAGTGTGGTGAAAAGACAACCTTTGCCCGGATCTTCACCCGGCATGACGAAACGTCCGAGCGCACCGGCTACGAATCCAACTGCGATTGTGATGAGCCAACCCATGTGAGGACACTGACAGAAGCATGCGGTCGTGTCCAGAATCTGTCACAGGGAATGAAGGGACTATTCGCCTTCCCACATCACAACGTACCCCGTTCCCCAGCGGGAATTCTCTGTGAGGTCATTCCATTTTCCGCCCGGGCGCATCGAGACGTAGTCCTCTCCGCTGCCGTTGCTTGGTTCGTTTCTGTCCCAGAATGGATTGGTCACCGGATCTCCATTGAGCCACCTCCATTCGCCCTCTTTCTTCTTATCGGAAGCGCCGAGCCAGAGATAGCTTTTCTCCCCGTTCATGGATGTCACTGCTTCGAGTTGGGCCTGTGTTGTGATCCGGGCGAGAACTCCCTTTTTCCGGCGGGCCTGTTTCTTTGCCTCTTCCCATGAGATCTTGCCGTGAACTACGAGATACCAGTTTCCATCAGCAAAGCGAGCTTCTTTGGGAACATGCAACGGGCGCACGGGGAGTGGCGGTGTCCAGGTCTTGATGTACTGCTGGTCATCGATGGAAAGTTCGGAAACAGGAACCTGAAACTGCTGCCGTTCCGAAAGGGAAATGACGGCTTGCTCTTCTTCCACAGCGATGAGTTTACCGACCGCGACTTTTCCGTCCTTGCGCGTCCATGGTCGCACGCCGTCGTCGTTTTCCTCGCTGGCTGCGGGAAGGGAAAGAAGTAAAATCGCAGAGGCGAGAAGGCAGGCCTCGATTGGGCTGTGGGTGGAATTCATGGTCGATAAACGGGTTGTCTTGGCGGGTGTCATTCTCCTCCAGGGAATTTTCGCGCATCCGTTTCGAAAATTTCACCATTTCATGACTTTTTGCAGAAAGGATCGGACCTCCGCTGTCTCCGGGCTGGTGAAAAGCCGTTCCGCATTGCCTTCTTCCAGCTTCCTTCCTCCTGACAAGAACACGACATGATCGGCGGCCCGGCGCGCGAATCCCATTTCGTGGGTGGAGAGAATGATGCGTTGCCCGTTTTGCCTGAGCTCGTCGATGAGGTCGAGGACTTCCGCTTTCATCTCCGGATCGAGAGCAGAGGTGGGTTCATCGAGGAGAAGCCACCGGGGGCGGTGGGCGATGGCCCGGGCAAGTGCGACCCGTTGCTGTTGGCCTCCGGAAAGTTGGCCTGGTTGTTTGGCGAGATGGTCTCCGAGCCCGAACCGGGAGAGGACTTCTCTTGCTCCGGCGGTTGCTTCTTCGCGGGAAATTTCATGAACTTCGACCAGTGGGAGAATCACATTTTCCTCTGCCGTGAGGTGGGGGAAAAGATTGAAGGCCTGGAAAAGAAAGCCGTTTCGTTTTCTCCACTCGAGCAGGGCACGTTCCCCGTCGGGGAGTGTCTTCCCATCGACCGAAACGGATCCGGAGCACGGTCTTTCCAAACCGCCGATGAGGCGGAGAAAGGTCGACTTCCCTCCGCCGGAAGGCCCGATCAGCGCGAGCACCTGAACGTCATCACCCACCGAAACCGACACGTCACTTAGCGCAACGGTCGAATCATATTGTTTTCTCAGGCCGTGTGTCTCAATGCTCATAGGAAAAGCGTTTTTCGAGATGCCGACTGATCAGAGAAATCGGAAAGGTCAGAACGAAATACCCGAAGATGAGCGGAAGGTAAGCCTCAAAGGTCGCGTAAGTGTTCGCATTCACTTCGCGGGCCTGCATCGTAAATTCGTGAACACTGATCACGAAAAGAAGTGAGGAATCTTTAATCAGGTTGGCAAATTGCCCGGCTGATGCGGGAAGGACCCGGCGGATGGCCTGAGGAATGACAACGAAGCGATAGGTTTGCGCATCGGTGAATCCGATCGCTCTGGCTGAGAGCCATTGGGTGGAAGGAATGGATTCGATACCTCCGCGGAAGATTTCCGAAAGGTAGGCACCGGCAAAGCAGGAAAGAATAAGAACGCCCACTCCGAACCGGCTGTCCCATCCGATCGCAGGAGCGACGAGGTAGTAGCCGATCAGGATCTGTGTGAGCAGCGGAGTGCCCCGGATGATCTCGACAAAGGTTCGGGACAGAACGCGGGGAGCCGACCAGGGGGAAAGTTGTCCGCTCGTCAGGAGCGCTCCGATTACGATGCTTCCCACCAGCGCGATGGCCGAAATCAGCAGGGTTGTCCACCAGCCGCTGACGAAATTGCCTTTGTAGGGAGCGATGTCACTCCACTGGTATTCATGAGAGATAACAACCCAGAAGACGAAGCAGAATGTCGATCCAAGAACGACAGAAACAAATACTCCGAGAAAGGCTTTCACAATCAGGCCCCGGCGGTGATTCGATGGGTTGGCACCGGTTTGCCCGGCCGGAAATGTTCGATGTGTTTTACTTCGAGGGAAAGACCGCCGGCTTTCTCGATCTCCTGATGAAGAGCTTCCCGGGCGCAGGATTCCAGTGTGTCCGGGTCGACTTCGGCGCGGATGTTGAGAAGGAGAATGCCATCCTCGATTTCCTCGTAGATCCGGTGAGAAAGCTCCGGATCAGAATTGCCGCGGACAAGATTGATCGCTGCGAGTTCGTATTCATCACCGACCGGGTTGAGGGTCATTTTGAGATGAGCGACTTCCGCACCCGCCGACTCCAGACTGGTGCGAAGCGCGCCGGCAATGCGGACGAGAAGGTCGTTGGCGTCGAACTCCTCGATCTCTTTGTCTGCGGTGATTTCGACGGTGGCATTGAGCCAGCCCAGCAATGCTTCCCCGTCGCCGTATCGTTCGTAGTCGATATCGAGAAAGCGCGAGGTGTTCATCTCGGCGGCGAGGACGGCTTCGAACCAGGCCTCGCACCCAGTGCCTTCGCGTGCGGAGAGTTCGAAAATGGTGGCATCGGGAAATTCTTTCTCCAAAGCCTTGCGCAGTTCGTTTTGACCGGATTCATCGAGGAGGTCCAGCTTGTTGACGACAATAAACTCCGCCTCCTCCAGCTGCTTGCGGTAGATGTAGGTGACGTTTTCTGAAAACTTCTTCCCGTCACCAATTCCGAGGATCTGGCCTGCGCGGATGGGATCGACCAGCACGCTGAGCGGAGCAACGAGGTAGTCATCCCCGTAGATTTGTTGTAATGGCAGGCTCACTGTTGCGACGAGGTCGGTGCAGCTCCCGACCGGCTCGGCGAGAAACACATCGGGTCGGGTTTCGGCGGTGAGATTGACTGCTGCGTCGATCAGGGAATTGAAACGGCAGCAGAAACAGCCTCCGGAAATTTCCTCCACCGGAAAGCGGTTTGACCGTCCGATGGCCGAATCGACAAGTCCGGCACCCTGATCATTTGTGATGAGGCCGACCTTTTCATCGCGGTCGTCAAGATAGCTGGCAAAGCGTTGAATCAAGGTTGTCTTTCCCGCGCCGAGAAAGCCGCCGATCATGATGTAGCGTGAAGGCATGGAGAGAACGTTCAACGTTCAACGCGGAACTTTCAACGTTCAAAGTTCCCTAACCGGAAAGTTCCATGTTGGAGATTTAAGGTTTACCGCGAAGCGGCCTTAGTATCCTTCCTCCTGCATCTTGTTGATCAGGACGCTCAGGTGATCGTGGTAGCCCTGGACATCGACGCTTGTTTCCTCCGGCTCTCCGTGAACGGCATAGAGCCAGCCGTCGACGTAGGGAGAGCTTTTCACGATGCAGGCATCCTCTTCGAGAATCGGGTTTCCGCCCGCAAACTTTCCGTCCATGACACAGAAGAGGTCACTTGCTGCTTTGAACCCTTCAACGTATCCGATTTGCTGTCCGGAGGAAACGTCTTGCCCTTCTTTGACCTCGTATCTGGCTTCGACAAGCTCACCAAGCATCCGGGTCGCGAATTTGGTAAAGCCGACACGCCAGTATCCCGGTTGGTCTTCAACGGGGGACATCCAGTAGTGACTCAGCGAATAGCGAAAATCGACGGGAAGTCTGGCTGAAAAACGGGCGTGTTTGAAGCGTAGCGTTTCCATTTCTTTCTTTAGCTATCCACAGCACTTGGCTCGGAGAAATTCGCAAATCATTCTCGCTTTGGAAAGGCGGTAGCGCGTTTCGAAAACGCGGTAGCCGTCGTCTTCCATCCGGTCAAGGATACCGGAATAAATACGTTTCATCAGTTCTGCGGAACACATGGATTTTCTGTCTTCGGCCGGGAGTAGGCGTTCGGCTTCCGCATAAAATTCACGGGCGGTGGTTGTCTCATGTTTCATGAGACGCTGGAAGCTGGCGAGATCCGGCTTTCTTGCGAGAATATCCTCCCTCGTGAGGCCGAAGCGTTCGAGATCCTCACGGGGAAGAAAGACGCGACCTTCTGCCGCGTCTTCGCCGACGTCGCGCATGATGTTCGTCCACTGCAGGGCGTAGCCGAGTTGTTCCGCATACTCACGGGATTTCGGATTGGTGTAACCGAAAATTTCGATACTGACGAGACCGACCGCGCTGGCAACGCGATAGCAGTATCGCAGCAGGTCCTCTTTTGTCTCAAACTCGGGTGGATCGAGATCCATTTCCACTCCGTCGACGATTGCCTCGAGGTCATCGGGATTCAGACGTCGCCTGGCAGAGAGCTCGGTAAATTCGATCTCGATGCCGGCAGCGGGTGTTGCGACTTCCCCGCGAACAAGCTCACGCCATCGACGAAGACCAGCGCGACGGTCCTCCATTGGGATGTCAGGATCATCAGCGAGGTCATCAACGACCCGGCAGAATGCGTAGAACACTCCCATGTCCCGCCTCTTTCTCTTTGGTAGAACCGCGAGCGCGAAAGCGAGATTCGACCCGCTGCGGCGGACGATCTCGGCGGAGGTTTCTGAGGGCGGTTCCACGGATGAAAGGCGTGGGGATGGTTAGCGAATTTTGCCGAAATGGTGACCGAAGGGGTAGTAGACAAACGCCCCGCGACCGACGATGCGGTGTTCCGGGACGGCTCCCCACATCCGGGAGTCGGAGCTGTTCGCGCTGTTGTCGCCCAGGGCCCAGTATTCTTCGTCCCCGAGCTCCACAGATATCCGGCTGCCGTCTTTGGTGTATCCGGTGTAGTAGCCCTCCTGCGACATGACGCGGAGAAAGCCCGGCTCCTCTGCCTTTTTATCATTAATCATCAGATTCGGAGGCATGATATTGATTTTGTCCCCGGGAGTTCCCGCGAGTCTCTTGATGTAGTGCTGCGAACCCTGTCTCGGATCGAGTCCGGCCTGGATGCCGCGAATGTCCCGGGTATTGAAAACAAAAACATCTCCGCGTTTCGGTTTCTTCCAGTGGTAGACGAATTTGTTGACCACCAGCTGGTCTCCCGTATCGACATATCCCCGCGCGATAATGTCTCCTTTTTTCACCGGAATGATCCGGGAAAAAGAAGAGCCGATGAGTTGCTGATTCAGCAGCATCTGAATACGGGAATCGGTTCCCGGAGCGCTGTATTTATGTCCGTTTCTCGTGACGAGATAGGTTCGTGGAAAGAAGATGAAGTGGGTTTTCCCGTAAATATTGGAGCTTTGGAGAAGGATGTGGTCGTCTTCCTTCGCGATCCATTCGACATGGCTTCTCCCGTACCAAATCTTGTCCCAGACCCGCTTCGGAAGGCCGGGGCGCTTGTAATCTTCAGGGGCGTGGTAAGTGGACTTCGGATTCATGTCCGGAGTCGGGTATGCCACAATACCATTCAAGGTCGGCTGCATGGAGCCGGTCGGAATCTTGAACTGCTGGATGAAATACGCGCGGATCCCCATCGCGATGACGACGGCGACAAAAATGACTTCGATATTCTCTTTCCAGGCCGATGCCTGGTAGTCTTTTACTGACTTTTTGCAGGTTTCGGTAAGGTCCTCGGCCAGTTTCTCGACGTCCTTCCGCTTCAGATCAGGATTTTCGAGTGCCTCGACAAACTCACCCCGTTTCTCCGCAATGAGCTCTTTCCGTTCGTCGCTGATGAGATCGTCGTTGTAGCGCAGGAATTTTTTTACTCCTTTGACGAGAGCTTTGCCGCCCTTGCGCGCATCTTTGTCCAGAGGTAGCTCAGCGAGTTCCTCTTTCGATTTCTTCTTGATGAAAAACATGTCGTGGAGAGTGGGGGATCAGTCGCCCGTTTTCAAAACTTTGATAAAGGCGTCCTGCGGGATGTTGACTTTGCCGATGGCTTTCATCTTTTTCTTCCCTTCTTTCTGCTTCTCGAGCAGCTTGCGTTTCCGGGAAATATCACCGCCGTAGCATTTCGCGGTAACGTTCTTTCTCATCGCGCTGATCGTTTCCCGCGCAATGATCTTTCCGCCGATCGTTGCCTGAATGGCGACGGTGAACAGTTGCTGGGGGATCACTTCCTTCAGCTTCGAAGCGAGATGGCGGCCCCGGTATTCCGCTTTGTCCCGGTGAACGATCACGGAGAAAGCGTCGACCGTTTCCCCGGCGATGAGCATATCCATTTTGACGAGCTTGCCCGCCTGGTAGTCGGCGTGCTCGTAGTCCATGCTGCCGTAGCCGCGGGTCATGCTTTTGAGGCGATCGTTGAAATCGACGAGGATTTCGTTGAGGGGCAGAATGCAGGTGAGGAGCACCCGGGTGGAATCGAGCGTTTCGGTGTTTTCCAGCATGCCCCGCTTTTCTCCGATCAGTTTCATCATGTCACTGATGTATTCATTCGGCGTCATGATGTAGGCGCGAACAGTCGGTTCGAGAATTTCCTCGATTAGCTGCGGTTCGGGGAGATAGCTGGGGTTGTCGACTTCAACCTCTTCCCCGTTTGTCATTTTCACCTTGTAAACCACACCGGGATACGTGGAGATGACATCCATGTTGAACTCGCGACGGAGACGCTCCTGGACGATCTCCATGTGAAGAAGGCCAAGAAAGCCGCAGCGGAATCCAAAACCGAGAGCAGTGGAGCTTTCGGCCTGGTAGCTGAAGGCGGCATCGTTGATCTGGAGCTTGCCCATCGCGAGCTTGAGCTGCTCGAAATCGTCCGTCGTAACGGGGTAGATCCCGCTGAAAACCATCGGCTGGATATCTTTGAAACCGGGCAGAGGCTCGGGCGCGGAGTTGCGGGAATCGGTGATCGTGTCGCCGATTTTGACTTCGCTGGAAGTCTTCATGTTCGCGATGACATAGCCGACGTCCCCGGCTTTCAGCATTTCGCGGGAAGTCTGTTTCGGGGTGAAAACGCCAACTTCCTTCACCTCGTAGGTTTTCCCGGTCGCCATCGTGCGAATCCGGGTGCCGCGGCTGACTTCGCCGGTGACTACCCGGACGTAACTGATAACTCCGCGGTAGGCATCGAAGACCGAATCAAAAACGGACGCACGCAGGATTTCGTCTTCGGGCTCTTCCGGGGGAGGGATGCGCGCGACAACTGCATCGAGAATGTCCTCGACCCCGATTCCCATCTTCGCGCTCGCTTCGATCGCCTCCTCCGCCGGGATCGCGAGAATGTCTTCGAGCTGCTTTTTCACCGCATCGACATCCGCGTTCGGCAGGTCGATTTTGTTGATGACCGGAATGACGTGGAGATTTGCTTCGTGGGCGAGATGAATGTTCGCCACCGTCTGAGCCTCGACACCTTGAGCGGCATCGACGAGCAGAAGAGCCCCCTCACAGGCGGCAAGGCTACGGCTCACCTCATAGGAAAAGTCGACGTGACCGGGGGTATCAAGCAGATTCAACTGATAGGTTTTGCCGTCTTTGGCGGCGTAATCCATTGTCACCGGGTGCGACTTAATCGTGATGCCACGCTCCCGCTCCAAATCCATCGAATCGAGCAGTTGGTCCTGCTTCTCGCGTTGAGAAATTGTCTGCGTCATCTCGAGAAGACGGTCCGAAAGGGTCGTCTTCCCGTGGTCGATGTGCGCAATGATCGAAAAGTTTCGTGTCAGCTCAATAGACATGCCTGTAACCACTCTCCACCGCCTGCGGAATGCCCCGGCGAAAGTGAGCCGAAACTTAGGTTGATCCTGCCGATTGTAAATGGCTTTCGTTCCCCGTCCGAATCGGAGTGCAGAGCACTGTTTTCGTCGCGGAAGCGGCGAGATTCCGGCTTGTTGCTGCGCGCTTCGGTCAGACTTCGATGCCTTCCTCTTCGAGCACTTTTGCGAGGGCGGATTCCATCTGCGCGCGGCATTCCGCCGTTGTTTCGTGGAGAAATGCGTGAAGTTTTGCGTCCTCCGGGCTGCGGTCTTCGCATTGCTCGCTGTAGCTCTCGAAGGCGGCAAGACCGGAGAGAAGGCTCGCGAGATGCTGCGGGCATTCGCATTTTACGACCGAGGAAACATTGGAGATTCGGACCAGTTGCTCGTCCGAATACCGCCGTATCGGGATTTCTGCTCCGGCAGGTCTCTCAAATGTGGGGTGATCGTCGATCTCGGCATCATCTTTTTTCTCTCCTGACCGCAACGCCAATTGCACATCGGCGATGCAGGAAAGCTGGATCTCCGCTGCGTCTACCGGTGCTCGAAGTGCCGTGATTTTCCTGATATCCAGCGGTTGCACGACATCTTCACGGGCGAATCGATAGACAACAATGGCGCGACGGAATTTCTGTTCTTCGACAACCTTGTGAATGGTGTCGAGGTCCTCCGGGAAGAGCGTCTTCTGTTCGACGATGAGAAGGTCGGCTGCCCCCTCTTTGAGTGTAGCGGACATTGCCTCCAGGTCGGAGAATTCCCCGATCACTGATAAAGCCGGAGCCGCGTCGGCGGCTTCGCGAACCGGTTTTTTAACCAGATTCCCAACGACAGCTACCCGACAGATTCCGGCAGGGGCATGTTCCTCAAGATTTTCCCCGTCGACGCGGGACGCGAGAACTCCTGCGACGCGCTCCGCGAGCTTCTCCATCGAGAGAGAGGCGATCGATCCGATGGAATGCCCGTTGTCGACGAGAGTTTTCAGGAGGGAGAGCCTCTGAATGTCCGGCTGGGTGTATTTGCGACGTTTCGTATCGCTGCGGATTGGCTCGACGACACCATACCGGCGTTCCCATACGCGAAGGACATGAGGCGAGATGCCTGTGAGACGTGCTACGGCACTTATCTCAAAGTATTCATTATCAGCGTCTTCCATAGTTCTTATAACTCCTGCGGCATAACGGTTACGTCATTCAGAGAAAACTGAGAACGCGATTTTCAAAAAAAACACTTGTCTAATGTTTGTTCATAGACAAATGGTAATCATTGTTTAAAACAAATCCTAGACAACCTATGAACACAACAGAAGAAAGAAAGGCGCAAAGAAAAGCAGAAGCGGAGCTTATGGAGCGGATTGCGGCGAAAGATGAACAGGCATTCGCCGAGTTCACTCAGAAGTATTCCGCCCTGATCTACTCCACTGCCTTCAAGGTGTTAAATCACTACGAAGACACGGAGGACATCATGAACGAAGTGCTCACGACAGTCTGGAAGAAAGCCGACAGCTTTCAGTCGCGGAAGGGAAGTCTCGTCACCTGGATCTGCACCACCGCGAGAAACCGCGCGATCGATCGGGTCCGAAGTGTTCAGCGGAGAGGCGCGCTCTACGACCGGTTCGAGGAAAAAGTCAAAGGAGAGGCGCCGGAGAAGCGTGCCACCGGTCGCGAAGAATTGTATCGCTCCGATGCCCGACGCATTCTCAACAATGCTGTTGTGAAGCTTTCACCCGAGCAGCGGGAAGTAATCGAGCTCGCATACTTTGAGGGGCTCACTCAGAAGCAGATTGCCGAGAGGATCGACAGCCCGCTGGGTACTGTGAAGGCGCGAATCCGACGCGGAGTCGACCGTCTTCGTGGTTCCATCAATGAGAGACTCAACGGGGAGGGCGATCTCCTTCTTACGAGTGTTTCGAAATAGGGAAGCGTAACTCACTCGATGAGGGGAAGCGCCTTCCCCTCGCGGGCGCTTCGAAAGGCCGTGTCTACGATCTGCTGACCGATCCGGGAAATCTCCACACTGAGTGGGCCTTCGATTGGTAGATTTGCATCGATCCGGTCGATCAAATATTCCACCGGATTGGAGTTCGGCGGGAAAAGTTCCGGAGCTTCCACTCTTTGCCCTTCCGGCCACCCGGGCGTCTGCACGGTGATGAAGTCGTCGTAGTCATAACTCGAAACGGTCCCTTCCGAACCTTTGACGACGAAACCGCACTTCGGCTGCGGTTGCTGGACCCACGGGTCGGAAAAGGTTCCCCAGCGGGTTTCGAACTTCGACAATCCCGTTTCGTAACGAGCCACGGTGATGCTGTGTTCATCGACCTCGAGTCCGTTGCTGTTCAGATCCCACATCGCCATGACCTCGACCGGTTTCTTTCCCTCGTTGAACCAAGTCCCCAGAGTCGTGCCGTAGCCCAGGTAGTCCTGCAGGCTGCCTCCTCCCTCTGCTGCTTTGTAAAACCAGCTCGCGTCTTTGTCCTCTTCCGACGGTTCGCGTTCGATTTTGTCTGCTCCATGCCAGAGGGGACCCCGGTTGCCGTCGTAAAAATGAACTTCACAGACCTCGCCGATAGCTCCCGAGCGAATCACCTCACGGGTTTTTACGTGTGACCGGCGCCAGACGAGAGGCCAGTTGATCGCGAGCGTCTTTCCCGTGGATTCCATCGCGAGAATCATTCGGTCCGCTTCGGCCAGAGAGGCAGCGAACGGCTTTTCCATGAGAATGTGCGCCCCTGACGGTGCGACCTTTTCGACCCATTCCGCGTGGCGCGCCGGTGCCGGACAAAGAATGACCAGATCGGGCTGTGTTGTATCGAGGCACTCCCGGTAGTCCGTGAAAACCTGATCGGGAGAAAGCCCGAATTTTGACCTGGCTTCAAACATGCGGGACTCGTCTTCGTCAGCGATTCCGACAATCTCCGCATCCGGGTGCTCGTGGGCCATCCGAAGCAGATCGCCCATGTGAAAATGATCGAAATTGATTCCGGCGATTCTCCAACTCATAGCGATTCAGGCGGAGCAAACAGGGTATAGGCGGGGACCTGACAGGGTTGGGTGGGCGACTCAACCCTGTTCACCAGCCGATTTGGTCCTTCAGGATCCGGCGGCATCTTCCTCGGACACCTTTGTCTTGTCCCAGAAAGAAGCGAAGAAAATCACCGCGATGACCAGCGCCATGATGGCCGGTACCATCCAGAAAGCTTTCCACTGTTCCATCGCTTTAGACAGCAGTTCGGAATCGATTCCATCCGGCATTTTCACAGAAAACATTTTACCGAGAGATTGAGCGAAAGTGAGAGTTTCCTGTTCCCTGGCTCCGGTGATCGCCGTGGAGAGCGCTGCTGATTCCGTCAGTTTGGTGGCCTGCCCCGTATATCCGGGAAGGATCTTGTGCCCGAAAACAATAGCGTAGCCGATCCACATTCCGATGCCCTGGGTCACGAAGACAAGAAGGCTTTGTGCCTGCCCCCGAACTTCTTTCGGGGCAACATGGTCAGCATACATAAAGCCTGTGACAAAAAAGAAATCGTAGCAGATGCCGTGCAGCGCAATGCCGAGGAAAAGCATCCAGGCGATCTGGTCGGGTGCGCCAAATGCGAAAAGGAGGTAGCGCGCGACCCACGCGAGCATGCCGATGAGAATCATCCATTTCACTCCGAGCCGACGGAAAAAGAAGGGGATCAGGAGCATGAAGAAAATCTCCGACATCTGCCCGATGGTCATGGTCGAGGCAGCTTCGGTGAAACCGGTGTTCGTGAGAAAGCTGCCCGTCATCCCGAAGTAGTAGGCGAGCGGGATGCAGATGAGTAGCGAGCTGACAATGAAAACAAGAAACGACGGTTTCTTGAGGAGTTTCCAGGCATCCACCATGAGCAAGGTGTCGAAGTCGATTTTCTGCCCTTTCGCGGGTGCCGGTGTGTGAGGGAGGAAAAAGGAGAAAACCCCGAGAGCGAACGAGGCGTAGGCTGCCAGTTTCATGATGCCGAGATCGGCGCTCCATCCTAACATTCCGACCATTAGTCCGGCAGCGATCCATCCAATGGTTCCCCAGACCCGGATTTTCGGAAAGTCGAGACGTTTCAAATGGGTAAAACCGATAGTATTCCCCAGCCCGAGTGTTGGCATATAACAAAGCATGTGGGCGAGAAAGAGTTTCGACATAAGAGGTCCATTCCCCTTTTCTGCGGCATCGCCGGCCAGAAAAATGAGGACGCCACCGACGAGAAAAAGAACTCCCATGATAAACTGGGAAGGGAAGAACCGGTCTGCTATCAGCCCGAGAAAGAGGGGGGCAAATATCGCTCCGAGCGGAACTGCCGCATAGGCACCGCCGATGAATTCGCCGAGTCCGGCAGTGTCGAGTGCAACGTTGATGGTGGAAAACCACGTTCCCCAAACAAAGAACTGGAGGAACATCATCATGCTCAGAACGAACATCGGGGAGCGTTTGGTGGGGTCGGACATAGTGGAAATAGTTGAAAGACAGCTATGCGATCTTGAAAGAAAAACGGGAGAGGGGCAATGGCGAAATCTCGTAGGAGCATCTTGCCTGCAGTGCCCAATGCGTCGCTACATTTTTTGCGAGCGGGTGCAGATGACCTTGAGATCGCAACTACCCGTAATCCCGCCTCCCGAAAATCGAGGACCCGACTCGAACCAGGGTTGCACCTTCTTCAATGGCAACGGGGAAGTCGTGGCTCATTCCCATGGAGAGGTGAGGAAGAGAAATTGAGGCGCTTTCTGCCAGTTCATCGCGCAGCTCGCGCAGTCTCGCAAAATGTGGACGGACGTTTTCCGGTTCGGGATCGAAAGCCGGGACCGTCATGAGGCCGAGGATCCGCAAGTGCTCCAGTTCAGCGAGGCTTTCGACGGCAGCTCGAACCTCTGCGACGGAGAAACCGAATTTTGCGTCGTCTTCGGCGACGTTCACTTGGAGTAGCCCTTCTATCCCCCGTCCTTCCTCTCCGGCGATACGATCCACCCTCTCTGCCAGCCCGATAGAGTCGATGCTGTGGATCATGGTGCAGAGCGGGATCACTTTGCGCACTTTGTTTTTCTGGAGATGGCCGATGGCGTGCCACTGCAAGTCCTCAGCCATCGCGGGAACTTTCTGTTCCAACTCCTGCACTTTGTTTTCTCCAAATACCCGATGCCCTGCCTCAACCGCTTCCTGAATGGTTTCCACAGGCCAGGTTTTGCTGACAGCGACTAATGTCACTTCATCCGGGCGGCGACCGGAGCGGTTTGCCGCCTCAGCGATGGTGTTTTCCACGTGCCGGAGATTTTCGGAGATGCTCATGGGAGTTCGAATTTTGCAACAAAGTCGGCGATCGCCTTCTCATTCATGCGGACGATACGCCACTCGTCGAGGATTTCACCTCCGGCGCGGCTATAGAGGTCGATCGCGTTTTGATTCCAGTCGAGTACGCACCAATCGAATCTGCGGGCGCCCCGGTCCCGGGCGATTTTTGCGACGTAGTGCAGCAATTTCCCGCCGATACCCCGTTTTCGGAAGGGCGGGCGCACGTAAAGGTCCTCCAGCCAGATTCCGCTCTGGCCGACAAAGGAACTGAAAGTAGGGAAGAAAATCGCATATCCGGCGGGTTCGCCATTTTCTTCGGCGATGACAGCTTCAGCGGTCGAATGCTCGCCAAAAAGCGCTTTGTGGTAGTCCTCTCCGGTTGCAACAACCTGATCGAGAAGCTTTTCGAACGAAGCAAGCTCCCGAACCATCTGCAGCAGGGTATCAATATCGGCCTTTTCTACGGGGCGAATGGTCATAAAAAGATGCAATTTTGTGATGAGTTGTCAGGGCACTTGGCACGGTGAGTGCTTTTATTTTCGGGTGAAAGCGGACGGATTTCTCAATTCATTGACGGTTCGTTTCGCTTTCAAACTAAGGGTTGAAATCAGGTGCCCATAATCATCTGAAACAAGGCCCGGTCAGCAACAATTTTGCAGGTTTTACGGGGGTTTTTCCTGCGCCAGCTGACCGGGTCTTTGTTTTTTTCCCAAATCCCGTCGCTGATCCGGAGGGTAGGTGTGGGGTGTTTGGTCCGGATTTGATGAAAAACTCCAATTCCCCCGTTGCCAAGAGGGTTTCCCAATGCAAGGGGTGACAAATTTTACCCTTCGATTTCATGCCTCGCGACACGTCGATTAAAAAAATCCTTCTAATTGGTTCCGGTCCCATTGTTATTGGCCAGGGATGTGAATTTGACTATTCAGGAGTGCAAGCCTGTAAAGCGCTTCAGGAAGAGGGCTATACGGTAGTTCTCGTGAATTCCAATCCGGCGACGATCATGACGGATCCGGAGTTTGCGGCCAAAACATATGTGGAGCCGATTACTCCGGAAGTCGTGAAAAAGATCATTGAGAAAGAAAAGCCGGACGCGCTTCTTCCGACTCTCGGAGGGCAAACGGCACTCAATACCTCGATGGAGCTTTTCCGTTCCGGTTATCTCGATGAAGCCGGGGTAAGAATGATCGGTGCGAAAGCCGATGCAATCGAGAAAGGCGAGGACCGCCTTCTTTTTAAGGAGGCAATGCAGAAGATCGGACTCGACATGCCGCAGTCCGGAGTGGCGCATACACTTGATGAAGCTCTCGAAATCGCGAACAAAATCGGATCCTTCCCACTCATCATCAGACCGGCCTACACGCTCGGCGGATCAGGCGGAGGAATTGGTTACAATCGCGAGGAGTTTGAAACGATTGTGCGCCGTGGATTGGACCTTTCCCCGGTTACGGAAGTGCTGGTTGAGGAATCTCTGCTTGGTTGGAAAGAATACGAGATGGAGGTCATGCGTGACCACGCTGACAACTGCGTGGTGATTTGCTCGATTGAGAACCTCGATCCGATGGGAGTCCACACCGGTGATTCGATCACGGTGGCTCCGGCGCAGACCCTGACCGACCGTGAGTATCAACTGATGCGTGATGCATCTTTTGCGGTGATCCGGGAGATCGGTGTGGAGACGGGAGGATCGAACATCCAGTTTTCCGTGAATCCCGAAAACGGGCGCATGATCGTTATCGAGATGAACCCGCGTGTTTCGCGATCATCGGCGCTCGCCTCCAAGGCAACCGGTTTCCCGATTGCGAAAATCGCGGCCAAGCTCGCGGTGGGATACACGCTCGACGAGATCCCGAACGATATCACACGGGAAACGCCGGCCAGTTTTGAGCCTACGATCGACTACTGTGTCGTAAAATGCCCGCGCTTCACTTTCGAGAAATTTTCCGATGCCGATGCGACTTTGACGACACAGATGAAAAGTGTTGGCGAAGCCATGTCAATCGGGAGGACATTCAAAGAGGCGATGCAGAAGGCTCTTCGTTCGCTGGAGACCGGGCGTTTCGGTTTCGGCCGAGATGGAAAAGACGGGAATCCGGATATCGATTACATTCGCGAACGCCTCGCGACTCCGAATGCAGAGCGGATTTTCTTTGTCCGGCTTGCCTTTGAAGCCGGACTCAGCCTCGAAGAGATTTTTGACCTTTCAAAGATCGATCCCTGGTTCCTCAAGAATCTGGAGGACATAGTCCTCGGGGAAAAAGAATTCGGGTCCGACCTGGATCAACTCGATTTCAAGCGGGCCAAGAAGCTCGGTTACTCAGATCCGCAACTGGCTCACATTACGGGAGCGACTCCGGACGAGGTTCGGGTGAAGCGAAAAGAGGCGGGAGTGGTTCCGACCTATCGACTCGTCGATACCTGCGCGGCGGAGTTTGAAGCCTACACGCCCTACTACTATTCGACCTACGGAATCGAAAACGAGGCGCGGGAAAGTGACAAACGTAAAGTCATGATTCTTGGTGGAGGTCCCAACCGGATCGGCCAGGGAATCGAATTCGACTACTGTTGTGTGCACGCATCGTTTGCGCTGAAGGAACTCGGTTTCGAAACGATCATGGTGAATTCGAACCCGGAAACCGTTTCGACGGACTACGACACCAGCGACAAGCTTTACTTCGAGCCGCTCACTCTGGAAGATGCCCTCAACATCTATGAGCAGGAGGAATGCTGGGGCGTGATTGTGCAGTTCGGTGGACAAACTCCTCTGAATCTTGCTGCAGACCTTGAGCGTCACGGATGCAATATTATCGGGACGTCCCCGAAGAGCATTGAGCTCGCCGAAGACCGGAAATATTTCTCCGCTCTTCTCGACAAGCTCGGCTTGCAGCAGGCGCCGGCGGGGACAGCTGTTTCGGCCGACGAAGCGGTGGAGATTGCAAAGGAAATCGGATACCCCGTTCTGGTGCGTCCGTCCTTTGTTCTCGGCGGTCGCGCCATGATGATTGTCTACAATGACGACGCGCTTCGCGAATACATGAAAGGAGCAGTCGATGCCGGACCGGATCGCCCCGTTCTCGTTGACCGCTTTCTTGAAGACGCAACCGAGGTCGACGTCGATTGCATTTCCGACGGGGAAACTACCGTCGTGGGAGCGATCATGGAGCACATCGAAGAGGCGGGGATTCACAGTGGTGACAGCGCCTGCGTGATTCCCTCTTTCTCTCTCAGCGATTCCATGCGGG
>JAKSBG010000385.1 GCA_022361255.1 Verrucomicrobiales bacterium
GGAAACGCGTCGCTCTCGCCGAGCAAACGACCGAACCGCAGCCCGGAAAAATCGTCGAGCGCGAGATCGCACAAATCATCAGCGCCGGAACCATTGACGATCTCAATCTGCTTGATTCGGCCCGCTCAAACTATCTCGCCGCCGTGTATCAACTGAAGGGGAAAATCGGTTTTGCCTACATCGAGCACACCACCGGCGAGTTCTGCGTGACCGAGTTCACCGATCGAGAATCATTCGAGGACGAGCTGACACGGCTCCGGCCGAGCGAATTGCTTTTTTCCGAGGAACAGGCGGCAGATTTCGATTTGCTGCGAAACGCGCAGGATTACGACGGATACACCTTTCTTCTCGATCAGGCGGAGTACACGCTGAAACAACATTTCAAAGTCCAGACGCTCGATGGATTCGGTTGCGCGGGACTGGGGGCTGCCATCGGGGCGGCGGGAGCAATTCTTCACTACGTTGAAACCCAGCTCCGGCGAAGCGTCTCTCACCTCCGGACTCTACAAGCCTATCAAACCGACAACTTTGTTCTCATTGATGCGTCCAGCCAGGCAAATCTCGATCTCGTAACGAGCCGCTCGGACGGGGTGAAGGGTTCTCTGCTCGGCGCGATCGACCGCACCTCCACACCAATGGGGGCAAGAAAACTGCGGAACTGGGTCCTGCACCCGATTCGTGATCTCGAGACCTTAACGGCGCGACAGGATCTGGTGGAGGCGCTGATCCGCGAGTCCTTTCTCCTCAACGAACTTCGCAATGCCTTCGCGGAGGTACGTGACGTGGAGCGAACGATCAGTCGGCTCAGTCAGGGATCGGGAAACGCGCGAGACCTCAAGGCACTGGAAATGTCTCTGAGGAAAGTCCCCGATGTGCGCGAACATCTTGCCGCCCTGCAGGGAGGCCGGCTCGGCGAGGATCTCGCCCTGCGCCTCGGGGACTTCACCGAACTGGTTGATTTGTTAGGTCGGGCGATTTGCGAGGAGCCTCCCGCCCCGCTCAAGGAAGGTGGCATTTTTGCGGACGGATACAGTGACGCCATTGACGAGCTCCGCACCGCAGCGACCGAAGGCAAGCAGTGGGTCGCCAAGCTGTAGCATTCCGAACAGGACCGGACGGGAATTCCTTCGCTGAAAATCAAGTATAACGCGGTCTTTGGCTATTTCATCGAGGTAACGAAAACGCACCTCGACAAGGTGCCGCCCGAGTACACACGCAAGCAGACCATGGCAAACGCCGAGCGTTTCATCACGCCGGAGTTGAAAGAGGTGGAAAACAAAATCCTCGGTGCCGATGAACGGCTCAAAACTCTCGAATACGAAGAGTTTCTCAATCTGCGCGAAACGGTTCTCGAACACCTCGAAGCGATTCAAACGACGGCCGCCGCCCTTGCCGAGATCGATGTGATGACCTCCTTCGCGGAGGTCGCCCGCCTCTTCGATTACGCCAGGCCTGTTCTCAACAAAACGAAGAATCTCATCATCGAAAAAGGACGCCACCCCGTTCTCGATCAGAATATCGGGGAGGAAAAGTTTGTTCCGAACGACACCGGAATGTCGCCGGACGAGAATCGCTTCATGCTGATTACCGGGCCGAACATGGCCGGTAAATCAACTTACATCCGGCAGGTAGCGCTGATCGTTTTGTTAGGGCAGATCGGCAGCTTTGTTCCTGCCGCAAGCGCCGAGATTGGTCTGGTCGACCGGATTTTCACACGCGTCGGTGCGAGCGATGATCTCGCCAAGGGGCAGTCGACTTTTATGGTGGAAATGACCGAAACAGCGCTCATCGCCAACAACGCGACGGAGAACAGCCTTGTTATTCTCGACGAGATCGGGCGCGGCACGGCGACCTACGACGGGCTTTCCATCGCCTGGAGTGTCGTTGAACATCTTCATGACCATGTGGGCTGCCGCACCCTCTTCGCAACCCACTACCACGAACTGACGCAGCTCGCCGATTCGCGACAGGCGGTAAACAATTTCAACATCGCCGTCCGCGAGTGGAACGACCAGATCATCTTTCTCCGGCAAATCATACCCGGCGCGGCTGACAAGAGCTACGGCATCCAGGTCGCGAGACTTGCGGGACTTCCTGATACCATCATCAACCGGGCCAAGGAAATTCTTGCCGGACTGGAGGGGGAAAACCTCCCGCTCGAGGATGCTCCGCCTCCCAAAAAACGCGCCAGGAACCGCGACAACGACGATGAAGAGGACGATCCGCAGATGATGTTGTTCGGCTGATCTGCGCATGAAGACAATCCTCGTCGAACAGCCTTCGTTGCGACTGATCACCTGTCAGTCCGGGTCATTTCCGGACGGAAATGCAGCGGCTTTCGAACGACTCGAAAAGGAACTCGAATCTCTGCGGGGAAGAAAGTTCTACGGGTTGATCTACGAGACAGAGGAGGGCATTGACTATTTCGCAGGTCTTCTGCCCCTCGATCCCGACGAAGAGAATCGCTTTCGGGAGAACGGTTTTTCCACCGCCACCATTCCCGGCGGCAGTTTTGCGAGGGCTAAAATCAAGGGCTGGCGCGAGCGCACTCACGAGATTGGCTCCGCCTTTGCAGACATCATTCAAACACACGGGATCGATCTTTCCCGTCCGCAAATGGAGTACTATCGAAGTCTGGAGGAACTCCATCTTCTTGTCCCCGTCCCGCTCGAGAATCGGTTGAGGGAGGAATTCCTCATCCTTACAAACACACTACAGATTCCCCGCGAAGTGGGCGCGAAAGTTTTTGACGAACTGACGAGGCGTTACCGCGAACCTCATCGCAGCTATCACAACCTGTCTCATATCGATTCCATGCTCCGAAGCCTTCGCGAACGTCTCGGCTCGGCAAAAGAGATCGAACTCGCGGTCTGGTTCCACGACGTCGTCTACGATCCCGGGTCGCCTTCAAACGAAGAAGACAGCGCGGGATTTTTCTCCGAAAGAATTGGCCCGCACCTCGACCGGCAATTCGCAAGCAAAGTTCACAATCTCATTCTCGCCACGAAACACGGGTCAAACCTTCCGTTCACGGAAGCTGCAAAATTCCTTTGCGATCTCGATCTGGAAATCCTCGCGGGCAGCCCGGAGCGGTATCAGGAATACTGCGACGCGATTCGCCGCGAGTATGATCACGTTTCCGATTCGGACTACGCCGACGGAAGAGTGGCGTTTCTGAAGAGCATGCTGGAAAACCCCATTTTCCGAACAGAAAGCTTCGTCCCTTTCGAAGAATCAGCCCGGGCAAATATCACACGGGAAATCCAACAGCTAACAGGGTTAGGCGGGTGACCCCACCCTGTTGAGTTTTCGGCCCAACCCTGTTTGATCGCGGGCCTTGCCACTTTTGCAGCGGTCTTCTACTCTCGCGCCTATGACCCGCTGTTTTCTTTCCCTGTTACTTCTCGTAGTTCTTTTCCCGGCAACGGCTGCGGAGAAAAAGAATGTTCTTTTCCTCATCTGTGACGACCTCAACTGCGACATCGGCAGCTACGGACACCCCCTCGTGAAAACGCCGCATATCGATGCGCTCGCAGAGCGGGGCACCCGGTTCGATCGAGCCTATTGTCAGTATGCCTTGTGCGGTCCAAGCCGGGCTTCATTTCTCACGGGCTTATATCCTGACCAAACACTCATCCACAGAAACGGAATCTACATTCGTGAGCACATTCCGAATGTAAAAACCGTTTCGCAGCTGTATCGGGACAACGGATTTTTCGCAACACGGATCGGAAAGCTTTATCACTACAACGTTCCGAAACACATCGGTACGAGTGGCCACGACGATCCCTATTCGTGGAACTACACCATCAACCCCCGCGGTCGCGATGTGGAGGAGGAACCGAAAATTTTCTCCCTCCGCCCCGGAACCTTTGGAGCGACGCTGAGCTGGCTCGCTGCAGAAGGGACCGACGAAGAGCAGACCGACGGCATGATCGCCGATGCGGCAGTGAAGGAACTGGAACGCTATCACAGCGAAAATCGACCTTTCTTTCTCGCAGTCGGTTTGTTCCGGCCCCACACACCCTACGTAGCGCCGAAGAAGTATTTCGAGATGTATCCCCTCGACGAGATCGTTGTGCCCGAAGTGCCGGAGGGATATGACGAAACGCTGCCGGAACCGGCCCTGAAATCGATCCGCAGAAGAAAGGAACAGATCAATCTGGCAGACGATCTGGCGCGGCAGGCGATCCAGTCCTACTACGCGACAATCAGTTTCGCGGATGCGCAGATTGGAAAAGTGTTAGACGCACTCGAAACAACGGGTCTGGCAAAAGACACCGTCGTGGTTTTCACCTCGGATCACGGTTACCACATGGGTGAGCACGGGCACTACCAGAAAACCACTCTGTTCGAAAATGCGACGCGGGTTCCCTTAATCATTTCCTCCCCGGATCAGAAGGAAAAAGGCGGTGTGGTGAAGTCACCCGTCGAAATGGTCGATATCTACCCCACACTCGCGGAATTGAGTGGATTGGAAGCTCCGGAATTTCTTTCCGGCGTCAGTCTCGCCGGGTCGATGGATGATTCGTCAGTAGCGCCACGGGATTCCGCGCTCAGCCAATACATGCAGGGATACTCCATCCGGACGGATCGTTTCCGCTACACGGAATGGGGCGAAAAGGGAGCGGAAGGAAAAGAACTCTACGACTGGCAGAACGATCCTGCGGAACTCAAGAATCTCGCCCACTCCGGAGGAGAAGATTTTGCGGGCGTGATGTCGGAGCTTTCCGAAAAGCTTCACGAGCGCGTGGAGGAGGCAAAGGCGGAGCCGGAAGGCATCAAACAGAACCGCTTCAAAAACGAACGCAGAGTTCGGTAAATGTCGTGCGATTAACTACATACCCGCGTTCCCGTATGTAAATTAATGAGTAGAATCTTGCCTTGATTCTCATTTTGTATACAACATTTCCTTTTCTTCTAACCAAAACACCCCCGCTTACATGAATGCCCTTCTGGTACTCGTTCCGATATTCGGAATCATCGCTCTCGGTTTCACCTTCTGGCGCTCCTCCTGGGTCGGCAAACAGGATCCCGGAACCGACACGATGAAAAAAATCGCCGACAACATTGCCGTCGGCGCGATGGCCTTTCTCCGGGCCGAATACAAGGTCCTCGCGATCTTCGTCGTCTGCATTGCCGTTCTTCTCGCCTTCATGGGTTTCCGTGATCCGGAAAACAATTCCCCTCTCGTGGCGATCTCTTTCATCGTCGGTGCGGTCTGCTCGGCACTCGCCGGTTTCATCGGTATGCGTGTCGCAACGAAAGCCAACGTTCGCACCACGAACGGAGCGCGAACCAGTCTCGGTGAAGGCCTGAAAATCGCTTTCGCCGGCGGTTCCGTCATGGGCCTCGGAGTGGTCGGACTCGGCCTGCTCGGTCTCGGGACACTTCTCCTGATTTTTGGAAACGCAATCGGAACGGATGCCGATTCTATCGGCAAAGTCATGACGATTATCACGGGCTTTTCGTTCGGCGCTTCCTCCATCGCTCTCTTTGCCCGCGTCGGTGGCGGCATTTATACCAAAGCAGCTGATGTCGGTGCCGACCTTGTCGGAAAAGTGGAGGCGGGAATCCCGGAGGATCACCCACTCAACCCGGCAACGATCGCAGATAATGTCGGTGACAACGTGGGCGACGTCGCCGGAATGGGAGCCGACCTCTTTGAATCCTACGTCGGATCTATCATCGGAACGATGGTGCTGGGAAGCGTCTTTATGGTGCTGCCTGAATTCAGTGATCTGCCCCTCGGCGGCGTTCTGCTTCCGCTCCTGCTCGCCGCTCTCGGAATCGTTTCCTCCATCATCGGAACCTTTCTCGTTCGCGTGAAAGAAGGAGGCAGCCCGCACCGCGCCCTCAACATCGGCGAGATCGTTGCCGGTGCCATTTTGCTCATCGGAGCGTTTATCATCATTGGACAGGTGCTCCCTGAGAAATGGTCGTTCGATGGAAAAGAATTCTCGTCCATGGGCGTCTTCGGCTCCATCGCTCTCGGTCTCATTTCCGGGATCGCAATCGGTTACATCACCGAGCACTACACCGGAACAGGAACGAAGCCGGTCATCGGGATTGTTCGCCAGTCTGTGACCGGCTCCGCCACGAACATCATTGCCGGCCTCGGCGTCGGAATGATTTCCACGGCCCTGCCGATCATCGTTCTCGCTTCCACGATTCTCGCTTCCTACCACCTTGCCGGACTCTACGGGATCGCGATTGCAGCCGTCGGTATGCTGAGCAACACCGGCATTCAGCTTGCCGTTGACGCCTACGGTCCGATCTCGGACAACGCCGGCGGAATTGCGGAAATGAGCGAGCTCGAGCCGGAAGTTCGCCAGCGCACCGACAAACTCGATGCCGTCGGCAACACCACCGCTGCCATCGGAAAAGGTTTCGCGATTGGCTCTGCCGCCCTTACTGCGCTGGCTCTTTTCGCCGCTTTCAAGACCACCTGGGAGGCAACCCACGACGCAACTTTGAGCATCGAGGTAACCGACCCGAAAGTGGTCGCCGCTCTTTTTGTCGGGGGCATGCTGCCCTTCCTGTTCTCCGCTTTCTCGATGGAAGCGGTTGGCCGTGCCGCGATGTCCATGATTGAGGAAGTGCGCCGACAGTTCCGCGAAATCCCGGGTCTGAAAGCCGGTCTCGACGCGATGAACCGCAACGACGGAAAGTCGATGGGCGACTGGTCCGACGATGACCGAAAAGTTTTCGACCAGGCAATCTCCGAAGCGGAATACGGAAAGTGCGTGGAGATTTCGACGAAGGCGGCGATCCGGGAAATGATAAAGCCCGGCCTGCTCGCGGTGGCGGCACCTGTGCTGGTCGGGTTTTTCGGTGGAGCTGAAATGCTTGGTGGCTTGCTCGCCGGGGTTACCGTTACCGGTGTTCTGCTCGCGCTTTTCCAGTCCAATGCCGGCGGTGCGTGGGACAACGCGAAAAAGATGATCGAGGAAGGGTATGAGGTGAACGGGGAAAAACTCGGCAAAGGCACCGAAGCACACAAAGCCGCAGTCGTCGGGGATACGGTCGGTGATCCGTTCAAGGACACTTCCGGTCCTTCGTTGAATATTCTCCTGAAGTTGATGAGCGTGGTAGCGCTCGTGATTGCCTCGATGATTTAGGTTGGAGGGGATCCTGGTTCAGGAGGGTCACGGTTCTCCGTGACTTCGATGGCGAATTCCGCGTGGCCTGGCGGAGTCGGCGGGGACGCCGATCCTCCGGGCACCTGACGCGGACCTATTCGTTCTGCCCGGCAGACTCTTCCAACTTCTCTTTCCCCAGCAAAAAGCGCTCTTTTCCGTCGACCCAGTTGGCGAATTTTTTCTCGGCCTTCTCGACCTGCTTTTCATCGAGCAACGGCCGCAACTGCTCAAGCGCTTCTCTGGTCAGTTCGATATCTGCTTCCACGTATGTCTTGCGGTGGCGGTAGCGGCGGTCGAGGGCCTTGTAGATAACCGGTTTCGCTTTCTCGACTTGTTCATCCGTTAGCGAAAGGGAATCTGCGAGATGATTCACCACAAACTCCTTCGACTCTTCATCCCGCCACCCTTCGCTGAGTGGAATGATTTTGACGATCAGGATAAACAGCGCAATCGCCCCGCAAAGGAATCCTCCGGAGAATACCAGCGCAATTCCACACCCTGCTTTTACCTTTGTTTTTCCGGCCATAATCAGATACCGACGGGAATGTATTGCGACCATTGCGCGACGAGGCCGCCGATGCCCTCCGGTAAATCGCCGTGTTGTTGAAATGCGAGAAACACGGCAATTCCGATCGCAATCGGCAGGACCGCAAAAGAGAACCGCCAGGATAGACGCGCAAGATATTCGGAAAATCCGATCTGACCTTCCGCCAGCGCTGCCCGCAGCCGCGTTTCGAAGCCGAAATCTCCTCCTTCGCCGTATGGCTCTACGCTCTTCGCTTTTTCAAAAAGGCCGCCAAGAGCTTCATCAATTTGAGTTTCGTCTTTCATGATTCCATTCCCAGTTCGTCAAAAATTCCCCGCATTTTTTTTCGCGCGCGGTGAGCCCGTACTTTCACATTGGACTCGCTCCATCCGGTGAGCCGCGCTGTTTCTTTCACTCCCTTTTCCTCCAGATCGAGCAGGGTGATGATGGTTCGATCCTTCGCATCGAGGTGGGAAAGCAATACCTGCACCGTTTCCCACGCGTCGCGCCGACTCCGGACGCGCTCGCTGGATTCATCCTGCGCTTCACGGCTTTCCTGCGGATCGACTAAGGTTTCGTTTTCCCGGCGTTTCCGGTGCTTGCGCAGAAAGTCGTAGCATCCCCGCACCGCAACTGTCATGAGCCAGTTCTCGAAAGGCGAGTCAGCACGATATCCCGCGATGCCTTTCCAGATTTTCAAAAACAGATCCTGTGTCAGATCCTCCAGCTCCGCCCGGGAACGGGCAAACCGGGACGCTGTTGACCAGACTTTCGGCCGATAGCGTATTGCCAGCTCGACAAACGCATCCTCGTCTCCGCGCTGCGCGAGCTGCACCAGTTCGGACTCTGTGATCCCGGTCTCCGTCTGTTCGGTTTCCACGTGATACTTTGTCCGGGTTGTTTCAAAAAAGAACATGGTCCACCAGTTCCCGACCGGGCGATTCCCGTTCGGCAAGATAGCGAAAATCTGCGATTTCTCCCACGATTATTCGTCAGGATAGACGTTGCCACGCGAATCCCGGTTACAGATCTCCGATAATTTCACGATGTGACGCCCGTCAGAGGGAATTTGCGATTCCCCGACGGCGCAAATTGCCCCCTTGCTCTTTTTGCAATTCCTTGGCTAACTACGCGTCCATGAAAGTTCGAACGATTCTCTTTTCCCTCGCTGCTATGCTTGGCGTTTCCTCCGGCTCCGCTCACGAAGCTGCCAAAGAAATGGCCGATGCCGCGAAAGTCTGGCTTCAGGCCCTTTCCGATGACCAGCGAAAGCTCGCCACCTACGAACTGACCGATGAAACGAGGGAAAACTGGCATTTCGTCCCCAAACCCTTCGAAGGGGAGGACATGCGCATTGGATTGACTCTCAAAGACATGGAGCCACAGCAGCGGCACCTCGCCTATGCTCTTCTCAGCACTGGTCTCAGCCACCGCGGATACCTCACCAGCACACAGATCATGAGTCTGGAACATGTGCTCTGGGAGATGGAGCAGGATCCGAAGCGCAACACGGAGATGTACTACTTCACAGTATTTGGTGAACCCGGTGCAGATGCCTGGGGATGGAAAATGGAGGGACACCACCTCTCTCTCAACTTCACGGTTGCCGATGGTAAAGTTGTCTCCGCTACGCCGAACTTTTTCGCATCGAATCCCGGGAAAATCCCGCAGGGACAGCGCAAGGGGCTGCAGGTTCTGGCGAGAGAGGAAAATGTTGCCCGCCGTCTCGTGCAGTCATTGAACGATGAGCAAAAGACGAAAGCGATTTTCGAAGAGAAAGCACCGCGCGACATTCTCACCTCCGCGGAGTCGACAGTGAAATCGCTCGGCGATGCCGGAATTCCCCGTTCAGAACTGAACGAAGACCAGCAAAAGAATTTGATGCAACTCATCCGCGTTTACATCAAACGCACCCGCGACAAGGTGGCCCGTGACGATCTCGCCGCGATTGAAAAGGCCGGACTCGACAATATCAAATTTGCCTGGGCCGGAGGAACAGAAAAAGGAGATCAGCACTACTATCGCGTTCAGGGACCGACCTTTCTTCTCGAGTATGCCAACACTCAGAACGACGCCAACCACGTCCATGCTGTCTGGCGGGACTTCGACGGTGATTTCGGCCGTGACGTGCTGAAAGAACACTTTCAAAAACACCACGGGAAAGAAAAAGCCGAATAGACCGGCAATTCTGACAAACATGTCAGCAAAATTTCGATCCGAAGACGAAGAAGACCTCGTCCGTCTCAAAAAGATGCTCCGCAAGGTGCTCGGAGACGACGAGGCCACGGTTCGGCGCCGACTCGAAAAGCAGAACGAAGCACGCATTCTCGATATCGCCTGCGGAGAATGCCGGGAGGCCGAGGTTCTAACAGACTTCATCGCAGAACTTCGCGGAAACAACGAGGGCGAAGTCCATCTCACCGGCATGGATGTCCGGGCCAGGGAAATCGAAGATGCCCAGCGCCGGTTCGGAGGAAAGCAGGATCTGGAGAATCGACCCGGCACAAAACAGTGCGACTTTCTCACCGGCGATGCCAGCAAACTCGACCAGCACTCCGAGCTGGGGGAGAATTTCGACCTCGTCTTCATGCGCCACCAGAACTACTGGAACGGCGCGAAAACCTGGGAGCAAATCTACGATCAGGCTCTGGGGAAGCTGGATGACGAAGGGCGTCTCATCATCACGAGCTATTTCGACAAAGAACACGAGCTCGCGCTCGAAGCGATCAAGCGCCTCGGCGGCGAGTTGATCAGCACCGAGTTCAATCAGGAAACCCGCGAGCTGATCACCGAAGGAAAGTCGGTGGATCGTCACGTCGCGGTTTTTAAGAGGAAGAAGTAAGGGAGATTCCTTACCGATTTTGCATTTCTCTCAGACGAAGTTTTGAACCCTCATTAGGGGAAAATCCCCAAAATCCGAATGTTGCGAATTTGACATAATAGTTATAACTTCAACAATTGGTAAATTCCTCTCTTTTTACCCCCTCCTATGTCCGATCAAATCTCTATTCTGCTCGTTGATGATTCTGCTCACGATGTGGAGGCGATCATACGTCATCTGAAAAAGGAAGGGCTGGCATTTGCCTACCACCAGGCTGCGAGTCTAAAGGAAATCGAATCGTCGCTCGAGCTGCGGAGATGGGATGTCATTCTCTGCGATCACTTTTTGATCGGTTGCGATTCCATGGAGATTCTGAATTGGCTTTCGAAAACCGTCGACTACGAGCTCCCGGTCATCCTGGTATCCGGCATGATCAAGACAGAAGTTGCCGTGCACCTGATGCGAAACGGAGCGTCCGACTACATTTCCAAGGATGATCTCTCGCGCCTCGCTCCCGCAATCGAGCGGGAAATTGCCGAAGCGCAGAATCGCCAGGAAAGACTCAATCTTCTCCAAGATCTTCAGGAATCGAACATCAGTCTTCGTGTTGCGCTCGAATCACTGGCACGGACGCAGGATCAAATCGTAGCGTCGGAAAGATTTCGCGCCCTGGGGCAAATGGCCTCCGGTATCGCCCACGACTTCAACAATTCGCTGATGGTAATGCAGGGAAACGTCGAGCTATTGAAATCTGACGGCTGCGCAAACCCCAAGATTCTCAATCGTATAGCGCGCCAAATCGAAGATAGCGCCTCCGTCGTTAAGCGTTTGAAAACGTTCTATTCCGAACGCCCTGAAGTAGATACGGAAAATGTCGCTCTCTCTGCAGTGTTTGAAGACATTGCAGAGCTCACTACTCCCCGCTGGCGATGTAACTCCTCCACCGAAAGTGGCCAAATCTCCCTTTCGATCGAAGATTCAACCGATGTCTATGCCTGGGCAAATACCAGCCAGCTCCGCGAGATTCTGACCAACCTCGTTTTCAATTCATATGACGCGATGAAAACAGAGGGTGGCGAAATCCGCTGCGGGGCGCGCCGTATCGGGGAGAAGATTCACGTATATGTCTCCGACACCGGACCCGGCATGACGCGGGAGGTGATGGATCGATGCTTCGAACCTTTGTTCTCAACCAAAGGAAGTGCTGGAACCGGTCTTGGATTGTCCATCGTCGAGTCGATGGTTAAAAACCTTGGCGGGGAGGTCCTTCTCGAGAGTGTTCCCGGGGAAGGGACAACCGTCACCCTCGTTCTTCAAGCAAGCGAGCCTCCTGTCCGCGCTTCCGATTCCCCCACTCGAGTCGGGGACTCCGACAGGAAACAGAATTTTTCCGTCCTGGTCATTGATGACGAACCCCAAATCGCCTTCTTGCTGAAGAGGCAGGTGGAATCGCTTGGTTTTCAGGCCACGTCCTCCACGGAACCGGCAAGATGCCTTGAGATGCTTGCCAACGGGGACTTCGACACGATCCTCTGCGATCGAACGATGCCGGAAATGAGCGGAGATGAGGTTGCCAAGTTGGTGAAAGAAGTCCGCCCGGATATTTTCTTCGCGATGGTAAGCGGGCATGGGGAGCTTATGCTCGCTTCGGGCGATATTCCGGAAGGTGTCGATGCCGTTCTCTCGAAACCACTTTCGACCTCAGAGCTGGACAAGCTCTTTCGCTCCTGCAGCAAACATTCCCGGACAAGCATGGCGCTGACCGGCTAGACGCGCATAATGATCGAATTTTTTACGAAGCTGCTCGATACCAGCGACTTCCCTGCCCGCTGGAATTGCGGCAACTGGGAAACGGGTCATGGTTGGCTTCACATCATATCAGATTCTCTGATTTTCGGAGCTTACACCGCCATTCCCCTCTCTCTTCTTGTTGTTGCGTGGAAAAGACACCGGGAAATTCTCTTCGAAAAACTCGTTTGGCTCTTCGCCCTTTTCATTCTTGCATGCGGGGTGGGTCATCTTATCGAGGCGACAATTTTCTGGAACCCCTGGTATCGCCTTTCCGGGGTGTCCAAAGCGTTTACAGCTCTCGTTTCCTGGGCAACGGCAATAGCGATTATGTTCAAGCTTCCGGAAGCTCTCCAGATCCCAAGCATGGCTTCCATGAACAACCAGCTTCGTGAATCACTGGACAGCGAACATCAGGCCGTAAAGGAACTGGAACGCAGCAATCAGGATCTCGATGAATTCGCCTATGCAGCTTCCCATGACCTGAAAGCACCGCTCCGGTCCATTCAAAATCTTTCGAGCTGGATTGAGGAGGACTGCGCCGACATTCTTCCGGAAGAAAGCAAGCGACACCTCGAACAGCTGCAACAGAGGGTTGGCCGGCTCGACCGGCTCCTCGAAGACATTCTCACCTACTCCCGGGCCGGCCGCGATCTCCCGGAGAACCGTCCCGTCGAATTGAATGGGATATGTGACCACGTCCTGAACGACCTTCGATTGTCCGTTCCCGGATTTACGATTGAGAGAAAAGGTGATTTACCAACAGTTCTTTCCAGCGAAGTTCCGTGGGAGCAAATTCTCTCCAACCTTATCGGCAACGCCATCAAGCACCACGACAAGGAATCCGGCCAGATAACGATCTCATCCGACAGAGGGAAAAAGACAACTCGAATCACCGTCGCCGACGATGGGCCGGGAATTCCGCCCGAGTACAGAGAGAAGATCTTCGAGATGTTTGCGACGCTGCAATCCAAAGATGAAACGGAAGGTTCCGGTATCGGTTTGTCTCTGGTTCGAAAGCTGACGGATCGGATGGACGCGAAAATCGGGGTGGAGTCCCAACCCGGCGAAGGTTCGCGATTCTCCGTCTTGATTCCCAACACCATGTTGGTTACAGAGTAGACTTAATGGATACCAAACAAGTCTCTCTTCTCCTTGTGGATGACGATGATGTCGAAGCCGAGCTCGTGAAACGTTCGCTTTCGAAAGCGAAGATCGCGAATCAGGTTTTTCGCGCGAGGGACGGGGAAGAGGCCTTGAAGATTCTCCGGGGAGAACACGAAACAAAGGTGAATCCCCCCTATCTGGTTCTCCTCGATCTAAACATGCCGAAACTTAACGGGATCGAATTTCTGGATGTCATTCGTGCCGATGAAAATCTGAAAAAGACGATCGTGTTCGTCCTGACAACCTCCGATGACGAGAGAGATCGTCTCGCAGCCTATGAGCGATCTGTCGCCGGATACGTTGTGAAGAGCAGAGCGGGAGAACAGTTCGTCAATCTCATCGAGATGCTGACCCACTACTGGCGGATCGTCGAGTTTCCGTCCTGATACAGGAAAGGAAACCCTGAATCCAAGATCGGCGCTTTGAAGGCGGTCATCTTTACTCTTCTCGGACTGGCGCTGCTCTTTTTCGCGGCAATCTACTTTTGTCAGGCCAGGTTCATTTATTTTCCGAGGAAATATCATTCCTCGATGGAAGGGCTCGGACGGGTGGAAGCGGTACCCTTCCGGGCCAACGGAAAAAAACAGTTTCTCTACCTTCCAAAGCGGGACAGCCGCGAACCACCCGAAACCATCTGGTGGCTTTTTGGCGGAAACGGATCCGTCGCCCTTGACTGGTTGGGGCTTGTCGAAGCGGTGGATCAACCCCGAACCACCTTCGTTCTGTTCGACTATCCCGGCTACGGTTACAATGAAGGCAAACCCGGTCCGGATTCGATAGCAGAATCGATCGAGGCCGCCCTGCCTGCGCTCGAAACGAGGTGGAAAATTACGGAACAGGAAATCCTGCAACGCTCACGGACGACAGGCCATTCCCTGGGCGGCGCGGTCGCTCTGGACTTCGCGAATCGTCATGGATTAAGCCATGTCATCGCCATCTCCCCATTCACAACCATGGCCGCAATGGCCCGTCAGCAAATGGGACCGGCCGTGGTCCCGCTTCTCCGGCATCGCTACGACAACGAGAAATCGATCGACGCGTTGCTTCAATCCGGTCGCGATATCGAGATAACGATATTCCACGGCGACGCAGACAGCCTCATTCCCTCTGCCATGGGGCGGTCACTCGCGGACCGCGATGAATCGGGAAAACGAATTCAGTTTCATTCCGTGCCGGGAGCAGGTCACAACGACATCGTTGGCGCTATCGGTTCGGATCTGGTGAAAGTCTGGAGCCGGTGACTGCACAAAAAAACGCGCCGGAACGATCACTCGCACCGACGCGTTTTTGTTTGGGGGTTTTAGAAAGGATTACTTCAGTTCCTTGATACGAATGTTTTTCCAGGAAACATCAAACGGACCGGTGCCTTTTTTGATTCCGTGCACCTGCAGTCCGATGTGTCCCTTCGGATGCGTCTTGTAGATTTCTTCATCGGAAAGATCGGCTACTGCTTCGCCATTGATAAAAGTCTGGATGCGGGCGCCTTTCGCTACGATGCGGATTTTGTTCCACTCTCCGTTCTTCATGTAAGTGTGGGAGTGCCCCTTGTCCTGGGGCTCGGGAGAAAGCCATCCGCGACCGGTAGCCTCACCGTAGATGTAGGCAGACTGACCGGGAGAAGCTTCGAGCTCCACCTGCGGACCGTGAAATCGATTCAAATCTTTGGCCGGCTTCCCGTTTTTTCCGGTGGCAGCGAGATCTGCTTCCGTTTTTTCCCGTGAACGAATCTGGCAGCCGGAATTGAGGCTGTCGTGAACCTTCACTTCAAACTCCAGCTCAAAATCACCGTATTCCTTTTCGCTGAGAAGAAAGGTATTCGGACTCCCCTCGACTGTAACGCCGTGAATCGCTCCGTCGACCACCGAATATTTCGCACTTCCCAATGTGGAAGGCTTCCACCCTTTGAGAGTTTTCCCGTCGAACAGCGAAACCCAACCTCCAGCTTCCTCAGCCTGAGCCGTTTGCCCGAATCCAAGAAACAGACCGGCGGAAAGAATCGTAAGATAAACAATCGTATTTTTCATGAGACGCCCATTCTATCGAGCTTCGCAGACGTGTCGACGCCTGATTTGCGCAGGAAAAAACTCTAATAGCAGGCCCGCTCTACTCTGCACTTCTCCGAATCCAGACGCTCGTTTGCGAAGTGCTAAGCTGGAATTTCCGCTGGTGCTCCCGAATCAGAAAAGGTATTTCCGTCACCTCTCTCAGCTCAAAAGATCCCTTGAGGTGCTCCTTCAGAAAATCGAGCGTTCTCCCCGACGGCGCATTCTCCAGTGGCGTGTATTCTTCCATCCAGGTGGCCGGAGTCGCGATCACGAAAATCCCACCCGGTTTCACGAGTCCGGGCAGACGCTTCAGAAACCGGAGAGGTTCTAGAAGTCGACAGAGCAAATTCGCAGCGTGGACCAGATCAAACGCGCCGAGATCGCCGCGCAGATCCATCGCATCACCCTGCTCAAAGGAAACCCGATCCGGATTTGCCTCCGCAGGCAGTCGCGCTTCCAACTCCTCTGACAAGTGCATCTCCGAATACCTCCGATAAACCGGTTGAGCCCCCGAGCGCACCTCCTCCGCCACATCAACGAAGCTCTGGGAAAAATCGATCCCAATCACTTCATCAGCCATTTTGGAAAGCTCAAAACTCGAA
>JAKSBG010000219.1 GCA_022361255.1 Verrucomicrobiales bacterium
CTGACTCCCTCCGGAATTCCCGACTCAATACGAGTCAAAATCAAACCGAAGAAAGAGAAATTGAAAAAACGTACCTCGCGCGGCATACGGTATCGCAAAAAGAAGCTGAATCTTACCTATCGAGGGTTTTCCACTAGCGATCCATCCTCCCCGGATGCCGTGCAAATCCGAACCAAAGTAAAATAAGTCAGGGCCGAATCCTCGGGTCAGAATTCGGTCACTTTTTGCTCGGGACCATACTACGACCCCTTTCCCCTTCCGAGGGTCGCGTAGATGCCCTCTCTTATGGTAAAATCCAAGCTAATCAAACCAAGTCAGGCAAAAAGCGCCCTGCCTTTCTCTTCAAAGGAGGGGCGCGATCTCGACGAAGCCACTACGCAATTGCTAATTTGTGCCAGCGGCATCTTGGGAATGGGGCGATCGAAACGCGATCAGAAACAGCTCCTTTCCCCGATGTAGCAGAGAAAAGTTAGGAGAGACCATCGGAGGAAAAACTCCCTTCGCATTTTTCTTAGCATTTACTATTCTATCAGAATGAAGCCCCTACACATACTCGCGCTGTTCGTCACAGCAGTCCTGCCTGTCATCGCACTGGCAGAACTTCGCCCCTGGACCAACTCCTCCGGAAAAACGATTCAGGCGGAACTTGTCTCCCTGGCCGGAGATGACATCACGCTGAAAATGGAAAACGGTCGCAGCTACACCCTGAAGCTGAATACCCTTTCCTCTGCCGATCAGGAATTTGCCAAGGCCTGGCAGGAGGAACAGAAGGCTCTTGCGGAGGCACCGAAACCGAAAACGGAACCGCTCATGGCAAAACCGGGCAAGGTGCTCTACCACTCGCCTCTCACCGAAATCGAGAGCGACTGGAGAGCGGCTCACGGTGACTGGTCAGCGAGCGAAAACGGCCTCACCGGAGTCGAACGCGAAGCCGATGAGCACGCCGCTGTATTCAAACGGGCGCAGACGATGAAAGACGTGATCATCGAGTATGATGTTCTGTTAGGCGAAACCAAATCCGCCATGTTCGGAATTGACGATTCGAAAGATCATGTCTGCCGGGTCACGATTACGCCGAGTTCTTTCCAGGCGAGAAAAGATGACAATGACCACGAGGGACCGGACGTGTCCAAGCCCTTCAACTCCGTGCAGGAGGAATTCGAAACTGACGAATGGCATACCGTGCGAATCGAACTTCTCGGGGAGGAAATGCTCGCCCAGACTGGTGACCACATCAGCCTGGGAACGGATCCGCTTCTCGCCACGGAGAAGGCAAAATGGGGCTTTATCGTCGCAGGAGATACCGTGGGGTTCCGGAATCTAACGATATGGGAGGCCCTTCCCAATGAAGACTGGGAGAAAACAGGAGCAAGGCTTCGGCGAAAGCTGGACGTGGAGGAATAGCACCGGGACAGCCCTCTTTTCAGAAACGCCGGCTCGTCTCTATTTCCAGGCGGTGAGCTTTGTCTCTGTCCGCAGATAAATCGTCCCACCGGCGACCATCGGGGTGCTGCGACACAGTTCCCCCACCGCGTTTTTTGAAACGGCCTGGAACTCCGCCGACGCCGCGATGACGTGAACATTGCCGCTCTCATCGGCGAAGAATAGATTCTCACCATCACTCACGGGAGATCCAAAGATCGAGCCCTCCACCCCGGGAAGTCGTTCGCGCCATTTTTCTTCCCCGGTCAGCGAATCGACACAAGTTCCGATGCCGGAATCGTCGATCAGGAAGGTCAACTCACCGACGGAGATGACGGAAGGGATATGCGGGACGTTTCGCTCGATTCGCCAAACCTCTTCCCACTTATCAGAGGCATTCAATTTCATAGCTACGCAGTGTTTCGGATTCGCGGTGAAGCCGCAGGTCCCGATCACCAGTCCCTGCGTCACGATCGGCGAACTGATCGCGCGCTCGTTCGTTTCGAGGTTGAAAACAGACTTCTCGTCAATCACCGCTCCGTCAGCCGGATCAATCGCGGTAAAGCCATGCTGCCAATTCACGAATACGAGAACCTCTTTGCCGTTCGCCTCATAGACACAGGGAACGGAATAGGAAATGCGCTCGCTTTTTCTCATCACGGTCCACGCGGAATCCCCCGTTGCCGCATCGAGAGCGAGCAGATTTCCATTTTGTTTTTCCTGATCATTGTTCAGAACCACGAGGCCGTCGTGAAGAATGGGCGAGCCTCCGAATCCGTGTCCGCCGACAACGGGTCCAAGATCTTTTTCCCACTGCATTTTTCCCTCGTGAGAAAAAGAAACCACGGTGAGCTGATCCGGTGTTCCCAGCGCGAAAACGACACGGTCCGCATCCACTGCAGGAGTCGACGATGCGGCACTGTTGAAACGATGGCCTTTGAATTTTCGCTGATCGAGCGCTTGCTCCCACAGCGTGACGCCGGTATTTCGATCCAGACAGATCGCAAGCCACTGATAGCTCAGTGCTCCGGGTTTTCCTTTGCCTTTCTTTTTTCCCTTGCCTTTGGCTTTTCCCGACGGCTTCTCAGCAGGCGCTTGTGAAGTTTCCGGCACGGCACTGAGGAGAAAAATCCGGTCCCCCCAAATCACGGGCGAACCATGCCCGGAGCCGGGAATTTCCACAGACCATTGCTGTGACTCCCTGCTCAACTCCGTTGGTGCAGCCTCGGCATTGTCGACCCCGGACCCGTTAGGACCACGGAAACGGGGCCATTCGCTGGCATCAAGCGGGAAGCTGAGCAGACACAAAAAAATGATAAGGAAAAGACGGACTGGCAAACACATCAGAAAAAAGAGATTCAAAGAGAAAACCTACGGCTTTTCCATCCGAAGTGAAAAGCGAATTCGCGTGGTGTAGCCGGCCTCTGTGAGGCCGGATTGTGCGTTCTATCTCCGATGGATGCGCATTCCGGGGTCACAGACCTCAGCTACATGCTAGCCGCGCTCGACTCCCGCACGCTCGAAAGCTGCCTTCATATTCTGAAAACACAATTCCGTCGCTTTTACCGGGTCGTAATTCGGATCTCCCCTCCAGATCTGGCTACTGACTTCACAGCAGAAATCACCCCGGTATCCACCTTGATAAAGCCGTTTCACCACATCTGCCTGATCCCAACTATCGGAGGCACCGGCGAGCGCGAAACGCACTTTTCCATCCACCTCGACCGCATCTTTCACCGCAACGTATTTCGTAATCGACAGCGCTGCCTCGACTGTTTCCCCGATGGACCTCGCGGGATCCTGAAAGGCGTAGTGGCTGTAGTCATAAACCATGCTCAGCCTCCGCGGATTTCCCAGTTGTTGCAAAAGCCAGGCAGCCTGCGTCGGATCAGACATCGCGTGGCTCCGGTGCGGCTTGATCGAGAGGTAGCCCTTCTGATCAGCGAGAATGCGATTCCAGTCCGCGAGACGATCACGGAACAGACCTTTTGATTCCTCCCATTTTTTGCCTCCGAGAATGGTCTGAATCAAAGGTGGTTTGTCAGGCCAGAGATCACGGGCCATCTCGATCAATCCGTTCAGCGTGGAAAGACTGGTGTAGTGCGCTGCATCATCCTTCTCGGGCTTCAGGTCAGCCATCAAGGCGCAGAGTCGGAGCCCGGTTTCCCCGAGGACCCCGCGAACGCGCTCGCGGCTTTCTTTGGAAATCAGTGCCCCTGCGCGGTCTCCTGTCGTTCCGGCAAAAACAGTAATCTCCGCTGCATCGTAACCGGTTCTGGCAATGAGCCGGAGAGCATCCTCGACGGACATGGATTGCAGCCCATAGGTTCCGATCGCAAGGCCACAGGTTTCCGTTTTCTCCGCTAAGCCGGCGAGGGGAATACCCGTCGCTGCCGCGGTTGTCGTGAGAAAGGTTCGTCGGGAAATCATAGTTTCCCCATCGTGATCGAGTGCCCCCTGCCTGACAATGGCGGATATTCTGACGCTTTCCCCTTGCCGTGACAGGCTGACTTCTTCCATTTTACGGCATGATTCGCCCGCTGCTTCTTTTCGTGATCGCCCTTTTGCCCGGACTGCTTTCCGCACAAAAGAAGATCAACCCATCCCTGCTTCCCATCGAGGACAAACCGGGCTTGCCCCGTGTCCTTCTCATCGGAGATTCGATTTCCATGGGCTACACCATTCCCGTCCGCGAACGCCTCGAAGGAAAAGCAAACATTCACCGCATACCTGCGAACGGTGGACCGACGACAAGAGGACTGACAAATATCGACAAGTGGCTCGGCGATGGAAAATGGGACATCATCCACTTTAACTGGGGAATCCATGATTTGCGCCACATGGACGACGGCAAGCGCCAGGTCGAGCCGGCCGACTATGAAAAGAATCTGCGGGCACTGGTGGAAAAGCTAAAAGCAACCGGAGCCAAACTGATCTGGGCGAGCATCACCCCCATTCCCGAACCTCCCCTGATTCCGGACCGCACCTTCGGAGACGAGAAGGAATACAACGAGATTGCTGCGAAAGTGATGAAGGAAAACGATATCCCCATCAATGATCTGCACACTTACGTCTTACCGCGTTTCTCTGAATTGCAGAAGAAGCAGGATCTTCACTACCAGCCGGAAGGATCCGAATTTCTCGCAGAGAAAGTAGCGGCAGAGATTGAGAAAATGTTAGAACAAGAATAAGGCAGCCGAAGCGGCCGCCCTACAGCGCATTTTCGAACCAGAGATTTTGTAGGGCGGGCGCTTCGCCTGCCCCCACACACCCTAGTCGACCTTGATGCTCCACAACTTGTGGCCGGCGGTGATAAAGAGTGTCTTTCCGTCCGTCCCGCCAAAAGCGCAGTTCGTGATCATGTCTTCAGGAACCGGAATGAAACCGACTTTCTCTCCCTCCAGAGAAATCACGTAAACTCCGGCGGGAAACTCATTCGCTGATTCCAGCTCGCTCGCAAAATTGAAACCTGCAGTGGCGTAGACATGACCGTCCGGCCCGATCGCTATGCCATCGGGTCCCCGTTCTTTCCCCCAGTCAAAAAGCATTTTCCGACTGTCGGGATCGACCGAACCATCATCTTTCAGGTCGAAGCGCCACAGCATGCGCTGCCCTCCTGATCCGGGCCCGTTGTGATTGTCGGCAACGATCAGGAACTTACCATCTTTCGAAACAGCAATCCCGTTGGGCCGCTGCACTTCATGCGTGATGATGCGGGTCACCGTTCCATCCGTATCGATCCGGTAGACACCTTCAACCGGGTTGCCGTCTGCATCCAGCTGCTCGACTTCCTGGGGGCCGTCGTAACCGCCATAACGGGGATCGGTAAAATAGATGCGGCCTTTTTTGTCTATCGTGAGGTCATTCGGTGAGTTGTAACGTTTCCCTTCGTAGCGATCTGTCAGGACTGTGATCTGCCCGTCCCTTTCCGTACGCGTAACCCGGCGGTTTCCGCCCTCGCGATGTCCTTCGCAGGCGTGAAGGCGACCTTGGTCGTCAAAGGCAAGACCGTTCGCTTTGCCGGACGGTTGACGGTAGACATGCAGGGTGCCTCCCGGGTCCCTGCGCATGATCCGGTTGTTTTCGATGTCGGTAAAAAAGACATTTCCATCGGGACTCCAGGCCGGCCCTTCCACAAAAGCAACTCGCCCCTCGATTTTCAGATCTGCGGCCTGACAGACACACATGACCGGAAACGACAGAAGAAGAATGACAGATTTCATAACAGGAATGATTGCGATCCCGGATTGATTTGTAAAGAATCTGATCACTTCCCGATGCAATACAGGTGCTCCTTCCCGCGGATGAAAAGTTGGTCGCCGTATACCGCCGGCGAGGCATAGACATTTTCCCCGATCCTGCTCTGCGCGACCACGTTGAACTCCGGTCCCGGTTTCACAACGGAAACGATTCCCTCATCCGAGGTAAAGTAGGCCAGACCATTTGCCGCGAGAATCGATGCACTGTGACCGCCCGGAAGCCGTTCGCGCCACAAACGTTCACCTGTTTCCGCAACAAAGCAGCTCGCTACCCCGTTGTCTGCAACCACCAGGAAATAGTCTCCGATCGCGACGGGACTTGGAACGTAGGACGCTCCGGCCGTGTCACGCCACGCGATGTGGGTTTTCGTAACATTGCCGGATCCACCGGGACGAATCGCGAGCATGTGCTTTTGCGGAAACCCGCAGGTCATAAAAAGCAGGTTCAAGTTCTCGTTGTAAACTAACGAAGCCACAAACTGTTCCGTCGGGCCATCAATGACCCAGTGCTGCGCGCCCGTGTCCGGATCATAACTCGCGACAGATTCACTTCCGGAAAGAATCAGCTGATTCCTGCCCTCAATCTCCCGGATGATCGGCGTGCAGTAGCTTCTTCTTTTATTCGGACGTTCCGTTTTCCAGATGGTTTCCCCAGTCTCCTGATCGAGGGCAACAATGTAGGCCTCGCCATCGTGATCGCCATTGATGATGACTTTTTCTTTCCAAAGGACCGGACAGGAGCAATAGCCGTGCTTGCTGGAAAAAACGCCGGGACGTTTCTCCCACAGTTGGTTTCCCTCCAGATCATACGCGGCAATGAACATTTTCTCTCCATCGAGAAAACTCAGAAAAATTCTTTCGCCGTCCGTAGCGGGCGTGCTCGACGCGCGACTGTTGAGGCGGTGAATTTCTTCGAAAGGAGCTTCGAGAACCACTTTGCTCCAGATGACTTTTCCCGTCTCGCGCTCCAGGCAAATCAGAGAGCGTGCTTGAGTCTTCTCATCAGCAGAAACGAGAAAAATCCGATCCTCCCAGATCACCGGCGAAGCATGCCCCGTCCCCGGGATTTTTGACTTCCAAACCGTGTCATCGGGGATGGTGAAGTTTACCGGAAGACCGGGTGCATCTTGAACGGTCCCGTCCCCGCGAGGTCCACGCCATCCGGGCCAGTTCTCCTCCGCGAAGGCAGATGCAAACAGAAGAAGTATGGAAAGGGAAAGGATAATGCGCATACCGCAGCATGTCCATCCCCTGCTGTTTTGCCAATGGCGTATGAGAGGACAGCGACGACTCAGTCTGCGATTCTGAGGAGCACCTCGTTTCGTCGCATTGGCCCCGGCGTCCACGGAGGATCATATCCGGCGAACATGGGAGCCCCTTCGGATTTGAGCTTCTTCTCCTCCAGCAGCAAACGAAGTTCAACCAGCTTTGCCTTTTGTGTTTTCGCATTGAGCTGCCCGGGAAAGCGAAGCGCTGCGTATCTCCCCGCAGGCATGGTTTTGATTTTCACCCTCGCAGAATTCGGAGCGGGCGTTCCTGAGGCAGCAACATCAGAGGGAACAACAAATTGCATTTCCTGCGGCTCCCCTTCTTCGCTTGCCGGCATAAAAACAGGCGTTGTCATCGCGATTTTCCTCTTCTCCTCGTTCTCGCCGGAAATGTAACGGAACAATGTCCCGAAGCCGCCGTTTCGATTTCCCCCGGCAGTGGAAGTGGAAGCAAGCTGGTGTTCCTCGTATTTGCGGATCTCAAACTTTCCGTCTTTTTCCTCCACTTCGTAGGCAGCGGATTCGTACCCCGCCCGGCTTGTCGTTACAAATGCAGCAACTCCGGTGAGGAGGAGAATTCCTGACGTGATATAAGCAACCCGACGAACTTTCATGCGCAGGGTTACGTCAGAAACGAACTTCAGGCTGCCATCAATTCGGCTCTTTTGCCCGCGTGATTTCGATACTCACCGCATCGCAGTCCGCGAGAATGAATTTCTCCACCTCGAGCGTGACGGTGCAGACGCCAGAAAATCCGATGACGACCGCAGCGAGATCCTCGGCCAGGGTTTCGATCAGCTTCCGCTCGCCTTCCGCCGCGGTGTTGCGAAGAGCCTCGGACACCGCGAAATAGTCGATCGTGTTTTCGAGTTGATCTTTGAAGCCTTTGAAGGACTTCGCCAGGGTGATCGCAGCATTGACCTTAACCGTTTGGGGACGGGCACGCTCTTCATCCGGGACGCCGACGCGGGTGACGACCCGCAGGCCTTTGATGTTGATGTGATCGCTCATGCTGAAAGTCGAGAATACGATCTAACCCTGTTGAGTCAATGACCTAACCCTGTCAGGTTGCCGAGCCAACCCTGTTACCCCAGGCGAAACTGCACGTCGCGAATGTTTTCTTTTCCGAAGCGGTTCTGCATCTTGTTGAGAATCTGTCCCCGCATCCGCTCGAGCTCGTAATAGACCGTGGAATGGAGGACCTGGATGAAGAGAACCTGACGCTTCATGGAAATGGGCCGGGCATTTTCTGCGACGAAGGAGTCGACCATCTCGTTCCAGGCTTCGAAGACCTGCTCCTCGTTGAAGCGGTTTTCCAGGCCGAGCTTCTTCAGCGTTTTCGTCACCGCTGATTCAATACCCTGCTCGTATTGAGAAACGTCCTGCGGCTCCCAGTATCCACGTAGCTGAGCAAGGGCACGATCCCGATTGGATCGTTTGGGGCGGTAACGGCGTTCCATCGGTTTTCAGGATACTTCAGATCGAAAGACGGGGCCACAAAAAAGCGGCGATCCCGCCTGGAATCGCCGCTTTCTCAAGAAATTCGATCGGGCATATCAGCCATCGTTCCCATCGTTTCCGATCGCCTCGACCGGGCAACCTTCCATCGCTTCCTCAGCGAGAGCGCGCTCTTCGTCATTCTCCGGCTGTTTGTAAACGTAGGAATATCCGCCGTCTTCGTTGCGGGTGAAGTTATCAGGGGCGGTTTCGCGGCAGAGATCGCAGTCGATGCACTGGTCATCGACGTAGTATTCTCCATCTACGTTGTCTTCGTACTTGTCTTCGAGTTCAGCCATGGTTGGGGATACGAGTTGAGAGCCGGTAAAGGCGCGCAAAACTAGATTTTTTTTTGGCTGGACGCAACCAAATTCATTGGCTTGTTGGTCGTGTGAAAAAAATGCGGAATCAGCGCCGCATCAATCCCCTTTTTCCCCTTTCATCATGCAACCAGAATCCACTGCACAACCGAACTCCGATACCGTCATTCCCTACCAGGGCTGGCATGTTATCCATCTCTTCTTCCAAATTGATCAAACCCAATGGTCGATGCTGTCCCCGGAGGAACAACGCGAAGCAAAAACAAGCCTCTCGGAAGTGGTTCAGGAAATCCGGTCCGCTGACTCGACTCAGCTTCTGACCTTCTCCATGATCACACCGAAGGCCGACATCGGGTTCATGCTCCTCACGGATGATCTTCACAAAGCAAATGAGTTTGAAAAGAAACTCGCCCGCGCCCTCGGTCCTGACATGCTCACCCCGACCTACAGCTACCTGAGCATGACGGAGCTCAGCGAATACACGACGACGGAGGAGCAATACGGCGAAACACTCGTCGCGGAAGGAATCGAAAAAGATTCTGACGAATTCAAAGAAAAGATCGCCGAATACAATCGCCGCATTGAGAAATACAATCAGGACCGGCTTTATCCGAATATGCCGGACTGGCAGGTGTTCTGTTTTTACCCGATGTCGAAACGTCGCGGCGAAGTCCACAACTGGTACGGAGAGGAGTTCGAGTCCCGTCGTCAGCTCATGGCCGGTCATGCGAGGGTGGGACGCCAGTGGGCCGGAAAAATCCGCCAACTCATCACCGGCTCAACCGGGCTCGATGAATACGAGTGGGGCGTCACGCTCTTTTCCCACAACACGCAGGACATCAAGGAAATCGTCTACCAGATGCGCTTTGACGAAGTGACCGTCAAATACGGTGAGTTCGGCGATTTCCTGATCGGCCTGCAACTCCCGCTGGATGAGCTGTTCCGGCGCGTGGGTCTGTAACCGGGGCGCCGCTACACAAAAAACCGGGAAAGGTCGCCCTTTCCCGGTTCGCAAGGTTTCACGGTTTACGCGGAAGCCAGAGCCGAATCGAGATCGGCGAGGATGTCGTCGATATTCTCAATCCCGACCGAGAGCCGAACCAGTCCGGGGGTGATACCACCGGCTGCCTGCTGCTCTTCATTGAGCTGTGAGTGCGTCGTCGTCGCGGGATGAATGGCCAGCGATTTCGCGTCGCCCACGTTGGCGAGATGGGAGAAGAGATTCAAATTTTCGATGAATTTCTTTCCGGCTTCGGCACCGCCTTTGATTCCGAATACGACCATCGAACCACCTTTGCCCTCGAGATACTGTTGGTTCTTCTCGAACTCGGGATCATCCTCAAGCCCGGGAAAACGAACCCACTCGACCTTGTCGTGGCCCTGGAGATGCTTCGCTACCGCGAGGGAGTTTTCGCAATGACGCTCCATCCGCAGCGGTAAGGTCTCAATTCCCTGCAGGAGAAACCACGCATTATCCGGAGCAATGCAGGCGCCGAGATTTCGCAGTGGAACAGTGCGCATCCGCAGGATGAATGCGAGCGGAGCGAGCGGCTCGGGAAGATCATGCCCCCAGCGCAGACCGTGGTAGGAATTGTCCGGCTCGTCGTAGAGCGGATGCTTTCCTCCGGCCCAATTGAACTTTCCGGAGTCAACCACGACACCGCCAATACCGGCTCCATGACCACCCATCCACTTGGTGAGAGAGTGAACAACGATGTCGGCTCCGTGCTCGATCGGACGGGTCAAATAGGGAGTGGAGAAGGTCGAGTCCACCACGAGCGGAAGCCCGGCAGCATGAGCTACGTCGGCGACAGCCTGGAGGTCGACCACCTCGAGCGCGGGATTGGAAACCGTTTCGCAGAAAACGGCACGCGTTTTGTCATCAATCGCGTCAGCAAAGGCCTGAGGATCCTGCGAGTCGACGAACTTCACGGTGATCCCGAGAGCGGGCAGGATGTCGTTGAACTGCGTGTAGGTTCCTCCATACAAATTGCGGGCGGAAACGATATTGTCGCCCGCCTGCGCGAGGTTGATGATGGAGTAGAAAACAGCTGAGGTGCCCGAGGCAACACCGAGACCGCCCATCTCCGGACCGCCTTCCAGCAGTGCGACACGCTTTTCGAGCACATCCGTCGTCGGATTCATCAAACGCGTATAAATATTCCCCAACTCCTTCAGAGCGAAGAGATTTGCGGCGTGTTCCGTGGAATCAAAAACAAAGGAACTGGTTCGATAAACAGGAACGGCGCGGGATTTTGTGGTCGGATCAGGGGCATGGCCCCCGTGAAGGCAAACAGTTTCGATTTTCATAGTTTTGGGTTGGGGACCCTGCCAAAAGCGAAAGGTAATGGCAAGCGAAAGAGAAATCCGCTTACAGCGATTTGCCCCTTCATCGCGTCACTTTGATTCCTGACAGAAACGCCCCTATCTTGGAGGAAGGACATGATTCATCGGGACATACCTATCACTTATCAGCACCGAATCGCGTTTACCCACGGCGCGTTTGATGCGAAAAATCACACTCTTCGCGATCTCGTAGCTGATTCCAGCGGCCTCGGGGAAACGCCGAAGGTGCTCGTTCTGGTGGATGACGGTGTCTCGGGGGCGGATCCGAAGCTTCTCGAGCGCATCGAGCACTATTTTTCCGTTCACTCCGACACTTTTTCACTCGTTTCCGGACCGATGCCTCTCACCGGAGGCGAAGCATGTAAAAACGACTGGTCCCTTGTCGAAAAAATCTGGAAAGCAATTGAGTATCACAAAATCTGCCGCCACTCCTACGTCATCGCCATCGGCGGGGGTGCCTTTCTCGATCTCGCCGGATTCGGCGCGGCAACTGCTCACCGTGGAATCCGGCTGATCCGCATGCCTACGACAACACTGAGCCAGGGCGACGGTGGCGTGGGCGTGAAAAACGGAGTGAACTTTCTCGGGAAGAAAAACTGGGTCGGGACTTTCTCCGTCCCTTTCGCGGTCGTGAACGACCTGAACTTTCTTTCTCTCCTTCCGGAGAGAGCATGCCGCGACGGGATCATCGAAGCGATCAAGGTCTCACTGATCCGCGACGCGAATTTTTACGAGTATATCGAGAAGCACGCGGCAGAGCTCCGGAAACTGGAACAGGCGCCTCTGGAGAAAACGATTCGCCGAAGTGCCGAAAACCACGTCGATCACATTGCGACAAGCGGGGATCCTTTCGAGTATGGCTCGGCCCGTCCGCTCGATTTCGGACACTGGGTCGCCCACAAGCTGGAACAAATTTCCGACTTCGCGGTAAGTCACGGTGAGGCGGTCGCTGTCGGGATGGGCGTCGACTTGATCTACTCAGGAATCATCGGAATTCTCGATCAGGAAACGGTCGACCGGATACTTGACCTCATCGAAGCGGTTGGATTCTCTCTCTGGTCCGATTTTCTCGACCGGGAGGAGAACGGGACACCTGTCATCCTTGCCGGTTTGGAAGAATTTCGCGAGCATCTCGGCGGCAAACTGACGATCACGCTGATTCCTGCGATCGGCGAGAAACTGGAAGTACATCAAATGGATCACGACGCCGTGCTGGAGGCATTGAGCAAGCTCCGTGAGCGATCGGAACGCGAGGTATCCAACACGGTCAAGTCGATGGGCTGACAGGGTTGGGTTCCGGACGCAATAGGGTTCGATCGGGGATCAGTGGATAAATCCCCTGCTCCTGGTTCCCCGGTAGACAGAAATTCCCGTCTCTCGCTTCGTGGAACGGAACACAAAAAAAGCCCGACGCATGGCACGCCGGGCTTTTTTCTGAAAAACTCGTTCTGCAACGATGTTGCTTACGGGATGCGGAGGACCTGACCCGGATGGATCGTGTCGCCTGCGAGTCCGTTGGCGCTCTTGATGGCAGCAACGGAAGTGCCGTGCTTCAAACTGATGCGGTAAAGATTCTCTCCGCGGGCAACGGTGTGTGAGCCACCGGATGCGGCAGGTCCACTGTAGCTGGGTGCGGGTGCGCTGTAGCTGGGGGCCGGCGCGCTGTAGCTGGGAACGGAGGGAACACTCGGTGCAGGAGTCGTCTGAGTCGGAGGCGTGTAAGTGCTCTCGCTGTAACTCGGGTAAGACGTAGACGTCGCGGTGCTCGAGTAGTCCGTCGTGCTGCTTCCATAGGAAGAACCGCTCGGGCCGTAGTAAGGATTGTTCTGATAGGCGTTTGTCGCGGCCGTCTTCTTGTTGGTCTTACAAGAGGTTACGGACACTGCCAGTCCAAGTGAGAGTAGAAGGTAGAGATATTTCATTTCCAGAGTCAGTTTTTTGTAACTTCTCCAAAATATTAAGGATTCTTAACTAAATTGCAAGATCTTTTATAAATTATTTGGTGAAAATTTTGAAATCACCTGGAATTCCCCGCTTTTTTGCTGCCTCTCCCCCATTAAACTTCTCTGATTCGTCCATTTGGCCTTGCGCCGCTTCCGTTCATTGCTAAAGCTGCGAAATACCGCACATGAGCATTTCACGCGCCCTAATTTCCGTCTCCGACAAAACCGGACTGGAGGCCCTCGCACGGGGTCTTCATGAACACGACATTGAAATTCTTTCCACTGGTGGAACTGCAAAGTTCATCGCTGATCTGGATATTCCCGTCGTGGAGGTCTCCGATTTTACCGGATTTCCCGAGCTGTTTGACGGTCGGGTCAAAACGCTGCACCCGAAAGTTCACGGAGGTCGCCTGCACCGCCGCGATCTCGATGAGCACGTTGAGCAGGCCGAGGAGAATGACATTCTTCCCATCGATCTTGTTGTCGTGAATCTCTACCCCTTCGAGGAAACTGTCGCCAAAGAGGGAGTGACCCGCTCCGAAGCAATCGAGCAAATCGACATCGGCGGGCCGAGCATGCTTCGGTCGGCAGCGAAAAATCACGATGCGGTCACCGTTGTCGTAGATCCTGACGACTATGAAGTGGTTCTGTCCGAGTTGGAAGAGCACGAGGGCGACACCACCCTGAAAACACGCGAGCGCCTCGCCATCAAAGTCTTTCAGCGGACCGCTGCCTACGACGGGGCGATCGCAGCTCACTTGAACGACCTGCAGGAGACCGAAAGTTCTTTTTCTCTCAGCCTGCCACTCTCCCAGGAACTCCGCTACGGGGAGAACCCGCATCAGGAAGCCGCTCTCTACGGAAACTTTGCGGACTACTTCAAACAGCTGCAGGGCAAAGGACTCAGCTACACCAATGTCATCGACATTGGCGCCGCGTCTGAGCTGATTCTCGAATTCCGCCGTCCTGCTGTTGCCATTTTGAAACACACCAATCCCTGTGGTGTCGGTGCGGACGAGAACGACCTCCGTCTGGCCTGGGAAAAGGCTTTTGAAGAAGGCTTGCCTAATGAAATGAGGGGTGTTGTATTGAGAACGGGCTTTGTGTTAGGAAGGTATGGAGGGGGGGTTAAAAGTCTGAGAAGGTTGGTAAAACTTGGTTTAGGTGGCAAAGTAGGGAATGGTCGGCAAGGCATGAGTTGGGTTCATCAAACTGACTTTAATCGTATTGTCTCCAGGGCCATAGAGTGTAAGTCAGTTCATAGTATCTACAATATCACTTCCCCACAACCAGTCTCTAACAAAGAATTCATGCGTGCTCTACGTCAAGCTTCCAATATGCCATTTGGTTTGAATAGCCCTGCTTTTCTGGTACGTTTCGGGGCTCGTCATATTTTCAAAACAGATCCAGAACTCGCTCTGTATGGGCGTTATGTTGTTCCTCAGCGCCTTTTAACACAAGGTTTTCAGTTTGAATATGCCGGACTTGATGCTGCACTTCAAAGCCTAAAAAATTTGTAAGAATATTTCAGTGATTATTGA
>JAKSBG010000487.1 GCA_022361255.1 Verrucomicrobiales bacterium
CGCGCGAAATCCCTGATCGTAAGCAAAACGCAACTCGTCGAGCAATCCACCCGGAGCCGAGTTTTTGAACATCCCGAAATGCGGTGCGTATTTCAGCGTGAAAGGTTTCTGCGCATCCTGAGCCGGGAGCCGGGAAAGAAAGCTTCCTGACAAACCTACCCCGGCTGCGGCCGCGGTGGAGAAAAAAGAACGTCGATTCATGACTACAGGAAATCACTTCCGGGGAGCAAAGGTCAACGGGGTTTCCGGCGTTTCTGCGGGAAGCCGCCCCTGATCGATGTTCAACTTCGTCGTGTCGAGACGGGGCAGAACATACTTCGCGAAGAGCTCGCATTCGTCGACATGCGGATAACCGGAAAAAATGAAAGCCCGCATTCCCATGTCGATGTATCGCTGCAGTTTCCGGTAGACCTGATCGGGATCCCCGACAATGGCACTGCCGCAACCGGAACGGGCACGTCCCACACCGGACCAGACGTGGTCTTCGATGTAATCATTCTCTGACTGAGCTCTCAGTTCATCCTGACGCTGCACCCCGGCCGAGGCCGAATCCTGCGAACGGTTTTTGATTTCCTCCCCCTTGTCGGCATCGAGTTTGGAAATGAGACGATCCGCCGCCGCGCGCGCCTCTTCCTCTGTCTCGCGGACAATCATATGAATGCGAAGTCCAAAGTCGATTTTACGCCCGAATCCGGCAGCGAGCGTGGACATCTCGCTCATCGTGGATGCGAGCCGCTCTTCCGTTTCCGGCCACATCAGGAATACATCACAGTGCTCGGCACAGAGCGCTTTTGCCCCCGGGGAAATCCCGCCGAAATACAGCAATGGTCCGCCATTTTGCTGATACGGCTTCACTGCATCCGTATTCGGAATCTGCAAATTGTAAAACTCACCCTGATAATCGATTTCGTCCTGCGTCCAGCACTGCTTGAGAATTTCAATGACCTCCCGTCCGCGGGCGTAGCGCTTTTCACTCTCCACCTTCTCCCCGGGAAGATCGGAGGAAATGATATTCACCGTGAGTCGCCCCTGCGCGATGTGGTCAATCGTTGCGAGATGACGTGCCAGCATCGGCGGATGGATTTCCCCCATCCGCACCGCGATGAGCTGATTGATCTGCTCCGTCTGAGCTGCCATCGCTGCCGCAAAAGGAAGAGGTTCCTGCCCCACGACAAATCCTGACGGAAGCAGAATATTCTGATACCCGAGACGATCGGACGTCTTCACAATGTTTCCACAGTGCTCGTAGCTGCTGCGAAGCTTGCCGTCCGGCACACCGAGAAACTCGTAGTCGTCTGCACACAGCGCCGAAAACCACGCTACCTCAACTTTTGGATTCGGAGTTCGGATTTCAATGGGGGGAGCTGAATTAGCCATGATAAAAGGGTGAAATGAAGAAGCCGACGTTCCCGTCCTGCTTGCGTGATTAAGGAGATAAACAGAAATAATTTCATTTGCAACAAATTATTATTCTGGTAGTAAACTCTCTACCGAAAGCCCACCACCATGATGAATTTTCCCTCAGACAATCCCTTTCTTTCGCGACGAAGCTTTCTGGAAACCGGCTCTGCAGCAGCCTCGGCAACGACACTCGCTCTCGCCGCGGGAATGCCTGTCCATGCTGCCAACGGAAGCGAAAACCTGAAGCTGGGAGTCGTCGGTTGCGGAGGACGCGGCGCAGGAGCCGCCAATCAGGCCCTCACGGCAGACGACAAGGTCACCCTTCATGCCATGTGCGACGTGGATCGCGGTGTGATGGACCAGGCCCGTGAAATCCTCGATAAGAACAAACCCGGCCGGGTTGATGTTCCGGAAGAACGCCGCTTTTCCGATTTCGAAGGCTACAAACGGGTCATCGCGGAATGCGACGTCGTCATCCTTGCTACCTCACCCGGCTTCCGCCCGCAGCATTTCGAAGAAGCCGTCGCACAGGGAAAACATGTTTTCATGGAAAAACCCGTCGCCAGCGATGTGAACGGAATCAAGCGTGTCCTCGAGGCCGGCAAAGCGGCAAAAGCGAAAAACCTGAAAGTCGCGGTCGGCCTGCAGCGCCGTCACCAGCCGGGATACCAGGACTGGATCAAGCGAATCCAGGACGGAGCCATCGGTGATGTTCTCACGATGCGCGCGCTTTGGAACGGTTCCTCCCGCCCCGGAAAACCCAGACTCGAAGGAGAAAGCGAGCTCGAGTATCAGGTTCGCAATTGGTACTACTTCACTTGGCTCTCCGGCGATCACAACGTCGAACAGCATGTTCACAATCTCGACGTCGCCAACTGGATCAAGGGCGAGCAGCATCCCGTCAAAGCACGTGGCATGGGCGGACGCGAAGTGCGCAACGCCCCGGAAAACGGGCAGATATACGACCATCATTTCGTCGAATACGAATACGCCGACGGCACCCTTCTCTACAGCCAGGCCCGCCAGATCCCGAACTGCCTGCGGGATATCAGCGAATCAGCCATCGGAACGCTCGGACGCGCCAACCTCATGCAGCGCGAGTTTACTATTTCCGGCCCTAACAAAGCCAGCAAGCGATTCCGGAAAAACGAAGACGGCCATCAGCTGGAACACTACCCGTTTTTCAAAGCGATCCGGGAAAACCTCGAGCACAACGAAGCCGAACGCGGCGCCATGGCCACAATGACCGCCATTCTCGGGCGCATGTCGAACTACTCGGGACAGGATGTCACCTGGGACGATGCGATGGCTTCCAATCAGACCCTCGTGCCCGATGACCTTGTTGATTTTTCCTCCCCCGCCCCTGTTTCGCCTGATGAAAACGGACGTTACCCCGTCGCCGTCCCCGGCATCACCGATCCCTTCAAAGTCTGGTATTGACCGCAACCACCTCACCTGACACAACAACGTGATATCGAACAGGGTTTACTCACCGGCTTAACCCTGTTAGGTCTAGCACTCAACCCTGTCGGGTTTCCCCTTTCACCCCCCCTGTAATTCACTATGTCTAATCAGCTTGAATCAAATACCAAGTGGTATCAAGGAATCAGCCGCTACGAGTGGCTTGTGCTTATCATCGCCTCGGCCGGATGGATTTTCGATGTCTACGAAGGTCAAATCTTCAACCTCACACGGGGCGATATGCTTGCCGAGATTCTCGGTCAGGAGCTGGGTAGCTCTGATGTGAAAAAATACGGTGAATGGTTTCTCGGTGTGTTTCTTCTCGGAGGCACCGTAGGGGGAATATTGTTCGGCATTCTGGCCGACCGCTACGGGCGCCGCTCCATCATGATCGTGACGATCCTGATGTATTCGATCTTTTCCGGACTGACTTTTTTCGCGACGGAACTCTGGCATGTCACCGCGCTTCGTTTTCTCGTCGCGATGGGTGTCGGGGGGGAATGGGCGGTTGCTGCGGCGCTCGTCTCCGAAGTATTTCCGAAAAAAGCACGGGCGCAGGCGTCCAGTATTTTCCATGCATCTTCGGTCGTCGGAACCTGGCTCGCTGCCATTGCTGCCTATCTCGTGAACACGAACTGGCAATACGCCTACCTCGTCGGAGTGCTTCCGGCATTGCTCATCGTCTGGGTCAGGGTTGCCGTCAAAGAGCCTGAAAAATGGAAAGAAGCGCGCGCCGAAGCCGCCGCCGGCAAACAAAAGCAGGGAAGTATTATCGAGCTGTTCACTGTAGCCCCCTGGAACGGCAGGGCGATCGGTGCGATGCTGATGGCAGCGGTCGGGCTGGGAACTTTCTGGGCGGTATGTATTGCAGGTCAGGATCTTGCCCGCGAGCAGTTGATTGCCGACGGTGTCGATCCGGGAGAAGCATCGCAAAAAGCCAAACTTGCCTACGGGATCATTCAAACGATCGGAGGCGGACTGGGCCTGATTCTTTTCGGTCCGATATCAGCAAAAATCGGCCGGAAGAAAGCGTTCATTTTCTTCCACATTGCCGCTTTCATTATCACACCTATCGCTTGTTTCGTTCCCACGAACTACACGATGCTACTCGTCATCCTACCCATTTTCGGATTCTTCACGCTGGGAATGCACGCCGGCTACGCGGTCTATTTCCCGGAACTGTTCCCCAACCGCCTTCGCGCCACGGGAATGAGCGTCGGTTTCAACGGGGGACGTATCATTGCAGCTTTCACCATTCTCGGGCTCTCCG
>JAKSBG010000071.1 GCA_022361255.1 Verrucomicrobiales bacterium
CACTCGCCCCACCGGATTCCGCTTCCGCCTGCGAGATCCACTCGCCCACTTCAGAAGCCGTGAGCTTGTCGTGTATCCAACCACTGAACCAGGCCATCTGACGACCGCGATAGTCGACCCCTTTTGCCGGCATGAGCACTTCCTGATCCCAGCTGAGCAACGCCTGGGCATCTCCCACCAACTGTGTTTCCTGACCGAGAGCGAGAAGAGATTGATAGGCATTGTTTTCCATAAGCTGGGAAAATAAAAAAGCCGGTTACCCTGGGAAGAGCAACCGGCGTGAAAAAGCGGGAAGGCAGAAACTATTTTGCTGCTTCGCGAGCGAGGTTTGCCATCACCTGAATGGACCCTGCTGACAAAGTTCCGAGAACTCCGGAGGGATTTCCATCAATGATACGAACTACGGTGAGCCCGACCGGCTTGCCTTCCAGGGTGAAAACGGGAATCCCCTGCGCGGTTCCGGCATCCGTAACAAAGAAGGTGCGATCCCCTTTGTAGACGCCGGTTACCCGGCCCATTACGACCGTTGGCATGTAGCCATAGACTGCAGAAGAACGGGAAAGACCAACAACTTTATCCGCCTCTTGCGCCGTCGCCGCAAACTGGGAGAGATCGACATAGGAAAAGGTCTTGTTAAGTGCTTTCGCCTCGGCTGAATCGGGCATAATGAAAGCGATATCCGCCTCAGGATCCTGACGCACCACTTTCCCGTGAAGGAGTGAAGAATCCCCGTAACTGATTTCAACATCGGTAAATTCCGATTTGGCAGTTTTAATTGTAACCACATTCGACTCCATTTTTGCCTGCTGACCGGCGAGCCCGAGACTGGCATCGATAGCAGAATTGGATACTACCACGAGACCGTCATCACCGATCGTCACACCAAGTGTTCGGCGTTGCTGCTCGCGCTCAGGAAGCGGATCTCCGGATGTTGTGGCGATCAGTTTCCCTTTCACCGTGATAACGACAAGCGATGCTTTGTATTTTTCCAGAAGCTCACGGGCCTTAGCCGCATCATCCTCCTGAGAAAGGGACAATCCTGAAAAGGAAAAGGTGATCAGGAACAGTAGAGTGAAAAGTCGGCCGAGCTTCATTGGATCAGAGGAAATATAGGGGGGATAGTCGGGAAGTAAGGTATAAAGGTAGGGAAGAGCAGGGGAAATCTAAAGGGCTTTTTCCTTATAAACAAAAATGTGACATTCGGACATCGCGGGAACGCCGAAGGTCACATCCATGCGGAAAAACCTGTTAAGATTAACGTGAGTAAAGCTCAACCACCAACTGAACGTTGACCATGGTGTCAATCTCGTCCGCTTCAGGAAGACGATCAACCGTTCCTGCGAGATTTTCGCTGTCAAAAGTAAGCCAGTCCATCACGGGACGAGCTGTAGTGAGGTCAACGGCACGGAGACCGAGCTGCTGGGAACGCTGTGCGCTTGCCACTTCGATCTTATCTCCGGGCTTTACACAGTAGGAAGGAATATCTACGCGCCGACCGTTAACGGTGACGTGTCCGTGGTTTACAAACTGACGGGCGGCACGACGGGTATTGCCGAGACCAAGACGGTAAACAACGTTGTCGAGGCGGGTTTCCAGGAGCTGCACCAGAATATCACCGGTAATTCCGCGGCGACGCTGGGCTTCCGCAAAATAACGGCGGAACTGCTTTTCCATCACTCCATACTGGAGGCGAAGCTTCTGCTTTTCACCAAGAGCGATCGAGTAGTCACTTTGCTTGCGCCGTGCTCCGCGGGCACCATGCTGGCCGGGGGGGTAAGGGCGACGCTCAAGAGCTTTTGAGGGGCCAAAAAGAGGCACGCCGTAGCGGCGACTGATTCTGTCGGTTGGACCGGTTTGTCTTGCCATGATAGGAAAGGGATAAAATTAGACGCGACGGGCTTTCTTGGGACGGCATCCGTTGTGAGGAACGGGAGTCACATCCTTGATTGATGAAACCTCGATACCAAGACCCTGAACGGCGCGAACAGCGGATTCGCGTCCGGCACCCGGGCCCTTCACACGAACTTCCGCCTGCTTCAGTCCATGTGACATTGCCTGACGACAGGCATCCTGAGCAACCAACTGGGAAGCGTACGCCGTGCTCTTCCGTGATCCACGAAATCCCATTTTGCCTGCACTTGACCATCCGATCACATTTCCATTCGGATCCGCTACCGTCACGATCGTATTATTGAAAGATGCCTGAACGTGCACGATCCCCACAGCAATATTTTTCGAACCTTTTGCTTTGAGAACCTTGGGAGCTTCCGATCCCTCTGCACCTTCCAGCTCGAGGAAAATATCTTCTGCCGTGCGTGGCTTCTCTTTCTCCTTCTTCTCCTCCGCACCTTCAGCAGCGGGAGCCGCTTCCTCAGCCTGAGCAGCGGGAGCCTCTTCTTTTGCCGCCTCGGCAGCAGGAGCTTCTTCGGTGGTTTCCGCTGCAGGAGCGGCGTCTTTTTCTTCCACCTCTTCGGGTTTTTCTTCTTCAGCCATCGTAAATTACCGGATCAAAATTTTACCAACAAGCACTACCGTTAGCGAACCACACCCACCGTCTTGCGCTTCCCTTTGCGAGTGCGTGCATTGGTGGAAGTGCGCTGACCTCGAACAGGGAGACCGCGACGGTGGCGATAACCACGATAGCAGTTAATGGAAGCAATCCGCTTCATATGCCCCTGAATTTCACGGCGAAGATCACCCTCGATCATCACACCACCGCTGGTGATCGCATTTGCAATCTTACCCAGCTGCTCATCGGAAAGCTCGCCAGTGCGGATGTCTTTGTCCACCCCGGCCTCTTCGAGGATCTTCGTAGCGGTCTTGCGACCGATTCCAAAAATGTAGGGAAGCGATGCCTCGATGCGCTTCTCGTTGGGAATTTCAACTCCAAGTAAACGTGCCATGTCGTAAAATAGGTGAAAGTGGATTTCAGGTTATCCCTGCCGCTGCTTGTGACGCGGGTTTTTGCAAATTACACGAAGCACCCCGTGCCGCTTGATAATGCGACAGTCGCTGCAAAGTCTTTTGACAGAAGGCCTAACTTTCATCGGTACAATATAGATTGTTGGTCTTTGGTTCGGGGTATGAGGTGGTTTCGAATATCCGTTTCCGGCGATCAATTTTCAGCCGCTGAACGGCCTTTCCTCACCCGTGCGCAAGCCCCTCTCCCCGAAATCGGGCGCGAGGACGGAATTGGTATCACAGATTCCGCTTTTCGCAACCGGTGTTTCCGGGAATGTTTTCATTTTTTGGGTAATTTTTACAAAGTTTTGCAAAACGCGGATTCGTTCGGGTATTTGCTGCGTCTCAGACGCTGGCGGACTCAAAGCTACGTACTCGGGGTGTAAGAATCTCCGGATCCCCCTCCGTGACGAGAACGGTGTGCTCAAAATGAGCCGAAAGCTTCCGGTCGGCCGTAATGACCGTCCAGTCATCGTCGAGAATTCTCACGTCATCCGTTCCGGCATTCACCATCGGCTCTATCGCAAGGACCATCCCGGGGCGAAGCTTGGGATTCTTGAACCGGCGATTGCGCATTTCCACATCATCCCAGTAGTTCGGCACCTGGGGCTCTTCGTGCAACTCCCTGCCGACACCGTGTCCTACAAACTGCTTCACTACCGTATACCCATGGACCTGAACGGATTTCTCCACCGAACGACACAGCTCAGAAAGCAGTTCCCCGGGCCTGGCATGATCAATTGCCACATACAATGATTCCTCGGTAGCAGCGAGCAGAGACTCTGCCTCTTCCGAGATAGCCCCGACAGGAATCGTCTTTGCATTGTCACCGATCCAGCCGGCAGGAGTCAGAATACCGACATCAATCTTCACCACACTCCCCTCTTCCAGAACCCGTTTCCCGCCAATTCCGTGTACTACTTCCTCGTCTGTCGAAATACAGATATTACCGGGAAATCCGCGATAACCCAGAAATGCACTGGTGCAGCCGCTTTTCTCAATCAATGCACCGGCGGCTTCATCAATTTCCCCGGTTGTAATGCCGGGAGCAACCATTTCGGAACATTGACGCAGGATATCTGCAGCAAGGTGCCCCGCTTCGCGAAGGCCGTCCACTTCGTTACCGGTGCGAAGATTGATTCTGGATTTCCGCTTGGCCATGCCGTGATCCGGTTGCGGAAATCAACCTCCTTTGGAAATCTGGAAGGCCACGATTCCACCGATGAGGAGAACTGCAGCAATGACGAGAAGCCAGAGGATCTGATTTCCGCTTGCAGCGGCGCCCTGGCCTCCGGGACGATCAAATCGTCCGCGAATTCGCCCTTTGCGAAGAAATCCATCGTAGTGTCGCTGAATCAGGTGAGTCTCAACCTGACGCATCACATCGAGCAACACACCCACCATAATGAGAAGGCCTGTGCCACCAAAGAACTGGGCCGCGATCGGCGGAACTCCCATGATGGACTGCAAAATCGGAGGCAGGATGGCAATGATCGTGAGGAAAATCGCACCGGCAAAGGTGAGTCTGCTCATCGTGCGATCAAGAAACTCTGCCGTCGCTTTTCCAGGGCGAACACCGGGGATGTAACCACCGTTTTTCTTGAGATCATCCGCGATCTGGTTCGGCTGAAACATCGTCGCCACCCAGAAATAAGAGAAGAAAAAGATCATGATGCCGGTGAGGCAGTAGAAAACCATTCCACTTCCGCCACCGCCGAGAAGCATGGCCCATTTCTGAGCAGTCGGGGAATTCGGTAGTGCCCAACCAAGAATCTGGGACGGGAACATCAGAATCGCCTGAGCGAAAATGATCGGCATCACACCGGCGTAATTCACTTTCAGAGGCATGTGCTGGGACTGCCCCCCATACATTTTGCCTCCGCGCACCTGCTTGGCATAATTGATCGGAACGCGACGCTGGGCCTGCGTAATCGCGATAACCGCTGCAACAACGAAGAATAGAAAGGCAATCAGAGCAACGAGTTTGAAAGACTGGAGCGGATTGCTACCGGCAGAGGAGACGTAGGTGTTCCAGACCTGGATCAACGCACCGGGCAGGGCGTAAATGATGTTCACCGTAATAATGATGGAGACACCATTACCAATCCCCCGCTCTGTGATCTGGTCGCCCAGCCACATCAGGAACATGGTTCCCGCCGTGATAATGATCACCGTGGAAAGAATGAACCACCCTCCGCCGTTCGGGACGAGCTCACGTGTCGAACCCTGAGCGATGTCGCGCAGGAAAGGGTTTGCCTCCGGAGTGACCAGAGACTTCGCCAACATCCAACCCTGGAATAGACAAAGCACCAGCGTCAGCACACGCGTGTACATGCTGATCTTTTGCTGTCCGCCTTCTTCACGCTTGAGTTTCCCGAGCGAGGGAACCACAGCCGTGAGCAGTTGAATCATAATCGACGCACTGATGTAGGGCATGATGCCCAGGGCAAACAGCGCCGAGTTTTGGAGACCACCTCCACTGAAAACATTAACAAGGGCCAGCATCGTGCTGAGGCCCTTGCTATCGTTTGACTGCTGCTGCACCTGATCATACCAATCCGTCAGCACATTCGCGTCAACACCCGGAAGCGTGATCACCGCTCCAAGGCGGACGATCACAACAACGAGAAGTGTGAAAAGAATCCGCGAGCGAAGCTCAGGAATTTTAAACGTGTTGGCGAATGCGGAGATCATGGAAGGGGTCGGCGATTGGTATCAGATCAGGAACCCAACAGGGTTTGGTCGATCGGTCAACAGGGTATGGTCGGTGACGCAAAGGGGTTGGATATCGTGACGTTTACGATTCGGTCACGCTTCCACCAGCCTTTTCGATCTTCTCTTTTGCTGACGCAGAGAGCTTGTCGACTGAAACGGTCAGTTTTTTGGAGATGTCACCACTTCCAAGAACCTTTACCGCATCGCAAACGCCCTGGACGAGGCCGCAGGCACGAAGAGACTCTTCGTTGACTTCGTCACCGTCAGAGAACTTCGCTTCAAGATCGCTAACGTTAACGATGGCAAAGTTCGTCTTGAACTGGGCGTTGTTGAAACCCTTTTTCGGAAGACGGCGGGCGAGTGGCATCTGACCACCTTCGAAACTCGGGCGGATTGATGCACCGGACCGGGACTTCTGGCCTTTGTGTCCTTTACCGCAGGTCTTTCCAAGCCCGGAGCTCTCTCCGCGACCGACACGGCGGCGACGGTGACGGGAGCCTTCGGTAGGTTTAAGTTCGTGCAATTTCATGATAGAAAATTCCTCGATCGGAATAGCTGAATGTTAGAGAGATTTCTTTTCAGGAAGCTTCTTGCCGCGAAGGGAATAAATTTCCTCTTTCGAGCGAAGCTGCTCCAGAGCATTGAGCGTTGCTTTCACAACGTTCGCAGGATTGTTCGAGCCGAGCGACTTAGCGAGAACATCCTTGATACCGGCTGCCTCGACAACGGCGCGAACACCGCCACCGGCAATGAGTCCGGTTCCCGGCGAAGCGGGGCGAAGGAGAACGCGGCCTCCACCGTGCTCACCGACGACACGGTGAGGAATGGTGTTTTCCGTGATGTCTACTTTAACCATCTCACGCTTGGAAGATTCGCTCGCCTTTTTGATGCACTCGGCAACTTCCTGAGCCTTACCGAATCCAAAGCCAACTTTGCCTTCGCGGTCACCGCTGACAACAAGTGCACTGAAGCTGAAACGACGACCACCTTTGACGACCTTGGCACAACGGTTGATGTGCACGACCTTTTCGAAAGCGTTCTCGAGATCTTCGTCGCGTGAGCGCGGTGCATTCTGACGGAGAATTTCCTCAGCCTTTTTGACTTTGTCAGACTTCTCCGGCTCCGCAGCTTCAACCGAAGCCTCCGCTGCAGGCTTTTCTTCACCTGCGGGTGTCGCTTTTTCTTCAACCGCCTCCACGGAGGGAGTGTCCTCCGCTTTTGCTTCGGCAGCATCCGTTGCGGAAGCAACTTCTTCAGTCACCTCTTCTTTCGGAGTTTCTTCGTTTTTGGGTTCGTCGCTCATTTTCGAAAATTAAAAGTTGAGTCCAGCCTCGCGCGCAGCATCGGCGAGCGCTTTCACTTTGCCGTGGAACTGGAATCCGCCCCGATCAAAGACGACTGCTTCGATCTTGGCATCTTTGGCACGCTTGGCGACCAGCTCACCCACTTTGATGGCGGAATCGACATTGGCACCTTTGGCACCGGCATCCTTATCCAGGGTGGAGGCAGAGGCCAGCGTACGACCATTCTGATCGTCGATCAACTGCGCGTAAACGTTCTGATTGGAGAAGTGCACGGCGAGACGGGGACGCTCGGCAGTGCCGGAGATTTTCTTCCGGATGCGGCGGCGGACCTTGGCCCGGGCTTGCTTGCGAATGTAGAGACTCATGACTGGATGTCGTGTGTAAAAGTTGATTACTTGACGCTCTTACCCTGCTTACGGCGGACGTATTCGTCCTTGTAGCGAACACCCTTACCTTTGTAAGGCTCAGGCGGATAGTAGGAGCGGACGTCAGCAGCGAACTGACCGACGAGTTGCTTGTCGATACCTTCGACTTTGATTTTTGTATTGTCTTCGACCGTAACAGTGAGCCCTTCCGGGATCGGGTGAAGCACGGGGTGGGAAAAACCCAGACTGAGGTCCAGGTCCTTGCCTTTCACCGCAGCACGAAAACCAACCCCCTGAACCTCCAGTTCACGAACGAAGCCATTGGACACGCCTTCAACCATGTTGGCAATAAGACTCCGGGCGGTTCCGTGCATGGCGCGGAGCTTACGGTCTTTTGAATCACAGGTGATTTTGACCGCTCCGTCCTCCTGCTCAAGCTCAAGCCCGATGGGGAGATCCCATTCCAGCTTGCCCTTCGGACCTTCAACGGAAAGAGCTGACGAATCGTCAATCTTGACCTCCACTTTCTCAGGGAGACTGATCTCTTGTTTTCCTATCCTCGACATGATGCTTGGTTGGTTTGAAATTGGTATTTGCCGGCAGGAATAACTCCTTACCAGACGAGGGCGAGCAGTTCCCCGCCAATGTTATTTTTCCGGGCCGTGTGTCCGGCCATAATTCCTCTGGAAGTCGAAAGAATGGCAATGCCCATCCCTCCGAGAACCTTCGGCACCTCATCAGCTCCGACATAGCTGCGGAGACCCGGGCGACTGACACGCTTCAGATTCTTGAGTGCGGGCGTTTGACCGGAGTAGCGGGGCTTCGCCTTCAGAACGGCCTCAGCACCTTCTCCCACTTTCTCATAGGACCAAATGAATCCTTCCTCTTTGAGGATGCGGGCGATCTGCTCCTTCATCTTCGAGTAGGGCGCAGTGAACTCCTCCTTCTTCGCCATTGTGGCGTTCTTGAAGCGTGTGAGGAAGTCTGAGATTGGGTCGCTGACGACTGCCATAATTCCGTGTGGTTTACTGGTTAACGGGCGTGGTTATAAAATTGAATTAAGCGGCGCTTTCTGCGGGCGCATCCGCTTTGACTACCGGCTTGCGGAAAGGAATCCCGAGTGCCGTGAGAAGCTCACGGGCTTCGTCGTCTGTTTCCGCAGTGGTCACGACGGTGAGGTCGAAGCCAATTGTGCGGGTGACTTTGTCGATTTCGATTTCGGGGAAAATGGTGTGGTCACTGATGCCAACCGTGTAGTTTCCGCGACCGTCGAAGGATTTGGCGGAAAGACCGCGAAAGTCCCGAATCGTCGGAGACGCCACATTGATGAAACGATCCAGAAATTCCCACATCTGCGCGCTCCGGAGAGTAACGCGGGCACCGATTGTGTCCCCAACTCGCAGCTTGAAGTTCGAAATCGCGATTTTGGAACGGGTTGCCACCGGGAGCTGTCCTGTGATTTTCCCGAGATCCTGAATTACTGCTTCAGCAGCCGCCTTGCGATCATCCTCGCGACCAAAGCCACTGTTGAGGACAACTTTCTGGATGGTCGGAATCTGGTGGACGTTTTTGTATCCGAACTTCTCCTGAAGTGCGGGAACAACCTTTTCCTTGTAGATGGTTTTCAGTGCTGGCTCCATTGCCTTTCTCCTGATGAAGGTTTAATTAAAAATGGTTAGTTGGAAGCAAGCTTCACATTTGAGATGTGAATCGGCCCCTCTTTCTCGATGATTCCGCCTTCCGGGCGATCCTGGGATTTGCGGGCATGCTTCTTGATCATGCGCACTCCCTCAACGAGGACGTGACCTTTTTCAGGGAACACCTGGAGAACGCGGCCGCTCTCACCTTTGTGGTTTCCTGAAATCACGACAACCTCGTCGTTTTTCTTAACATGGGTTTTGATTCGCTTGGCCATGAGATAAATCCTCGTTGTAGGTAATTGTTTCCGAAATTAGAGAACCTCAGGAGCGAGCGAGACGATCTTCATGAAATTCTGCTCACGAAGCTCACGGGCCACCGGTCCGAAAATGCGAGTACCGCGGGGGTTCTTGTCTTTGTCGATAATCACGATTGCGTTGTTGTCGAAGCGCAGAACGGAACCGTCGCTACGCCGAACCGGAGCAGCGGTACGAACAACAACAGCGCGTACAACCTCGCCCTTTTTAACATTGGCGGTCGGAATCGACTCACGAATGTGAGCCGTGATAACATCACCGACACCGGCGGAGCGGGATCGCTTTCCGATAACTCCGATCATCTTAGCGACGCGGGCACCGGTATTATCGGCAACCTGCACCTTGGATTCCATCTGGATCATGACTGTTTCGGGTAAATGGGTTGGGTAACTTGGTTTCCCCGCCGTAGAGCAGGAAGTTTTTCCGCTGACGCGGATGGTGTAAAAGTATTTGAATCAGTGAGAAAGAACCTCCTTGAGCTCCCAGCACTTCTTTTTGCTGCGAGCCTTGCCTTCTTCGATAAGAACGCGATCTCCGACCTTTGCCTGCTCCTGCTCATCGTGGGCGAAGAACTTCGATGTCTTCTTCACGATCTTGCGAAAGCGGGGGTGAGGCACGCGGCGCATCACTTCGACAACAATGGTCTTCTCCATTGCATCTGATCGCACAACTCCGACTCGGGTTTTGCGCAGGCCGGGCTTTTTCTCGTTTCCTGAATCACTCATGTGTAGTTACAGCAAATTATTGGTTTGGGATCGACTGAATCAGGCCTCCGCAGTTGCAGCAGCATGACGCTTTTCGGTCAAGACAGTTTCGATACGGGCAACTTCCCTCCGGAGCTCGCGAATGCGGGCCGGATTTTCGAGCTGGCCGCTCTCCTTCTGCACGCGGAGATTGAGCGCTTCCTCTTTGTTCTCACGACGGATTGTCGCGAGCTCATCAACACTCATTTCGCGGAGTTCTTTTGTTTTCTTGGCCATCGTTCCTGTAGGATAAATTGGAAATAAAAATACTGTTCGTATCACCGGGAATCACTGATCTTCACGGCGGACGAAGCGGCAGCGGACACCGAGCTTGTTAGCTGCGAGACGAAGCGCCTCTTTCGCCTGAGACTCCGGCACACCGGCGATCTCAAACATCATTGTTCCGGGGCGAACCACGGCAACCCACGCATCAACTGGACCCTTACCTTTACCCATCCGGGTTTCATGGGGACGGGACGTCACCGGTTTGTGAGGGAAGATCCGGATCCAGACCTTTCCTTTACGTTTGAGGTAGCGGTTAATGGAAATACGGCAGGCTTCGATCTGGCGGTTGGTGATCCAGTCACGACCGAGACACTGAAGTCCGTATTCACCGAAACTCACTTTCGTTCCACGCTGGGCGTTTCCAGCGCGGCTTCCGCGGTGCGTCTTGCGGAACTTCACTCGTTTGGGCATCAATGGCATAGCTGCTGTCCTCTAAAGGTTAAAAATTTCGAGTTTCGTTAAAAAATTTCAGATCATCCTGCTGCCGGCGCCGGCGCATCCTTGCGAGGACCTCCCCCACCCTGACCATCACGGCGCTGACGTCCGCCACCACCTCCGCGACGGTTGTTTCCACCACCACCTTTGCGGCCACCTTCTTCGGATTCAGGCTTCTTGTTGATCCATACCTTCACCCCGATGATTCCCCAGGTCGTTTCCGCCTCGCAGAAACCGTAGTCGAGAGGCACACGAAGTGTCTGGAGAGGAACCTTCCCCTCGTTGTAGGACTCGGCACGGGCGATATCCGCACCACCAAGTCGACCGGCGCAACGAATGCGAATTCCTTCCGCACCGAAGTCCATTGCCGTCTGGAGAGTCCGCTTCATGGCACGGCGGAAAGACACGCGGCGCTCAAGCTGGGTTGCAACCTGAGCAGCAACCCAGGAAGCGTCGAGCTCAGGCTGGCGGATCTCGTAGATGTCGATCTTCACCTGAGAATTCCCGCACATCTTGCCGATCTCATTGGTCATTGCCTCGATCTCCGAACCGCGCTTACCAATGATAAGACCGGGACGGGAAGTGTGGAGGGTGACACGAACACTGTTCCAGGCACGCTCAATCACAACCTTGGATACAGCGCCTTTTTGGAGGCGGCGATCCAGGTAGCGACGAATCGCGAGGTCGGCGTGCAGCTGGTCGGCATATTCACCTTCCGGCGCATACCACTTTGACTGCCAGTCCTTGTTTACGGCAAGCCGGAAACCGATCGGATGTACTTTCTGTCCCATAGTGAAAACCTGTTTGAATCAAAAATTCGTAATTATCAGCGCGTCTTAGCCGTGCTTTTCTTTGTGGAGTTCTTTCGCCTTGGCGACCCACTCATCACGCTCGATGCGCCCTTTGAAAGACAGAAGCTCGTCGAATTCCTCGATGTTCTCCTTCTTCCAGTTCGCGATTTGCTCGTATTTGTAGACCCCGATTGAGTTGAGCTTCTCCTCAAGTTTGGGACCCACACCACTGATCTCCTTCAAATCGTCGACTTCAGAGGGGGCGGAGTCATAAACCATTCCGAGCTTCTCGTCAACTCTGCCGTCACTTGCAGCGGCTTTTTCTTCTTTAGGAGCGGACTTCTTCTCCCCTTTGGGAGCTTCAGCCTTTTTCTCTGCCTTCGGAGCCGCCTTTTCCTGAGCCTTGGGCTTTTCAGCAGGCTTCTCTTCCGCAACTTCATCGCTGAGAACAACCGTGATGTGACTGGTACGCTTGCGAATCGAAGAAGCGGAACCACGGGCACGCGCCTTGAAACGCTTAAAAGTCGGCCCTTCACCTACAACAGCACTTTTCACGAAGAGACCATCGAGCGGAAGCTCGAAATTGTTCTCCGCATCAGCGAGAGCTGTCTTCATCGTCTTCGCAAAAAGCTCAGCGCCTTTGCGGGGAGTGAAGTTGAGAATGTCAAGCGCGTCGGAAACCGGGAGTCCCTGGATTTCACGGGCTACGTCACGGGCCTTCCGGGCCGAGATACGCGCAAATTTATAGGTCGAAGTCACGTCCATGATATTCGGTCTACTTGAGTCTTACAAATTGGGTTGGTTTGGGAGAAGTTGAATGCCGTCTCCCACGGAAACGTTTTCTGATGGGTCGAGCCGGTCCTGAAGAACCGCTCCGGAAATGGCGTCTCGCACATCAACGATCATTGCTGTGCAAATAGGGCGCTCACCGCGAAGAACTGCAATTGGAGTTCCCACGCGAACCCCGGCTTCACGGCCTGCGTCAAAAACGATGAGGCCGATTTCCTGATCAATGCTGACAATCTGTGAGTCGGCTACGTCAGCGACGGGCTCCGCGTCGGCGATATCCTTGAGAGCCTTGCCTGCGGATTCAATCGAAGCCATTGCCGCAGCACGATCGCCCTCGGCTGCCTTGGGGGTCGCCTGCACGTATTTGAGAAATGACTCGCTCAGGGTGTGGAGCTGCTTCGTCCGGCGCTCCAGCTCCTGCTGGCTGATATCAAGATCACGAACCGCTTTAAGAAGTCGCTGCTCCAGGCTGCCCTCCTCTTTCGTGAAGAGATCCACACCGAAGGCCTGCAGCTTGAGCTGCATCTCCCGCGAAGCGGCAACCTGCTGCTCACTGGACTTTACGGCTTCGGCGAGCGCTTTAACGAGATCTTTTCTCTGCAGCTCGGCTTTTTCCAGTTGCTCCTGCAGGGTGGCATTTTTCTGCTGCGAGACAGCGAGCGCCGCCTTCAGCTCCTGCTCCTTCACACTCGCACCCTGGGCAACGACCACATCAAAACACAGCCCTGCGAACGCGACTGCGACAGCGCAGCACGTGGCGAAGCTTCTGTTTCGATCGATTGTCATATCCAGAGGTGTTGAAGAACAGGGTTGGGCGCGGGAGCAAACAGGGTCGAATGAACCGGCAAACAGGGTTTGGCCGGTCGCCTCGATACTGACAAATCAGCCTTTAATTTTCGGGTTGTGGCCACTGTGACCGCCAAACTTACGGGTGGGTGAAAATTCGCCGAGCTTGTGCCCGACCATGTTCTCGGTAACGAAGACGGAGATAAACTCTTTCCCGTTGTGAACGAGAAAAGTGTGTCCGACAAAGTCAGGCGTGATCATTGAGCGGCGCGACCAGGTTTTGATCGGGCGCTTCTGACCGCTATCATTCATGTTGTCGATTTTGATCAGAAGCTTCTGATCGACGAACGGTCCTTTTTTGAGTGAACGACCCATAATATTCTTTCAGGTAAAAATTGTGTGGTTACCGCCGGGCTCAGCGACTGCGTTTCTTGGACTTGCGGCGCTCAATAATGAACTTATCGCTGCCTTTGTATTTCTGGCGGGTGCGCTGTCCTTTTACGTGCCCCCAGGGACTCTTCAGGTGCTGACGTCCACCACCGGACTTTGATTTACCCTCACCACCACCGTTCGGGTGATCAACCGGGTTCATACACATACCGCGA
>JAKSBG010000068.1 GCA_022361255.1 Verrucomicrobiales bacterium
CCCGCGGATCGCGTAGAACGGCGCGAGCGCCAGCTTCCGCCACTCGTTCTTGGTGCCGTTGGCCTGGATCAGCAGCACCGTCACGTCGTCGTCCGCGAGGTCGTGCGCATCATCTTCGGCCAGGCGTTCGATCAGCGTCGGGATCACGCGTTCGGCCTCGCCGACTTCCAAACGATTCAGGCGATCCAACAGCCCGCCGACGCCGAGCATCCGCCCGTCGGGCCCGCGCGACTCGATCAGCGCATCGGTATACAGCAGCAGCAGGTCGCCGACGCCGAAGGTGATGTCTACCTGCTGGTAGCCGGCGTCGTCGGCGATGCCCAGCGGCAGGTCCGCGGTCGCCTCGCTTGTCTCATCGCTCGGGTCCATACCCAGCACAGACCACCGCCTGCTCTTCGCGCGGTACCAAAGCGGGGCGGGGTGGCCGGCGTTGCTCAATGAAAGCCGGCGCTTGGGCGCGAAGTACGACATCGCCACCGTCGTCGCGAAACGCCCGGCCTCGGTGATCTCGGCGAACTTCTGGTTCATCGCCCGCATGAACAGCTGCTGGCTGGTGAAGTTGACGTAGTACTGCATCAAGGAGCGCAGGTCCTGGGCGGTCTCCGCGACCTTGCTGCCGTGGCCCGCGACGTCCGCGAGAAGGGCACGCGTGATCCGGCCGGACGCGCAGGACGAGACGTAGTACACGTCCCCGCCACGCTTCGCGCCCTCGTACGGCCGGGCGTAGAGGTAGCCGTCCAGCCCGGTCATGCGCAGCGTCTGGTCCGCGGCCTCGGTGCCGCCCCAGACCTGGAGGCACTGCAGGTTGGTCGTGCTCGGTTCGGGCATGGGTGTAGTTTAGCTTCGCTCAAGTCCACGGCGTAACGCCGTGGACGTCTAAACAGTTCTACAATGCCAGCTATGAGATTATTCGATGGCCACCTCGACATGGCACTCAACGCCATCGACCACGAGCGTAACCAGACGCTACCCGTGTCCGCCCTGCGTGAGCGCGAAGCGGGCGGCGTCGCCGACGGCCGGGGTATCGCGACGGTCAGC
>JAKSBG010000067.1 GCA_022361255.1 Verrucomicrobiales bacterium
GAATCACTCCCCTATTGTTCACAAAACAGCCCGGAAAACAAGGAATTGAGATAGGCACAAATCACGTATGCCCAGCCGGCAGAATGATCACACCTTCAATCTCCAGCAACTCCCCAATCAAGTCACACTGGCCATCTCATGCCAAGTCAAATAGCCAAAGCGAGCCATGATTTCGTGCACCGCATCACTCTTTTCGACCTGCAAAATCTCTTCTTCAGCGAGATCGTATTTCCAGCGATCTGACTTGTCTGCGGAAAAACTCACCCCCTCATTTGCTCGCTCCGTCACGCCTTTCCACAAGAACCGCTCAGGAAACGCTCTCGGAAAGGTCTCACGATAGCGATCAGAAGGGGAAACTCCGAGGTGAGCGTGCGCATTGTTCATCCATTGCTCCGGATCGGAAACCAAATCTTCAAATTTCATGATGAGGACATTCTCCCTCCGCAGAAATTGCTTCCAGTGCCGGAAATTCTCCAGGAATGAGAGCCAGCGCCTATCCTTCTCAATCTGCGACGTATCATCTGCCTGAATGCTTCGGAAAACTGCCCTAGGATCGCGACTCGTGTAGATCAGGCGATGTTCGGAAATGACATGGTCACAGAGAACTGGAGTCCGGTAAAAATCCGGGCTTTTGTCTCCGAATCCTACCGCTTCAGGTTTGCCATACTTTTTCTTGAGGAGCACGTACGCCTCGTCGTTCCACCTTTCAAAGTCGGCGACGGAATCCTGCTCCTTTCGATCCAGAAGCCCCATGATGTCAAATGGATGCAATCCGTGCTTACGCATCCGCTGAAAGTGCAGCTTCAGATAGTACTCCCCGAAAAGAGCTCGGTTGATCTCTGATTCACACAAACAAATCAACTCCGGATGATCATCGAGACATCGCGACAGCAGCGATGATCCAGTTCGAAGGGGACCGACGAGGGAAAAACGAATCATAGTATTCCTTCCCTACGAAATTTCGTAGTGCGTGTGATAATTCGCCGTGAATTCATTCGAATCCTGAAAATTCACTGCAGTGATACTGATTGAGGGTGAAAGGGATTTCACCTGGTGCCACCAACCGACCGGTAGAAACAACATTTGCCCTTCTCGGAGTACGCATTTTCTAATGTTGATTCCCTTCGCCTGCGGGAAACGATCAAAATCCGGGCTTTCACAGTCGAAATCCGAGTAGCAGTGAAAGTCGTTGTAGGATCGGAAATAATGGCACGGGGGAAAGAGAAAGACCAACTTTTCGCCACGGACCTGCAATAGCAGATTGTTCGTCAGATCGTGATGGAGCGGTGTTGTCGTTCCTTTCGGGCCTATCCACAGAAAGGCCTTTCGCTCGACATTCTGCTTATCCATGAACGCAGGCATCCAATCGCTTGAATCCGTGATCTCAGAGAAGAGCTCCCGATTTCGCTCTCCATTATTCGCCGTAAGATAAATATCGTTCGACTCCGTGTCATTTAGGACAGCGTCCAGAAATTCCCCGAATTGAATCGTCGACTTGTGGTCGTGCGAATTTCGTTCGTAGTGAAGGTCCTGATTCCGCTCAGTTTGAATTTCGACAGTTTCCTCGTGAAACCGGGATCGCAGACTGTCCCAGGAAAGACTTGTATCCAAACAGTCCAGCTCTCTCCACGACTCAATCAGGACGGGGCGATTTTGGAAGTAAAACTGACTATAAAATTCATCCCGCCCAATTTTATCTCGACTCTCAATCTCAGTCGGGGCGCTCTCATCGAGATGAGCAAGGGATTCGAAGATCCATTCTGCTTTCTGAAATGAGGAACTGGATTCTTTCGACTCCTTCAACGATCTCACCAGCTCAAGGGTCCGGATCATCGCTTCTGCCTCCGACCTTAGAATTCCGTCATCGACCATCGCATCCGTCATTTTCCCGGTGGGAACGGCGATTTCCAGGTTCTCCTCAATCCATTCCATCCACTCTTTCGTGAAAGGAGATTTTTTTGACGGGGTTGCAACACTCATGTCCAGAAAACCTTCCCTCTGAAATAGACTTCATTGCAACATCTTTTTCAAAATAGATTCAACTCAACCTAAACAGAATAAGAAAACTATATATTTCACCCCGTAGCGCCGAAAAACTCGGACACTACTCGATTTGCATGTCATCAAACAAACCACTCAAGACGCTTCTCGATAGTAGAAATTGAGCATTCCGCCCAACCGATCTCGGCACGCGATCCCCCCCCTGTCATCCGATCCCGGAATTGAGGCCGAATAATCCGACCATCCAATCCCTGATGATTTCGCTCTCCATGATAATGCGCAACGTATTCAGTGATCGCGTAGCGCAGAGATTTTTCACTGAAGAAAATCATCTGATCCAAACACTCCTCTTTGATTGATCTAACAAAGCGCTCCGCGAATGCATTGAGATTCGGAGATCGCTTCGGTAACCGAATCGAATTGATCCCTTCCTGATGAAGTATCCCCTTGAATCCGGCGGTAAACAAGGGATCGCGATCATGGATGAGGAATTCACTGCCTTTTAGGAACCCATCAAATCCGTCCGTCAGATTTCGCGCCACTTGCTCCATTCAAACCCCATGGCATTGGGCTGAAATTCCGGCGATGTTCACTTCTCTGGTCGCGAGCCGAATTACAAACAGGACCTGGTAGCGTACGATCCCTTTCAAAGTCCAGACTTCGACGGTGAAGAAATCTGTTGCCGCCATCACATCCCAGTGGCGCCTGAGGAATTCCGCCTAGGTCGTTTGTGAGCCCCTTTCTGGTGCTGGTTCAATACCGTGATCTTTCAGGATATTTGCCACCGTTCCTCGACTGACCTCATGCCCAAGATTATGCAGCGCATCACGGATTCTCGTGTAACCCCACCGTTCATTTTGCTTCGCCATTCTGAGCACCAGCTCTACTATCTCTTCCTTCGTCCGGGGTCGTCCACCCTTGCGCCGGTTGCTCGAATCGTATTTCTTCCCGACCAGCGTTCGATACCAACGAAGCAAGGTTTGAGGTGTGGCAAGATTCGCAATCTCTTTTAGCCTTCCAAATCCCAGCTTTTGTGCTTTCGACGCCAAACGTCTGCGCTGACGATCATTGAATCGCGGACGCCCTCCTTGGATCTCTTTCAAAATTCGTATCTCTTCCTGAAGATAATCGATCACAACTTGCTGATCACGATTGATCCAACCTGCCACGCATAGGAGAATAAAATGACCTTCTTTCATAGGCAAAAGATCAAAACACAGTCAGAGTTTTGATCAAGAACCGCCCCCTTTAAGCGATTCTAACTCGCTCATTTTAAGCCGTTCCTATACGAACTTAGTTTTTGGACACTACGGGCATGATTATTTTCTCTTTTTAGATTTGGTTTCTTTAAAGAATCGGTCGAATTGCCAGGCCCCTTCCAAATCATTGATATAATTTGCGATCTCATCGCACCAATTCTCGCCTTCCGTTTTCTGAATTCGTCTCAGGTGTAACCATGATTCCCCAATGTGGTCAAAAAGCCGTTCCCGTTCTTTGTTTAGAGTCTTCAGATACTTTCCATCTCCCTCACCTTCCAACTCCACACCAAGAACGCCCATCATTGCTTTGATTGCTCTCATCGAATAATCGATTGTGCGAAGCAATCGGTAGGTATCGCCATGACAGAGCAATTTCGCCTTTGAAAACAGTTCGCGAATACTGGCCAAATAGTCGTGCCGCCGTCGGAGAGCGAATGAAACGACCCGGTTAGGTGATTTTTCACCGGACAAACGATTTAATAACTCCGAAGCCGCGATCGCCCGAAGTCGCAGGGAATAGATTCGGCCCCACCAAAGGGACGATTGAATTCGGCCCTGCATCAGAAACTCTGCCGCTTCCAAACTTACCACTGCATCATCGATCTTTGCTGCAATCCTCCTGCTTTGCTGCACCGGGTTCAATTCGTGCATCTCTTTGTCGAACACTTCGTTCTTGAAGAGATTGAACGCCTCGATCAGATGAATTTCGGCTCTTCGTATCCTCAGGATCAATGCGGCTTTGTTTGCTCTCGCTTTTGGCAGATATCGAGAGAGAGAGGTGGCCTGATTCAGTCTCCTGTGCGCTTCACAAGATCGACCAAGATAGCCAAGCGAGAGGCCGTAAAGCGCGAGAAACTTTTGTTTCAGCAGGACTCTCTCCGAAAATTCAGAGGAGTGACAAACTCGAAGCAGGGATAATCCCAAAGAACAAACCA
>JAKSBG010000260.1 GCA_022361255.1 Verrucomicrobiales bacterium
GCCTTCCATCGCAGCCTGAAGGGCGCAGATCGGATCAATCTCTGTCACGACGACCTGCGCGCCGAATCCGCGAAGCGTCTGGGCACAGCCTTTTCCAACATCGCCGTATCCGCAAACAACGGCAACTTTGCCGGCGATCATGACGTCAGTGGCACGCTTGATTCCATCAACAAGCGACTCGCGGCAGCCGTAGAGGTTGTCGAATTTTGACTTGGTAACGGAGTCGTTCACGTTGATAGCAGGCACGCGGAGCTTCTCAGCTTCCGCCATCTGGTAGAGGCGGTGCACGCCGGTGGTGGTTTCTTCGGAAACACCTTTCCAGTCTTCGAGAAATCCGGTCCACTTGTTTGCGGTGTGACCATTGATCCGGCGAAGGAGGTTTTTGATCACTTCCTCCTCTTCGCTTTCCGAATCGCTGTCGATGAATGAGGTGTCGCCCTCTTCCAGCTCAGCTCCTTTGTGAATCAGGAGCGTGGCGTCACCTCCGTCGTCGACGATGAGTTCGGGTCCTTTCCCGTCAGGCCAGGTGAGAGCGGCCTCGGTGCAGTCCCAGTATTCTTCCAGTGTTTCACCTTTCCAGGCAAAAACGGGAATTCCCGCTGCAGCGATTGCAGCCGCGGCGTGGTCCTGAGTGGAGAAAATGTTGCAGCTGCACCAGCGAACATCAGCGCCGAGCTCAACGAGTGTTTCGATGAGAACAGCTGTCTGGATCGTCATGTGAAGAGATCCCATGACGCGCACGCCGTCGAGCGGCTTGTCGGCGGCATACTTCTCACGGGTCGCCATGAGGCCCGGCATTTCCTCCTGGGCCACTTCAATTTCTTTTCTGCCAAAGTCCGCCAGACTGATGTCGGCGACTTTGTAGTCTTCTTTAATCGCGGTTTCTACGCTCATGTTTTCGTTTTGATAAAGGGTAATGCCTGAGGTTTACGAGCAGGCGCTCTTGAGCGCGTCAACTTTGTCGGTTTTTTCCCAGGTCAGGGCATCGAGATCGTCCTCGCGACCGAAGTGACCGTAGTTCGTTGTCTTACGGTAGATCGGACGGAGCAGGTTGAGGTCGTTGATGAAGTCGGCAGGCTTAAAGGAGAAAATCTCTTTCACGGCTGCAACGATCTTATCTTCGTCGACGTGGTTGGTTCCGAAGGTGTCAACGTGAACGCTCACGGGATCTGGATAGCCGATTGCGTAGGCAAGCTGGAGCTCACAACGATCCGCGAGTTCAGCGGCAACGACGTTTTTCGCGACGTAGCGGCACATGTAGGCGGCGGACCGGTCCACCTTGCTCGGATCTTTTCCGGAGAAAGCACCGCCTCCGTGGCGCCCCATGCCTCCGTAGGTGTCGACGATAATTTTGCGCCCGGTCAGGCCGCAATCCCCTTCCGGGCCACCGATGATGAACAGGCCGGTCGGGTTGATGTGATACTCGGTATCGTCAGTGAGAAGTTCACCGGGAAGAACTTTCTCGATGAGATCTTTCTTGAGAATGTCGCGGATTTCCTGGGTGGAAATGCTTGCCGCGTGCTGGGTCGAAACAACAACTGCCGTGATGCGGTTCGGCTTTCCGTCGACGTATTCGATGGAAACCTGCGTCTTGTTGTCGGGGCGAAGCCACTCATATCCAGTGCCTTTGCGAAGGTCGGTAAGAGCTTTTCCGAGCTGGTGGGAATACAGGATCGGAGCAGGCATCAGCTCCGCCGTTTCTTTCACCGCGTAGCCGAACATGATTCCCTGGTCGCCGGCACCCTGCTCGGCCGTTTCTTTGTCATCTGCCGCTGCCGCGTCCACACCCTGTGCAATGTCAGGGGACTGCTGGCCGATTGCATTGAGCAGGAAGAAATTGTCGGCGTTGAATTTGCAATCGTCGTTTGTATATCCGATCCCGGTGATGGCTTCTTTGACCACTTCCTGATAGTCGAATTGCGACTTGGTTGTAATTTCACCGCCGAGAGCAACGATGTTGTCTTTCACCATGGTTTCGCAGGCGACACGGGAACCCGGGTCATCCGCGAAACATGCGTCGACGATGGAATCGGAAATCGTGTCACAAACCTTGTCAGGATGACCTTCGGTTACGGACTCGGACGAGAAGATAAATGAGTTTGCCATGACGTATTTACAAATCTTGATGAGTTGATACATTAGTTGCGTTCCTTATGTCGTCAACGTTGAAAACACTGCGGATTTTGTCGGATCCGACACGTATCCGCATTCTTCGGCTGCTGCGTGAAGAAGAGCTTTCTGTAGCGGAGTTGCAGGAGATTCTCGGCATGGGTCAATCGCGTATCTCCACCCATCTATCGCAACTGCGGCAGACCGGCCTGGTCTCCGACAGGCGAGTAGGAAAGAACAGCCTTTATGCTTTCACCGGGGAAAACGAAAAGCTGGGCGGCCACCTGCTTCCCGTTCTCGACAAGGCTTCAGAGGAGGTGGAGGAAATTTCTGATGACTCGTCAGCGCTCGCACTGTCTCTGGCGAAACGACGCGACAAAGCCCGGGCTTACTTTGATGCCCTCGCAGGAAAATTCGGGAAAACCTATCTACCGGGCAGGTCGTGGAAAGCCCTCGCAGAATCTCTCCTCAAGCTGATGCCCCCCATGATTATTGCGGATCTAGGTGCGGGGGAAGGAACCTTCTCCCAACTGCTTGCACAACGAGCGGAGCACGTCATAGCAGTCGATAATTCCGAAAAAATGGTCGACTTTGGCTCCAAAGTCGCCCGGGAAAACGGATACGAGAATCTCGAATATCGCCTGGGAGGTATTGAAGCCCCCCCGATTGCTGAAGAATCAATCGATCTCGCTTTTTTCAGCCAATCTTTGCATCACGCCGAAAAACCCGAACAGGCAGTCGCAGCAGCTCACAGCATTCTCAAACCGGGTGGGCGCATCGTTATCCTCGACCTTCTCAAACACCAATTTGAAGAGGCCCGGGAACTGTATGCCGATCATTGGCTTGGTTTCTCAGAATTGGAGATTTCGCGATTCCTTGAGAAACAAAAGTTTCAGGAAATCGATATCTCTGTAGTTGATCGGGAACCGGATCCGCCCCATTTTCAAACCTTGATGGCGATTGCCGTGAAAGCGCAATCCTGATTCTCCCCTTCCGGCTCCCGCATGAAGTTACTTCTCGCCGCAATTCTCTTCCTCATTCCCGGCATCACTGCGGCACAATGGAAAATTGTCGACGATAGTCCCGCCCAGAACCCCAAAGTTCCCCTCATCCACGAGAAGAAACTGGTATCGAAGGCCGGGGACTCGGGTTTCTTTGCCTCGAGGCGAATCGACTTGATCTGGTTTCATGCAGACAAACATACCTTCCGGGTCATTGACAACGGCCCCATCGATCACCCGAATTTTCCGACACTGGCTTCCGCCATGCGAAAAAATCACTGCCTCGCCGGAGTAAACGGTGGCTTTTTTCTCAAAGATCATTCTCCTTCCGGGCTGATGGTTTCCGGCGGCAGCTCCATCGGAAAATTCGGCCACGGAGGGCTTCTCAGCGGCGTGGTTTTATCGAGCGGCAACCGGAACCCATACGTGTTGAGGCGGGCCGAATATGGACCGGCATACAAACCGACTGATTTGATTCAGGCCGGACCGTTTCTGGTCGATCAAGGCAAAACGGTGACTGGACTTTCCCCCAGGAATTCGAGACGGCGAAGCTTCGTTCTCCACGATGGGGGAAAATGGTTCGCCCTCGGGCTGAGTGATGCATTCACCCTGGCGGAGCTGGGACAGATTCTTGCACAAGCCGAAATCTCGCCTCAACGAAAAATCCATCGCGCTCTCAACCTTGATGGTGGCACATCCAGCGGACTTTTTCTGGATCGGGGGGAGAGGGTTGAACCAATTCACATCGAACCTTTCAAGACGGTCCGCAATTTTATCGGAATCGTGGAGAGGTAAGGAAAAACCGGTTCCGGTAGACGGGAGGAGCTCAACAGGTTCGGGTCACCGGACCAACTCTTTCAGGTGTCTGTCGATACCCTCTCAAGTCACGCCGCCGAACGTGCCAGCCTGGCAGACGAACAGGATGCCATACCGAGGAGAATCTGTCCGATCGAGCCAAGCGTGCTCGCGACCTGAGAGAGTTGCAGCCTTTCATTCTCCGGCAGGACAGAGCCTAACAAAGCCAGCTGAACTCCCCGTATGAAAGAAAAGCTGAAACGGATCGGGCTGGTCACCTCGCCCGACAGGAGACGCATCGTGCGCTCCCGCTCCTGCGGATAACGACGCCACATGGAATAGATCGCTTTACGGACTTCACAAGCGCCGGAGTCCCGTCCCGAAAAAGCCTGAAACAATGACATCGCCAGCATCTCCGGAACCAGCGTCGCCGAGCGCCGTGCCTTTTGAAACTCGGCAAAGTCGTCAAAATCCACAAGCCCCACCGCGTCCTGAAAACCGAGCGTCATACCCATCGCCGTCAGCGGGTGCTGAAAACCGACTGCGTCTCCGACCAGGGAGAGGTTTTCATTTCCGTAATTCATCCGGGCACGGTAGCGGTTTGCGCGAAAAGCGAGCTCATCTTCGGCGATGGCACGAACGAACTCCCCGCGAATTGATTCGGGCAGAAACGGGGCATATTCCTCTCTCAACATCGCGGTAAGATGCTGCCTTCCTTTTTTCGCGTTTGCGGGAACGTCAATGGAGGCGCGCACCAGGTCCGGTGCCACGCGGTACAACAGAATCGGTCCGGCTGCTCCGAGTATAACATGTCCGAATCCTTCGTGCGGCAACTCGATATCCCGCAACATGACACCTGCCATGTAGGAAATCAGCCGGGAACTGCGAGTCAGTCCTAATGCCGGACGCACGACCGAACCGCGTCCGTCCGCGCCGATGATATGATCGGCGCGAAAGGTTTTCGAATCGCTTTCCCCGTTCAGCCGGTAGGCAAGTTCGCCCTCTTTGACCGATTCGACACGAGCGCCGCTCACAAAATGAATATTCGGTTCTGCAACAGCCTTCTGCCGAAGAAGAGACACAAGAGCACCGTGTTCGCAGACGAGACCGCGATCCGAACCCGGATATTCCAGGAGAATGGCTTCACTGCGATCATGGGGAAAGATCGCAAATCCCCGGTGAGACACGCTCCTCTTTTCCAGCTCATCCCTTTCCAGAATGCCCGACTGGCAAAGCGCCCGAATACCGGCTGGATGCAGCCATTCTCCCGCAAACCGGTTCCTGCTTTTGGAATCAGATTCAAATAGAGTCACATTTCCGGCACCGGCTCTCTGAGAGAGAGTCAGGGCGGAAAAACAGCCCACCGGACCGGCTCCGATGACTGCTTGAGAGGAGGGGGGAATCATCAGCGTTGTTTTGAAAGGTTAAGTATTTACCAACACTTTGCCAGTCTTTTGAACGTTTTTTGCACGAAGAAAAATAGCAATTTGGCGACAATAAACGGCAAAGTTTGTCTTATCATTTTCCGTAGTCGGTATTCATGAAACAGCCATCCCCCCATCCTCTCGCGGAGAACGTAGACGACTCGGTCGCACGCGCGCTGGATCGGCTCGCCGCATCGCAGGAACCGGACGGGAGTTGGCACGGAGACTACGGCGGACCGATGTTCCTTCTTCCTATGTTTGTCGCGCTTTGCCACGTCGCGGGGAAGGAAATTCCGGAAAAACAACGCGAAGAAATGCGTCGCGAGTTTCAGGATGCCCGCTTTCCCAAGGGTTGGATTGGCCTGCATCGCGAAGGCCAGCCCTGCCTTTTCACTACCGTATTGGGGTATGTTTCGCTACGGCTGCTCGGGGAATCGGCTGAGGATTCGGAGATGAAGCAGACGCTTCGCTGGATCCACGAAAACGGCGGCCCGCACGGCGCCGCACCCTGGGGAAAGTGGATTCTGTGCCTGTTGGGACTCTACTCGTGGAACGGAGTAAACCCGGTCACCCCCGAACTCTGGCTGCTCCCGAAATGGTTTCCTCTTCACCCCGGGCGGCTCTGGTGCCATTGCCGGATGGTTTACCTCCCCGCTTCCTGGCTTTACGGAAACCGATCTGCCACGATGCCGGACGAACGAATCCGCGAGATCCGTGACGAACTGTATCCGCAGGGGTGGGACGAGCTTTCCTTCGCCGGGAACCGGAATACTCTCGCCCCGGTCGACAACGTCTATCCGCCCCGCTGGCCGGTGCGCTTCGCGAATCGCATTTTATCAGGTTTCGAAAAGTGGATTCGGGGAACAGGCCGGGGGAAACGCCTCCGGCAAAAGGCGCTCGCCGAAGTGATGCGCCAGATCGAATTCGAAGAAACCGTCACCAACGGGATCGCAATCGGGCCGGTCAACCGGGTGCTCAACAGCTTCTGCTTTTTCTTTTCTTATCCGGACGGAGAGGCTTTTCAAAACAGCCTCGAGAGCTGCCGACGTTATCTCTGGAAGAACGGGGACCGATGTCTCATGCAGGGCTATAACAACAGCAAGTTGTGGGACACCGTTTTCGCCGCCCAGGCCGTGATCGCGACGCACCACACGGGCCGGGAGAAAATGCTGACATCCGCTTTTCGATACATCGACTCCCACCAGGTCCGGGAAGATGTGCCGGATCGTGAGGAATTCTATCGGGAACGTTCCGCCGGAGGCTGGCCGTTTTCCGACATTGACCACGGCTGGCCCATTGCCGATTGCACCGCGGAAGGCCTGAAAACCGCTCTCACGATCGAAAAAGCCGACTCGTCACTTTCCCTACCCGGCGAACGGCTTTTTGCCGCCGTCGACTTGCTGCTCGACTGGCAGAACCCTGACGGCGGCTGGCCCACCTACGAAAAACAACGCGTTGGAAAATGGATCGAGTCAATGAATCCCTCCGGCGTCTTCGGTCGCATCATGATCGACTATTCCTATCCCGAATGCACCAGCGCCGTGCTCCAGGCTTTCGCCGCGTTCCGGGAAAAGTATCCCGACCGGCAAAAACGACTTCTCAACCGGGCAATGATGTTCGGAGAAGACTACCTCCGCCGGGAACAGCGGGACGATGGCAGCTGGGAAGGATCGTGGGGCGTTTGTTTTACCTACGGCACCTGGTTTGGCGTAAAGGGGATGCTCGCCAGCGGCACCCGGCCCGATGACCCGACCCTTCGGCGCGCCGCGGAATTTCTTCTCTCGAAGCAACGGGAGGACGGAAGCTGGGGCGAAGCGATCGAGTCCTGTCTCGAACGTCGCTGGATCGACTCACCTAATGGAAACGTGGTCCAGACTTCCTGGGCGCTACTGGCTCTGCTCGCCCTCGGGGAAAGCGGCGACCCGGTTGACGCCGCCGCAAATTTCATACTAACAAAGCAACAAAGAGACGGCAACTGGCCCAACGAAGGCATGGTCGGAATGTTCAACCGGACCTGCGCAATCAACTACGACTGGTATCGCCTCTACTTTCCGATGTGGGCACTGGCTGAATGGAGAAATGCGACGGAAGGAACCTCACCTTCTCCGGCGTGAGAACAGATCAATGCACAGCGGCAGAGCGATCAGGGCTGCGACCAGCATGCAGATAATTCCCTGCAACAACAACCATCCGAACGAAGCAACTCCCCGGTGAATGCAAAAGGTGAGCGAAGCCAGCCCCGCCATCGTCGTGATACCGGCAAGCGTGATCGCTCTTCCCGAAGTCTTCACGGCAGCGAAGGCACTTTTGTCAGGATGTTCCGACCAGCGGTGGACGAGGTGAACCCCGTAAACGACGCCTAAACCCAGCAGGAGCGGCAGCCCGTTGATCGAGGCAAGGTTGTATTGTTGTTTTGTCAGAAAGAAGAGCGCCTGCAGCAATCCCATTCCCACCAGCAAGGGGAAGAGAGCAAAAAGAACCAGCTTCGGTTTTCTCAAATCCAGTGCGAGCAGAATGACGACAACGCCAACAGTCAGAAGCAGTGATTGAAAGATCCCCGAAGTCAGCAGGCCCACATTGCTTTCAGAAATGACGGGAAAGCCGGTCACTCCGGGGTCGACCTTCCGGACATCGGTCAGAAATTCGTCGAGAACATCCACCTCCCAGACCGAGCCGTTGGGATACACATAAGCGGCGTAATTTCCTTCCGGACTCCGGAAGCGGGAAACGAAGGCGGAAGGCAGATCGGTTTCCGCCACCACTCCCAACGCGCCCCACTTCGGGACGGTAACTCTCAGCGTGTCGAGAATCTGACTGATTTCAGCGACAAACCGGGCTGTTCCTTCTCTCCCCGAATCTGTTTTCAGGCCGGAGCGAATCGCATCGAGGGCATCGAGAACTCGCTGCAGTTCCTGCGTCAGCCCGGCTTTCCCTGCCGAAAAGGCCATGTCCTGCGCGTCGAACAGCGACTCTTCCAAGGTATTGACTTCCCCGGCAATGGCAGCGAAGTCGGGGACCGGATTCAATCGCGGGATCTGCAACGCGGCGAGGGCGCCACTGCTCTGAAGGACCCGGAGCTTTTCCTCCTGCTGCTGCGGGAGCAAATCACTGATCGAAACCACGCGGGCCACAGAGTCGAGCGTGCGCAGTCGGGCAACCCGTTTATTCATTGTCTCGATATCCGGAGCACGGACGACGGCGGAGGTCATTTGAAAATCGCTTTCCTCCTCCATTCGCAGCTGCAGGATGGTCGAGTCAGCCTTTCCCGGCATCACCGACAGTCCGTTGTAGTCGACCGGAACCTGCCGGGCGACCGCAGCCCCGAAAACGGCCAATCCGACGACCCCGGCAAAGGCAGGGAGAAGTTTCTTCATTGCAGGAGCGTCCGGCAGCAGCACTTTGTCGGCAGGCTCACCCGCAATCTTCTTCTCCGGCGGGCGCGTCATCATGAGCAACGGCGGCAGCAGGAGCAGAGTCACGACCAGGACGATTACAACGGACATCGCAGTGGTCAGCCCGAGCTGCGAGGTCCCTCGAAACTCCGAAACAGCCGTCACCGAAAACGCGAGAGCCGTTACGAGCCCTCCCGCGACAATCCCCTGTCCCGAAGTGACGAGCGCCTGACGGGTCGCCTCGATACGGTTCCGCCCGGACCTGATTTCCTCATCAGTCCTTCGAATCAGGTAGATCGCGAAATCGATCCCGATGCCGAACATGATCGCGAGAAACGACATGCTCATCCGGTTCAGCTCACCGAAAACAAAACGGGCCAGCCCCAGACTGATCGCGAGACCACATCCGAGAGCGATCAGCGCAATCAGCGTTCGCCTAAACGATCGCAGACCAATCCAGAGAACCAGAAAGACAAGAAAACCCGAGGGAACACTCGCACGGAACAGATCCTCGCGAAGACTTCTCACATCGGTCAGGATATGTGCCGGCAAACCGGTGTATCCGATAGTGACTTTTTCAGGGTCAATCGAGAGAGACTTTCGCGCCTCATCAACTGCGGATTCGACACTCTCCAGATACTCCGGATCGTCAGATGTCCGGTCCGGCTTCACAAAGAGAAACAGCATTTCCCCGTCGTGCGAACCAAGGTAGCCGCCACTTTCCAGAAACTCCCGCAACTTCGTCATTTCTTTCGAATCCGATTGCGGAATCTGAAAACCGGTGCGGGTCGGGTCCTCGATTCTCGCCGCCCATTCCCCGAAAAAGTGCGCCAGAAACCCGACTGCCTTTTCCGCTTCCTCGGGCGACACGGCTGACTCGGAATCCGCATCCGCCATCTGATCGGCAGCAAGCCCGAGCAGCCCGGAGAACTCGGTAATCCTGCCCACCTTCTCCAGTAGCGAAGCTTGCCCTGCCAGTGCGCTAAAGGCTTTCTCCAGATCCTTCGCCGAAGCAAAGAGCGGCGCCCGTTCCAACATGGCGTTGGGATCAATTCGGTAAAAAACGTCCGCAATCGGAGAACCCTTCGCGCGCAGCGCCTCCGCAAGCGCATCCGCAACCGGGCGCGTGTCTTCGGGCATTCCCTCCAGTACAACAATCAGATCATTGGCCGCGCCGAACTCTTCGAGAAACGCATCGTATTCCCGCTGCTCGGGCCGATCCGCCGGCATCAGATCGCGGTAGGAGGAAGAGACCTTCAGCCCCGGAATTGCGAGGGTGGAGAGAATTGCGAGAAGAAACAAGCCTATCACAACCCCGCGGCCCCGCGTCTCCGCGAGTGAACCGAGATTTGTGAGAAGGCGTTTCCACATTACAAGAGATCTGAAGAGAAGCAGGAGGAACGGCGCGGAGCAAGGAAGGATTTGTTGGGTGGAACAGGATGGAAATCAGATATATGCGACCTCCGCCCGAAGTCACGTCGAATCCCCAATGAGCGCGGTGGAAAAATTGGAAAAAACGATTGCCGCGTTTCCTGACAGTATCCGAAGCGAACTCCCTTCATCAACGATCCCTGACCGAACCTGGCTTAGTTCCCACCCCCATTTCCCCCGTTCAGCATTGCACTGCACCTCGATTCGTGGCACAACAGGCTCATGCCACGAATTGCACTCCTCCTCGCTTTTCCGCTTTTCTTCCCGGCCACGTTTTCCCATGCGCTCGACATTGCCGTCGTCGACATGACGAAGGTATTTGAGGCCCACCCGCTCACGGATGCGGTGACGAAAGAACTCACCAATGACCGCGAGGCGTCCCGCGCCGATTTCAAAGAGAAGTCGAATGCGCTCAAAGAAATTCTGCAGCGCCATCAGGAATTGATTCGCGCCGGCAAAAAGACCGAAGCAGCGGAGGAATTGAAGAAGGCGAATGAGGCGGAGAAGGCCATCGCAACCCTGCGCACAACCGGATTGCGGGACCTGGAGGAGAACTTCCGGAAGGCGAAAAACCGCATTATGTCAGAGATCGTGAAATCCATCGAAGCCTTCAATGCGGAAGGAAAATACGCTCTCGTTTTTGACATGTCATCGTCCTCTTCGAACGGACTTCCGCAAGTCGTCCATTCACCGGGCGCAACCGATATCACGGAGGAGGTTATCGCTTTCATCAATAAACAACCGTCGGAAGAAGGAAAGGAGAAGGCGGAGTGAGCCGCGTCATTCTTCCGGTGGACCATCTCGCTGAGCTGTGGCCTGAATCGCAGCGAGGCCTCAAGGTCGGTGCCGTTCTTCATGCCGCCTCGGTAACGGCGGAGCTGCGTCCGACCTTGTCGGTCCTGGAGGAGATGAGCGCCTCCGGGCAAATTTCGCTGTCCGCTCTTTTCGGGCCGCAGCATGGATTTGAAACAACGACGCAGGACAACATGATCGAGTGGACCGGCTACCGGCATCCCCGTATCGATATTCCGGTTCACAGTCTCTACGGCGAGCATCGCGAGCCGACCGATGAAATGCTGGACGGCCTTGATGTCCTCTTTGTCGATCTCATGGATGTGGGCGCGCGCTATTACACCTTCATCTGGACGCTGCTGCTCTGCATGAAAGCGGCGGAACGCGCCGGGATTTCCGTAGTCGTGGCGGACCGGCCGAATCCGATCAATGGAGTGACCAGCGAAGGGCAGCCTCAACAAGACGACTACCTGTCTTTTGTTGGCCTGCACCCGATCCCGATTCGCCATGCCATGACCATCGGCGAGATGGCGGAAATGCTGAAACGTGAACGTTTCCCCGATGTCGACCTGACAGTTCTGCCTTTGTCAGGATGGGACCGCGAGATGTTCTACGACGAAACCGGCCTTCCCTGGACCATTCCCTCCCCTAACATGCCGACACTGGATACGGCGATCGTCTATCCCGGCATGTGTCTTTTTGAAGGAACAAACGTATCCGAGGGGCGCGGCACGACGCGACCTTTCGAGATTTTCGGAGCACCCTGGGTCGACAGCTATTCTCTCACCGGGGAATTGAATGAACTCAAACTTCCCGGGGTGATCTTTCGCGAAGCGTCCTTCGAACCCGGATTTCAGAAATTCGCCGGACGGGTCTGCCGGGGATCGTGGATCCACGTGACCGACCGCGGCTGTTACGAGCCGGTGCGGACCGCACTTACTGTTCTCCAACATTTGAAAGAAACCTACTGTGACCATTTTCGCTGGAAAGAACCCCCTTATGAATACGAATATGAGAAACTGCCCATCGAAATTCTTTGCGGTCGCCCGGAGCATGAAATCTTTTCTCACACTCTCTAGCCTCCTCCTCGCCGCGGGACTCGCACAGTCCGCCGGTCCGACGGTCACCTGGCAGGAGATTCTCGCGACTCCGGTCGAACGGAAAGGCATGATGCAGTCACCCGAGGAATTCACTTCCATCATTCCGCCGCGAAATGTCGCCGTCGACGGGATCCGGCCCTTCACGGAGGTCCTAAAGTCCATTTACGAAACCTTCGATTCCCCGCCCGAAACCCACTACTTTTTCTGCACGGTTTACTACACCCCGAAAGAATCGGGGTTCACGAAAGAACGCGGCTTCGACGTCACGCCCGATTCTCTCCGCGCTCTGCCTTCGAAGAAATACGGTGCCGATTTTGTCAAAGCCACCTACATCGAGGGATTCGGAAGACTCGCCACTCCGGTCAACGGACGTCCCTATCTGTCCTACGACGGGAAATTCCATACCCGGATTCTCGGAAACCGGAACAACACCCTGCTCGACCGGGAATCCATCGCGGTGCACCGGAGAAATCCTCTTTTCGGAAAAACGACGAGAGCCTGGATTCTCGATCCGGAGCTCTACAACCAGTTCGGAGCGGTTCGCTTTCAGGTCGGCGACACCGGCGGCGGCCTTTTCCGCAGCCAGATCGACCTTTACTGGGGCGAGGACGATCCGCTCGGTCCCGGAGCCGATATCTGGCGCCCCGCTTCCTGCGATGTCGCCGTGAGATGGATTGTGCCCGTGTTAGTGTGGCGGTGAAGAAACGGCTTTCCCCATTTCCTTCGCATGACAGCTCCCCACTCCTCGTCCACTTCCCTGATGAGGAACCGCATCGCTCCCCTAGTCATTCTACTTTCGCTTTTTCTGTCGCCACTTTCCGCTCAGAACGGATGGGTGGAAATCCGGTCGAATCAGACCCGTGAATTTCCCACCGGATACAAAGTGGTAGCCGATCCGCGCGCCGACGCGAAAGTGATCAAGTCCGTTCCCGGCCCCACGGTCGCCAACGTAAAGTGGCTCTACCGCAACCCGGCCGGAGTGGTTTTTTATCTTTCCGACTGGAGCACCGAACGAAGATTCCGCGGGGAAAGCCACTACTGGATTCTACCGAATCCGGAAGGGAAGATGCCCGCTCCTCAACCTGTCGATACAGTCTACAATCCGGCGAGAGAACTTTCCTTTCCAAACGGCTTTCATGTCCTCAAGTCCCCTTCGGCGAAGGGGCAGATTGTTTCAAAAGTAAATGGTCCCGCCACCGCGAAGGTAAAGGCAAAGCGGCGCGTCGGAAATGTTGACTACTACATCTCGGACTGGAGCTGGGAGCGGTTGCAACGCGGCAAAGACGGCAACTGGATGCGGGCCATCGCCGGGGCCCCGGCTCCACCTGCACCGCCGAAGAAACCGGATCTGCCGGAAGGCCTCCACTGGTCGGAACGTCCCCACGACCGCGTTTTCGGTGAAGGATACGACGTCCTCAGCGAGCCGAAACGCGATATCAAACCCCTCTCGACAACCCGGGAACCATCAAAAATTCGCGTCGTCGCCGAAGCGAGCGGTCGTGACGGACTTTTCTACCTGACCCCGGAAGCGAACGCAAAACGCCTTCGCGGCGAATCCTTCACCTGGCTGCGTGAGCGGAAGCCACGTGTCCGTGCCGATCTTGTTCCCCGGATGCGGGCGCTTCAGGGCGGGCACAAGCTCTATTTCGAAACCGAACGCTACGCAGACCGTCCCTGGCAATTCTCTGCTGACTTGTTTTCTCACTCTCCGGATGCCTCGCTCGCCGCCCTGCGGGAGTTTGGTGTTTTTGCCAACGTCGCTGACATGGCGCCCTACTACGAAGACCGCGAGTATCCGCTGCTCTGGTTGAAAGAAGTCGCGCGCTACCTGAACGAAAAGAACCAACTCGACGACGCTGCAGAAATTATTCGCAAGAACCTGCCGATGCGCCAGAAGGCGTTGCAGCTCTGGCAGAACAGCGAAGAAGCCGAAATGATGCCGGGAATCGTACGACAGCACATCCAGTTCGATACCCGCCTGCTCGCGATTTTCGAGGAAGAGAGAGGCAATTACGCCGCAGTGGAGAAAATTCTTTCCCCCCTCCTCTCTGACTGGGATCCCGAAGCGGACGGCCTCAACTCATCCGGACCACGCATCAATATGCTTCGCTCGATTGCCCGCGCCCAGTGGAAACAGGGAGCCGTCGAAGCGGCAAAAAAATCGACGCGCACCTGGCTGCGAATCTATTCCGGCGACATCGCACGGGAAATCATCTATCCGAACTACTACAGCGCTTCGGAGCGGGTTATGGAGTTCGACAACGACTTCGAAGCCGTCGGCGGCTATTACGAATTGCTCGAAGCAGTCACCGATCCGGAAGTGGCTGCCGAAATCGTCGTCGGGTTGAAAGGCCTGCGCCTCGCCGTGGAAAGTTCGGCCCAGGCCCGGCGATCCACAGGATCGAATGCCCAATCAAACGCACTTGTTCGCGAACTTCTCGCTCTGGAGTCTGCAGAACAGAAAGCGAGTCTCGCCGGCGACCAACCCGACTACGCTCGCCTCGACCGCATCTCCAAACTCAACGGTCAGCTCGCCACCCTTCGACTCGGGGGGGCCGGAGTGGACCTTGCTGACGAGCCGGAATGGATTCGCCTCGCTGCTGAGATTTCGAAGCGACTGACCAGTGGAGAAGCCAAGTGGCAACTCGACGAACTGATTCGAAAGCGCGACACCATCGCTCTGAACCACCTCGTCGAAAACGGAGGCTTCTTCGTGACGCCCGATCAGATCCGTGACCGACTCACCGACGGAGAAGCACTTGTCGATTTCTACCGCACTCCTCCAGCGACTTTCGGCGAAGCGGGGAAATATGCGGCCGTCATCCTGAGACCCGGAAAAGAAACCCAACTGGTTGCCCTCGGTTCCGATGAAACGATCGACGCGGTCGTGAAGCGCTACCGCGATTTCATTCTCGGGCTCGGAGAGTTTCAAGAGGACGATCTCGAAGGGCTCAATGAAAAGGCGGATGAAATCATCAGTTCCACATTCCGGGAGCTTGTCCGTCCGCTGCTGCCCCATCTCGCCGGAGCGAATGACATCATCTTTTGTCCGGAAGGACAGCTCTCCTTTCTCCCCTTCGACTTCCTGGGAGAAAGCGCGACGAAGCTTTTGCTCCATGACCACGAAGTCACCTACGTGAACGCTGCCCGGGATCTAACCCGTCAAAAAGCGGATGCCGGCAACAAACGCACTGCTCTTCTCCTCGGGGATCCAAACTTCGAAGAGCGAGTCGGGGGAAGCACCACCGCCCCTGCAGAAAACGCCGAAGCGGAGCGGGAAATGCGGTCCCTCCTCGCCGACGCCTCACGCGGCATCGAATTTGCTCCCCTTCCGGGAACGGCCGAAGAAATCCAAAAACTCGGACCGCTCCTCGAAGAGTCCGGCTACGAGGTGAAATCCCTTTCTGAAGCCAGTGCGACAGAGGAGAACCTCGTCAATGCGATCCAGTCTCCGACGATTCTCCACCTCGCGACCCACGGATTTTTTCTTCAGTCCCTGCCCGTCGCCAAACTCGCTACCGAACCGCGTTCCGCGATGCAGCTCAGCGGTCTCGCTCTGACCGGAGGCCAGGTGACCCTGGAATCCTGGAATGGCGGGCAGATTCCGGATCCCGGAAACGACGGGATTCTTTTTGCCTCGGAAGTCTCCCGGCTCGATCTGACCGGGACCGAGACGGTGGTTCTCAGCGCCTGCGAAACAGCCGTCGGAAAAGCACTCAGCGGAGAAGGCGTCGAAGGCCTTCGCAGCGGGCTGACTCTCGCCGGAGCGCAAAACGTGCTGCTCACGCTCTGGCCCGTGGATGATATCGTCACGATCAACGTGATGCAGGAATTCTACCGTCGCCACCTTGACGGCACCCCTTCCCCGGCGGCTCTGAATGAAGCGCGGAGAAAACTCTTTGGTGAACTCACTGAAGAAATGGACGTCTTCCGCGCCCACCGTTTTATTGGTCCGTTTCTTCTGACAAGGACGGCGCGATAGGTTCGATCGGCTTCTCAGGAACGTCTTTCAGATTAACCTCCCTGGCGCCCTTGATCAGTCGGCAGAACTCTTTCTTCGTCACGGAAAAGTGAACGCCCTCTTCGTGGTTTTCCGGATTGATCTGTTTGTAGTCTACCGAGAGCCGCTCGAGATGAACGATCCGATAGAGTTCCCCGTCTTTGGTCCAGAGTTGATTTTGGTATAGCCGCATACGTTCCCTTCTTTTCAGCCCCCTCCTCTCAAGGGTAACCGGAATAAATTTTACCTATCGTAGCACACAAATGTCAGGCCCGCGTGCCGGATAAGAATCTATTCCTCAACTGGCCGGAAATATACCCACATGCCTTTCTGTCCCTTTTCACCCGCCAGCTTGAGGCGAATTCCTGTATCTGATTTTCTCCAGGTAACAATGTCCCCGTCAGCGTATTTCACTGTGTAGGTAGAAGGATCCGGTTGATCGATGATTTCATACTCCTGAGCTTCGCCCATACCTTCCTGCATCCGCCGCATCTCGGTTTTGGTAAATTCGACCTCGACCCCTTCAAACTGCGCGAGAATCACGCGGGAGAAACCCTTCTGAAGGCCGCTGACGATATCTTTAAGAAGGCCTCCGCCCCCGTCGGTACTTTCTGCATCCTCTTCGGAGGAAATTTCCGCAAGAGTGCGCTCCTTATCAATTGTCCATTTTCCGACAAGCCAGTTGCTTCCGCAGCCGGTGAGAAAAAATAACGCAGCCAGACAGATTGCCGTACGGGAGAAAAGAGGGATCGCTTTCACAACTTCGATGCTATTCCTCATCGCAGGGGAATGTCAATGAGGGAGCCGATTCTGATCCGCAGTTTCACACGCTCATGATCCCGGACCAGATCCGGTTTCCGGTCTCTTTCTTCAGCTCGGGAGTCATTACAATTCGCAGCGTCTCGGTGAGAACTTCGCCCTCGTCGGTGAAAAATTCGATTTTCACTTCTGCTTCCAGAGGGGCGTGGGGAAGGTCGAGGTCGGAAATGCGCAGCGAATGAACATAGCTTCCGTCGGTCCACTGTCGGTTTCGATCCGTAAATGCATCTGAGACAATGTTTTCGATGAGCAGATCTCCGGAGTCTATTTGCACCAGCTTTACCAGCGTGATTTTCACATCCCCGGAAAAAGGTCGATCGGATCGAAGCGATACAAATCCGTCGTAGGGAGAGGCGAGGTGGGAAACCTGAGGATAATCAGATTCTTCTGAAACCACTTTCCACGTTCCCCTCAGCGAAAGGGATACCTCCATTCCTCCGGCCGTCGCTGCTCTGCTCGAGGAAAAGTTGAAGCGCTCGTAGGCAAGATCCTGCCGGAGCAGAAAGTAGGCACACACGGCAAGAAGCAGGGCACCGGCGACACCCGAGACAATCAGACACCCTTTCATCGAATGAAAAGTAACCTGAATGCCTTCTTTCGTAAATTCCCGACTGTTTCTCCTGTTCGCTCAATGTCATCCACCCTTTGCCGAAAATTGTTACAGATTTCTAAGATATACGTTGAATCGAATGATCGTTTACGCCATACTAATACCTACCCGCTCCGTTTACGTGCGTTTTTTATAATTTTTATAATTGAGCTTCTCCACCTGCCGGAACCGCATCTATGGCTGCCCGAAAAACCAACTCTTCCAAGCGAACGAAATCGGCTCCTGCCTCCCGGGCGAAGAAAGCTCCGGCAAAAAAGAAGGCTCCGGCTCGCCCCCGCAAAACGCAGCCGAACGGACCGTACGCGTTTCACGAAATACTCGCCATCATCCTGATGGGAGCCTGTGCGATGCTGCTGCTGGCACTGATTTCGTATTCTCCGGCTGATCTGCCTTCGTGGGTCCCCTTCAGCGCTCAGTCGGGTCAGAATGATGTGGTGAATAATTTCATCGGCCCTGTCGGTGCGGTTGCGGCCGGCTATTCCTATTTCTTTTTCGGGGTCGCAAGCTTCCTGATTCCAGCAGTTCTGGCCTGGTGGGGATTTCAAGTGGTTACCGGAGCACGGCCCTTCCACCCCCGAAACTTCATTTCCTGCCTCTGTCTCGTTGCTTCAGCTGCCTGTCTCATTGAGTTCCAGACCTGGTTTTTCGAAGACTGGTCGAGCCGGATCAATCTTCCGCGCAGCTCCGGTGGGTTTATCGGCTACGGCCTGGGCCACAAAGTCGTCGAGAATTTCCTCGGGTCAGTCGGTTCTGTGATTCTCATGGTGATCGTCTACACGATTTCACTGATCGTGATCACCGGCATTCATCCCTTTTACTTTGCCATGATGGTTCGGGAAAAGGTCGGCGAGGTCATCGCTGATGTCCGGGAGAATGGACTGCCGTTCGAAATGATTCGCCTTCCCTCCCTCCCCTCCTTTCCGGAGCGGGAAGCGAAGCCGGTCAATACAAGGAAGAAAGAAAAAGCCGATCCCAAACCGAAACCGGAGAAAAAGGAACCCGAAGCGCAGCCTGATCTTTTCGAGGAACCTCCCACCCCGAATCCCGAGCCGAAGATCATCGACTCTTCCCAGAGCTCGCGGAAAAAGATGTCACCGGAGGAAGCAGCCGGTTCCCTTTTCTCCAAATCGGAAAAAGAGAAATCAAGTCCCGCTCTTCTTTCCGGCGGTCAGTTCGAGGACTACGAACTGCCGAGCCTCAGCATTCTGCAATATGCGGAGGATGAAGATACCGAGCCTGCTGATCAGAGCGAACTGTTCAAGCAGCAGAAGAATATCGTCAGCACGCTGGGAACGTTCGGCGTCGACGTTGAGCCGGGTGACATCACCCGTGGTCCCACAATCACCCGCTACGAGCTCTATCCGACCCCGGGCCTGCGGGTGAACCGCATCACCTCTCTAGAAGCCGACATCGCCCGCGCGACCCGGGCGGAGAGAATCAACATCCTCGCGCCCGTTCCGGGCAAGGACACCGTCGGGATCGAGATTGCAAACTCCGACAAAATCCCGGTTGCTCTGCGCGAACTTTTCGAAGACGACGCGTTTCGCAATACGAGTGCGAAACTTCCACTCGCACTGGGTAAGGACGTCTATGGACGCACCGTCGTCGGCGATCTTGCCCGCATGCCGCACCTTCTCGTCGCCGGTGCGACCGGTTCCGGAAAAAGTGTCTGCATCAACAGTATCATCGCGAGTCTTCTCTATCGTTTTACGCCGGACGAACTGCGCTTCATCATGGTCGATCCCAAGGTCGTGGAGATGCAGCTCTACAATGATCTGCCTCACATGGTGGTGCCCGTCGTAACGGACCCGAAAAAAGTTCTCCTCGCCCTGCGCTGGGTCATCAACGAGATGGAACGCCGCTACGCACTCTTCGCAAAAATGGGCACAAGGAACTTCGAGGGCTTCAACGCGATGCGTGCCCGCGACCTGGCGAAAGACGAAGAGGAAGCAGAAGCCGCTATGGAAGAGCTTGAACCGGAGCTGGCCCATCACGTCAAGCTCAGCGATGAGCTCGAAGCCGAAGGCGGTTTCCCGGAAGAGCCCGAGCACGAGATTCCGGCTCGCGTTACTGAACCGGTTTCCGAAGAGGAAGACCTCCCTGACAGCCTTCCCTACATCGTTGTCATCATCGACGAGCTTGCCGACCTCATGCAAACCGCCCCCGCCGATGTCGAATCCGGGATCGCGAGAATTGCCCAGAAAGCGCGTGCTGCCGGGATTCACCTGATTGTCGCGACGCAAACGCCACGTGCGGACGTCGTTACCGGTGTTATCAAAGCGAACATTCCCTCACGGATTGCGTTCCAGGTCTCGTCCAAAACGGACAGCCGAATCATTCTCGACGCGAACGGTGCAGAGAACCTCGTCGGAAAAGGGGACATGCTCTACCTGCCTCCCGGAAGCGCCCAGTTGATTCGCGCGCAGGGAGCTCTCATTACAGACGAGGAAGCGCAGGATCTTGTCGAGGCATGCGCTGCCCAGGGAAGCCCGAAATTCGAGCCGGAAGCACACCAGGCCATCGAATCCGGCAGTTTCGAGGAGGACGGCGATGAAGAAATTTCCGATGCAGATGAAGAGATTCTGGAGAAATGTCTCGAAGTGATTTACTCGGAGAAGAAAGCCTCTACCTCGCTGCTACAGAGGAGGTTGCGACTCGGATACACGCGGGCTGCACGCATGATTGATATTCTCGAAAGTCGGGGAATCATCGGCCCCGGCGAGGGTGCCAAGCCCCGCGAAATTCTGGTCGATCTTTCCGACGACTTCGCGTAGTTTTTGGCAGATCGAGCCAATTTTGTCATTTGCGGTTCGCCCGAACGTCCAACTGTCCGGCGTGCGCGATCTGACAAACTCGTTCTGCACGAAACGATTACATGGGAACCATTGGAGAGACCCTGGGCGATGCCCGTCAGGATTCCGGCCTGTCCATCGAGGACGTGGCGCACGAGACCCATATCCATCCGACAACGATTCGCAGTATCGAAGCGGATGATTTTTCCACTTTTGCGAGCGTCGCCTACGCGAGGAGCTTCATTCGCAAATACGCGGAATTTCTTGAGGTCGACATCAGCAAAGCGCTCGAAGCACTCAACAGCGGCGTGACGGTTCGTCTCGGCGATAACGAGCTGATGGATGAGATGAAGCGGACCATTAAAAAGGATCGCCGCTTCCGCCTGGAAAAACGCCCCAGAGCAGTCCGCCGAAAGCTGGACGGCCCGGGCTCTGCACCGCTACTGCTGAACTGCATTCTCGGTATCCTCATTGCGGCGCTGGCAATTTTTTACTTCCTTGGCTTCAATGCGAAGAATGCGGAAGAGGCGAAGCAGGAAATCACCAAAGGGCTGCAAAAAGCAAATCCGTTCACCGACGGGACCCTGGCCAATGAGGAGGGAGAAGCATCGAAAGATTCCGCCGTCAGCCAGTCGAGTGTTTCCTCAGGGAACAGCGCATTGTCCGACCTGGGTTCTTCCACAGCACCCCGCCCGCGTCTTCAGGCGGTTGATTTATCGAAACCGGATCCAGTGGAGACCCCGAAACAGACCACCACTCCCATGATCGTTGAAAACGGTCGCGCTTTTTTCGGACCGGCCGATCTGGACGCGATCACCTCTTCTCTCGGTGAGCAGGGCGTATCTCCCGCCACGCCGAAGGTCTTTGATCAAGGGACTGATATCAAAAAGCCCGAAGTCAGCTGGGCTGTCGAAAAACCACGTCCCCGTCCACTTGCTGAACCAATCGGATCCGGCACGGAAACCGGAGCTCCGCCCGTGAGAACGACTCCCTCCGTTGAGATCGAAGCGGATCCCGATACACCGGCCGTTCCGTCCATCCGATCCGATGAGCTACCTGCTTTGCAGCGCGCCCGGGAAGAACCGGCAGCCGCTCTTCGCCCCGAGGGAACGAATCCCCGCTCACCTGAAGAGGAGGAATCCGCAGTTCAGTCCGCGACCGGTGACGATCCCACCACTGCTGTCTCCGGAGCTTCCACCACCGGGAATGTGGCGCGGGCAGAGTGAGGAAAAGCAATACCACATCTTCAATCCCATGGGAGATCTCCTCGTCAAACTCTACGATCTTCCCGCAGTTGATCCGGAAGCCACGTCGGGCGTTTCTATCCAGCGCCCACTCGCCGCAGACCGGCGACGCGTCGTAAATTGGGTCGCGGAGCGGTTTCCGGATCGATGGGCTTCCGAGGTGGAAATCGCATTTTCCGGCCATCCTCTTACCTGCTTCATCGCTCTCGGGGAAGAAGGGAAACTACTTGGGTTCTCCTGTTACGACACGAGTTTCAAAGGCTTTTTCGGGCCCACCGGGGTTGATGAAAACGCCCGGGGAAAAGGAATTGGAACGGCCCTCTTGATCCGCACGCTTCACGCGATGCGTGAAAGCGGATACGCCTACGGAGTGATCGGGTATTCCGGCGCCGACGAATACTACCGGAAAACTGTCGGCGCGATTCCGATCCACGATTCCGAACCCGGCGCCTATCGTGGCTGGGTTGCGGAAAGGCAGGGCTAGCTCCCGGCAGAAAGCGCTTCGACTGTTTTCTCGAGCCCTTCGACGTCGGCAAAACTGAGAGCGGTTTTCTTCCGGTCGATACGACGCATCAGTCCGGCGAGAACCCGACCGGGACCGAGTTCGATGAAAAGCTCTTCCCCCTGATCAGTAAAATGCTGCACGCAGTCACTCCAGCGAACCGAGCCGCTTACCTGTGCTTCCAAAGTGCTGCGAATTTCATCCGCCCCGCTCACTTCGCGGCCTTCGACATTGCAGGTCACCGGAATGGTCGGTGTGTTCAAATCCAAATCAGCGAGGACTCCGGCCAGCTTTTCCTGAGCCGGCATCATGAGCCGCGAGTGATACGCTCCCGCAACATCTAGCTCCTGCGCAATCCGGACCCCGTATTCCTCCGCCGCGGCGACTGCTTTTTCGATTCCTTCTTTCGTACCCGAAACCACGATCTGTCCCGGAGCATTCAGGTTGGCAACGTCGATATCGCAATCCTTCGCAAGCCGGCGGACGTCGTCTTCCTCCCCGCCGATGAGGGCCGCCATCGAGCCTTCGGTAGCGGAAGTGGCTTCCTCCATAAACGATCCCCTCTTTGCGACGAGGTCGAGACCGGTAGCAAAATCAAAGGTTCCTGCAGCGGCATGAGCGGTAAATTCTCCGAGCGACAAACCGGCAACACCGGCAATCTCGAGATCGGGGACCTGTTCTTTCAGAAGGGCAAGACAGGCGAGACCATGCACGTAGAGCGCGGGCTGACAGATCGAAGTCCTCGTCAGCTCCGCTGCGGGACCGTCGAACATTTTCTCCGTCAAAGAAAAGCCAAGTTGCTCATCGGCACGTCCGAAAAGCTCCCGCGCGGAATCAAATTTCTCCGCGAGATCACGACCCATGCCCACGGTTTGAGCACCCTGGCCGGCAAATAAAAGTACAGCACGTTTCCCCATAATTTCGCGCCTTACTTGCTACCGTATCCTATGTCGCGCAACGATTTTCGGGAGATTTTCCGCTGGCGGATTGGAAATTCGATCAGTCCAGCAGAACCGGGCCGCTTTTGTTGATCGTCGTGGCACCGGCGGAAGCACCGGGCATCTCGCCGTGCTTGTGTCCGGGAAACCGCTTTCCGTCGAGCCGCTGGCGATCCGGTGTGGGTTTCTCCGGAACGGTATCGCCCGTTTCATTTGTCCAGTCCGAGAGCAGCCCGCGCATATCCTTGATCGCTCCGGCGAATTCCTTTTTCCCGGCGAGATTGGTCAACTGGTGCGGATCATCGCTTACCTGATACAGCTCCTCTTCCGGTCGCGGCTTCTGGAAAATGTCCTTCTGCTTGTCGTTCAATTCACCGGTCGCATTCTTTTCCCAAAGTTCCTCTCCGGCCGGAAAAGTGGGATCGCTTTCCATGCTGACCGCCTGGAGCTTGGGAAAATTGTTTTTGATGTAGAGAAAGTCCCCCGTCCGGACCATCCGCTGGTGGGCCTGGAAAACGTGCCAGTTCTGCTCAGCGAACGCGATTTCCCGTGTCACTGCTTTCGGATCCTTGAGAACCGGCACAAAGCTCACGCCCTGCATCCGTTTGTCTTTTTCCACTCCCGCCAGTTCCAGAACAGTCGGGCCGATGTCGATACTACTGATGATCGACTCGACGACCGCCGGTTTGATTTTTCCGGGACAGGACATCAGGAACGGCGTTTTGATACCGCTGTCGTAGAGACGTGTTTTGCAACGGGGAAACGGGCGACCGTTGTCGGCCATGTAAATGATGTAGGTATTGTCTTCGATGCCCTGCTTCTTTAATTCAGCGACAAGCTGGCCCATCGTTGTGTCCGTCCGCGTCACTTCGTGATAATAGTCAGCCAGATCCTGACGTGTTTTCGGGCCGTCGAAGAGAAACGGCGGCACTTCGATTTTCTCCGGGTCGTAGACGTGATTCGTCTCGTCGATCTGCCAGTCACGGTGTGCATCAGCCGAGCCGAACCAGGCGAAGAAAGGCTTATCCTTCGGGCGGTCCTGCAACAGTGAAACCCAGTCATCCGATTTGCCGGGGCCTTTGCCCTTGGAAATGACCTCGAATGTTTCCGTCAGCTTCGCGATATGATTTTTTCCTGACAAAACCGTGTGATATCCCGCATCCCGAAGCAGTTTGGGAAAGCGAACCTGATCATCCGGCAAACTCGTGTGCAACTCGGCCGCACCGGTATTGTGGGGATAACGGCTCGTAATGATGCTGCATCGCGAAGGACTGCAGCTGCTGATCGTAAGATAGGCGTTCGTAAACCGGAGCCCTTCCTTCGCCATAGCGTCGAGATTAGGGGTTTTCACGAATGTGTTTCCGTAGCAACCCAGATCATTCCACCCGACGTCGTCGGTGATGAAGAAAATGAAATTCGGTCGCTCGTCAGACCGGGCAACCGCCGTCAGCAGGAGCAGAACGACAAAGAGAAAAGGGGAGAGAAAAAATCGTTTCATCGCGGGCGAGTATGCCACGCTCCGTCCACTTGGCCACGCCGTTTTCGCGGGAGACATTGGTTTATTCATCCTTTGGAGATTCTCCGAGCAATTCGCGATTACCCGGTTGCAGGAGAAAAACAATCGTCAGCGCCCCGAGCGCGAGGTGAAGAGGAAAAAAGATCGCGCACTCAATCACAGCAACAGCGAAGCAGAAGGTGTAGCCCCGCCGCTCCCGCATCCGGCGTCCCGCCATGATCATTGCCGTCGCAAGGGCAAAGCCGGCCAGAATGATGAGCCCGCCGAAAAGGGTGAACAATGCCCCGATCCCGCGAAACATCAGTTCCGGCGGAGGCCCCGGTGGGTTGGTCGGTCTGTCAGGTTTTTTCGCGTTTGGAGCCGGGGCAGCCCCGCCCGCTTCCGAAACTTCAGCCGAAGGAGTGGCTTCCGCCGCCGGCGGGTTTTCGAATTCATCCAGCGGCATGAAAAGAAACAACAATCCCATCCCGAAATGAATGATGGGAAAGAGCGCGATCAGATAGGTAATTCCGCCGAGAATAAAATGGGCGAGCGACAGCAGCCGGAGATGTTCGAGTTTCTGATCCATTTCTCAGTAAACTAGCGGTTCTTTCCTCACTCGACGAGCCGGAAATCGTCGACCTGACAGGGTACAGTCGATGATGCAACCCTGTTGGGTCCCTGACCTAACCCTGTTGCGTCCACAATCTGATTGCGCAGAGGCGCTTTCCTGTCGTTAGATACCGGCATGCTGAATTGGATCTGGATGGGAATGATCGTCGTCGGAGTTGTCGTGGCGGCGTTGTTGGATCAACTGACCGGGTCCAACGGAATTGTGGAAGGCATGTTCTCCATGGTGAAGGTCGGGGTGGTAAACATTGTGATCCCCCTGAGTGCCATCATGATGCTGTGGCTTGGCATCATGCGGCTCGCGGAAGTCTCCGGTGCAATTCAGGCGGTCTCCCGTTTCGTTCGCCCGGTCATGACCCGGTTGTTCCCGGAGGTGCCCCA
>JAKSBG010000433.1 GCA_022361255.1 Verrucomicrobiales bacterium
ATCGGCGACATGATCGACCACCACACCGACGGTCTCGATATCATCAGTGATTCGCTTTTCCTCCAGTCAACCGGTTCGATTGGTAATTTTGTCGTGCAGCCAAACGGTTCGATCACGCCGAATACGCGGAATGCCTTTGAGACTCAGGTTAATGCTCTGGAAGCCAATGTTGGCAGCGTTTACATCGCTAACAATCAGCCTCTCACCATTGGGGGCACCGAGGCTTCCAACGATGGTATTCAGGCGGTCAATGTAGCCGACGTGCAGCTTCCGGGAATCATGACTGTCAGCGAAAATGTTCTCGCGGGCGGGGATATCATTCTCGGTGCATTCGACGTCGAAGAAACGCAGGACTCGGTCCTGATGGATGACGGTATCAAGATCGAGAGCACCGGCGGAGATGTGACCTTGCTTAATGGTGACGTGTTTACCTACAACTCGACGCATCGGATCATTGCGGACGGGCTTCTCACCATCGCGATGGATCAGGGCAACGTCGATGGTGGCGTCGGCGTCGATTTCTCCACGCCCGACACCGCGAATCGCGACATCATGCAGGCGAATGAGTTGCTAATCGTCACTGGTCCCGACGATGACAACATTACGATTCCCGATATCTACATCCCGACTCGATACGAGGGCGGAGGCGGCTTCGATACAGTGACGGCAAGACTGGTCGCCGATCCGGGTGGTGCGACGGTGCCTAACAATCGCACCACTTTGATGAACATCGATGTCGAGGACATCGATTTCACGACCGAGGTGACGACCGACTGGCTCGTCGATACCGCGCAGCAGATCGACCAGTATCGGACCTTCGAATGGGATATCCTTTCAGGCATCCGGGCCAGTGGGCTCAGTCTCTCCATTGCCAATTCCTTCCTCGAATCAGACGGCATTCGAGTCGTGGAGAATACACATTCGAACGCAGATGCCTACCGTGCACTGACCGCGAACTACACTTTCACCGACGGCGAAGAGCGTGTCGATGTTCTCCAGCTCGATCACGTTGCCAATCTGATCATGAATGGCGGGGATGATCTCGTCAAAGTGGGCGGCATCCGCAAGTCGACCTACGCAGAAAGCCCACCCCGGGCTGAAGTCGCGCCGTTCCAGGTTTCTCAATTCCTTACCGTGAACGCCGGCGAGGGCGATGACCTCTTCCTCCTCGAAGATCCCCGGACTGGTCAGGCCGTTCCGTTTGGCCGCATGGGCGCGACGGAGGACGGGCACGGAATTATTGCCAACTACCAGATCGAAGGATCGCCAACTTTACAGAAAGCGATCATCTTCCAGGAGTTCGAAAGTGCGGTGGTCAACCTCGGGGAAACCGATGGCATTTTCACCATCGAAGACACCGTGGTGCCGACAGTAATCAACGTGGATGGAGACGAAGACTCTCCCGGTGGAGCCGTTACAACCTTCCCGAATGGAGACACGCGCGATGCCAATTCGGACGACCCAAGCGACACGGGATTCGGAAACGACGTCATCAACATTCGCAAGATTTCCCATGATGTGACGATCAACGGGGGAGACGGCGACGACGACTTTAATATCATCGGAACGGGTGACGCCAAATTGACTATCAATGGACAAGAGCACGAGAAATCGCTCGACCTGCCAACGGGTGGGGACCGCATTCGCTATGGTGCGACTCGCGTCTTCGACGGAAATGTGGTCAATGTGCTCGACGCACAAAACGCGATTAAGCTCTTCGGAACCGGATGGGAAACCGGGGATCAGGTGATTTTCACTACTGACGGAATCGCTCCGGCGATTGTCGACGGCGATGGTAACAAGTCGACCCTGGTCGACGGAGGAATCTACTATGTCGTCCGCCAGGGCCGCGATATCATCCGACTGACAGACACTCTTGAAAAAGCGCAGGAGCTTGGAAACCGTCTCCAGTTTAGCTCGATCCCCGATGACGGTCTCGATGTCAATCTGCTTACCCTGCTTGACGGTGGACAGGGCAACCATCAGCTCACTCTCGCGCAGAACGGTGTGCCGCTGCTTGATCGAACGGTTGGTGGACTCGTCGATGGAGACAACGGAAGTCCTTCCAAGCTCGTCTTCAACAATCCCGGATCGGAAATCGCGGTGACGATTGATGATTTGACTAACACCTTCACGGCTGCCGATGTCAGCTCGCTTTCCAACGGTCAGCAGGTCGCGGTATTCGCCGAGTCGACTCTCGGGAACGGTCTCGAGAGTTTCCTTTTCTACGAAGTCAAGAATCTCGATTCGGCTTCGGGAACCTTCCAGCTGGTTGATCCCGATCCGCTTGCGATAGCCGGAGCAACACTCGATCTTTCCGACGTCGAGGGCGTCGGTCAGACTTTTGTCACGACCTTGAGCGAGGCCAATTTTGAAGGTGTTGAAAAACTCAACGTTCTCCTCGGTCTCGGGAATGATACCTGGGTCTTGAACAACGACAACAACGACCTCCAGGTTGAGGTTCGGGGCGGTCCGAGTGATGACGAGATCGTGATTTACGAGATCGGCGATGCCACGGTGATCGCCGGGGAGCAGGGCGAAGAAGATACGATGCGGGTCATCGTGAATGGCGATCCGGAGGCGGATGAATTTGCTTCCCTGATCGTAGGGGCGGGTATCGAACGTCTCTCGATCGACAACACCGACAACCCAACCGCGGAGGATTGGTACGTCTCTCAGGGAACCCTCTACTTTGGAGCAGGAAAAGGAACCGCGGTCGTGTCTGTCGATGACACGTTCACAATGTCGGACTTCAACGGGTCGGCCCCTCTTGCGGTAGGGGATCGGGTTCTCGTTTCCACGGTGACAACCGAAATCACAAACAACGCCAACACGGCTGACGGGCTCAATGTGACTCGGGCTGGCGCGATGCCGAGTTTTGCCGGCGATGATGGGGATATCCTTCTCGACCAGAGCAGCTTCTACTACGTCACTGCCATCAGTGGCAATGCGTTCCAGCTTGCCTTGACTTCCGACGACGCAGCAGCGGGCATTGCCCTGGATATTTCTGATGCGGGCACGGGAACGGTCAATATTACGAGAGCGGAGATGCTCGTGGGCTTGGAAGGCGCTGAAGTGGCCGAGGTCCTTGGCGGTCGCGAAGACACCAACGGCGATGGGCGACCCGATGAGAACGGCCTTGCTGTCGATACCATCAACGTCGTTTCGTCTCTCACGACAACCGTCGATATCACTCGCAACACGCTCGATATCATCGACGGAGCGAGAGTTCTCGATCACAGTGACAGCCTCAAGCAAGGAAGTTTCCCGAGTCTGCGGGTCGACGGTCTTCTCGGAGTGCAAAGCGTCGTTACGACGACTGGAAACAACACGTTTGATGTGGTTGATGCCTTGGGGATCACCCGGCAGGTCACGGGCAAAGCAGCGGTGTTTGCTGCGGGAACGGACGAGAATGAAATCGCGATGTTCGTTCGCACAGTGGACGAAGAAGATCCCACGAGGAACTACCTTCAGTATGCTGGCTTCATTCCAGAGAACGACCCGGATGGAAACCGCGTGGTGCCCGATGGTCCCCACACGATCAAGCTTAGTGCAGACGAGAGATTTCTCTACGTGCTTGGAACAAGCGAGATCGCGCAGTTTGCGATTGGCACAACGATTTCGGGTCAGCCGACCCTGACAAAGGTAGCAAGCTACAGCGGCGATTTGACGAATGTTCTTGTCGGTGGCGTGACCGATCCAATGCTCGCGAACGGAACCGACCTGGTCCGAGGCAGCAATGAATTGCTCACGGCCACTGGCACGGATGCTCTGCACCGTCCTGGAGACCTCGTCTTCAGCTCTGATGGCACGAGGGTTTTCATTACGGACCATGGCTCTGGTCAGGGGCTCGATGATGCGGACGGGGTCGTGATTTTGAAGCGAGACGTTGCTACCGGTCTCTTCACGGAGTTTGAGCAGAAGATCACGCGGCTCACTGATCTCGGAGCTGATATTGATGTCGGATTCGACTTTGACAGTGCAATGACCGTGGGAACAGGGGCTTCCGGCTTCGAGGCTTCCAACCGGATTCTCGTTGTCGACCAGACGCTGGCGAACAGTTCCGCAGCAGGCCTCGATCTTTCTTCTGAACGAACCACCTTTCAATTCCACGCCGTCGCGGGCTCGGTTGGTCAGCAGATCACGCCGTATGTTCTCAAGTCGATCACCGAAATTGATCACAATGGAGATGACCTGCAGTCCTTCGAAATCGTTGCGACAGGAACCACTCGCACGATCGACAGCGAAGGACTCAATGAGTTCAGCTTCGGCCTGGATTCGGGTGACACAGCAACCTTCTTCGACGGTCACGAAGGTCTCTATTTCGGCTGGTCCGCAACCGGAGATGTGGTCGGGGTCGCAACGGGCACGGCGAGTGATACCCATCTCGTCAACACTACGGGTGTGGGTATCAGTTTCCTCGATGGACGTCAGTTCTCGATCGAGGCCAGCTTTGAGATCGAGGAACTGATTGGAATCACGGACGCGGAAGCCATCGTCGTCACGAGCGACGAGAGCCGATTCTTCACCGGAGATGCGGACGGGGCGATCGCTACTTTCGAGAAAAATGCGACGACCGGTCGCTACGAAGTTGTCTCGCACGAAGCAGTGGAAAACGTCAGCCTCGTTGCTGGAGCAGCCACCAAGAGTGTTTCCCTGACGCAGGATGCCGGAGTCATCCGGGCGGATTCGGCGACGGACGGAAACGTGGTTACGATCGGCAGCACGGTCTACGAAATTCGAAACGGACTGCTCTATCGTGGTGGTTCCGAGGTAACGATCGATGAATTCGTGAATGGCAACGACATTCACATCAGAACAACGACAGGGGATACCGAGTACAATCGACCGGTCGCCGTTGCGACGAACGGGTCCCAGGTATTTGTCGGGATTCCTCAGGCTGACATTGATGACAACAACCCACAAACCTTGCTGGAAAATGACGACACCGGTGTCGTCTTGATTTTTGACGCGAACAGCAACAGTGGCACACCCATCGGAGCGATCCGTGGTGACAACTACGATTCGGATTCAGGGGACGATTTCGATAGCCGAGGCTTTGGTATGAGCCTCGCGGTCGATGGGGATGTGCTGGTGGTAGGCACCAAGCTGAGTCCTCAGGTGCGGGGCTTTTTCGGCAGCGTGATCAGTCCTGCCACGGTTGGGGCTGCGATCTTCGAGGGGAGCGGAGGGAACTGGAACCTGCAGCGAGACACCGCTTCGTTTGTTGGCTCCAACGCTGTCGTCGATGTGGACGGGGATCACGTCATTGTCGGTACAGAAACGGGATCAGCGATCTACTCCCGGCAGAACGGTGGCTGGACCGAAGTGTGGCGCACCAATCAGCCAGCGGACGATGTCACGATCCAGGGAGGGGTAGCCCGGATTTATCATGGAAGTTCTGTGATCAGTTACCGGGAAGTCAGTGCCGACAACTGGGCTCTGGAGAGCAGGCTGGCTTCCACCGTGGGCATCAAAACGGTATCGGTGCGCGACGAGTCTGAGAACTACACGGTCAGCATTTCGGTCGATTCCGTTTCGTTTACGGCACCAAGCGATGGGGCCGGCAGCACAGCAGAGATGCTGTTCCAGGCTCTTGATTCGAGGAATCCGACATTTACCTTAGCTCTTTTTGGAGACCTTGAATTGCCCAACTGGGTCACCCGGAAATCCGGAGATTTTGAGGAAAACAGTGCTTCTGATTGGACCTTGAATTTCAACCCTGATGCATTCGGGCCCGACGGTGGATATATCCAGGTCCGTCTGGGAGAAGAGGATGGAGGCTTAAAGGGGAGCAATGAGTATTCCTCTGTTGCAACCCTGTCCACCTCTGCCGGGGTCGGCACACACACCGCAACTGTCTCCTGGGATGGCGAATTCAGCTGGGAGGTATCACTGAACGACCCCGGCGAAGGCCACATCCAGCGCACCAGCTATGCGGATGCCTTCGGTGACCTGAGTGCTGCTGCCGTTTCAGGTGGAGTCCAGTACATCGCGGATGTGACTCGTCAGACCGCGACCTTCACAGGCGGTTCGATTTCCGATCTGGCGCTGAACAGCGCTGGAGTGCTCTACGCATCCGATGCCGGCGCCGGCAAGGTCTATGCGCTCAACAACCTGGCTACGTCAACCAGTGGACTGGATGATATTCCCACGGTCATTGCTGGCTCGTCCGGGAACGATGCACCTTCCGCAATTGACGATTCGGGGACTGCAACAGCAAACGGGGGGGCTGTGAACTTCGCAGTCCTGGCGAACGATGAGGATATCGATGCGGGTGACGACCCGTCCAATTTTGTTCTCAAGCAGATTGACCGAGTGCGGGTTTCGGGCGCGCCTGAACTTCGTGATCTGGACGCACTGGATCCCAACGCGGGTCTCGCGAGCTATTTCCAGGTGATCAACGGTGAGACGATCCAATTCAATCCGGGTTCCGACTTCGACTTTCTGGGAGCGGGAGACTCGCTTACCTTCCACGTGGACTACACGATGTCCGATGTGGCAGGTGCAGAATCATCGGCTCGCCTCGATGTGACTGTCACGGGTGTGAATGAAGCTCCTGTTGCGGTCAATGATTCCGCAATCGTGAGGAGAGATCACCCCACCACGTTCAACGTCCTCAGCAACGATACCGATTCGGATCGAACCGATACCTTTGAGAATCTGGAAATCTTCGGCCTCACCGTGAATCAGACAGGTGGAGATCCCATCGCCGCTCCCGCTGATCTCTTCGTGGTGGAAGAAGATGGGATCGCGTTTGCTCCTGATGCCCAGCTGGACGGATTGGTTGCTGGACAGTCAGCGCAGTTTGAGATCACCTACCAATTGCGTGACGCAGCCGGAGCCGTGTCCCTGACGAATGGAACTCTCTCGCTCACGGTGAACGGGGTGGATGCTCCGACGTCGACGTCGTCCAGCGATGCGGGTGGCAACTTCACGATCACGACCGTGGAAGGCGCTCCATCCACTACGGTGAACGTTCTCGCGGGGGATCCTGCGGGGACGACGATCCCCGAGTCCAGTGTGACTTTGCTGGTCTCAGACGGAAGAAGTTTGGCGAGCTTCGAGGGCACTCCCTCGGTGTTTTTCGATGACGCTACGGGTGAATTGACCGTTTCTCCCGGGGTTGGCAGATTCGAAGATCTTGGGGCGGGAGAATCCGTCACGATTACGATCTCCTACGATGCAGAGATCCCGCCAGCGAATGCAGGGGACCCGGTTGTGGTTTCCCCACGGACTGCAACGATCACGGTGGCAGGGGTAAATGATGTCCCCATCGTTCCTGCAGGAGCCACCCTCGTGAGAGATGTGAACGCGGACGGTTCGTCTCGGACGGTAAACCTGCTCGACGGAATTCTTGATGTGGAAGGAGATGTGGAGGTGACGAGTCTTACGCTGATCAGTGGCGATGAACGAGGACTCACCGTCGATCCGGCGAATGCGGCTCTCCTCACTTTTGACACCAGCGTCTACGCCTCATACGGAAGTGGGGAATCCCGGGACCTGGTCTATGAATACACCTATCGTGATAGTGATGGGGTTACGAACCAGCGCAATGCCATCATCCGTATTGTTGGTCAGAATGACGCGATCCTTCCCGGAGCGCCCGTAACCACCTCCACCCTCGACGGCGGCACACCTCTGGTCGTCAACCTGCTCGAGAACGTTCAGGACACCGACCTTGGGGATGTTGCTTCGATCAAGATTGGGTCACTTCGATTGCAGGCGAGTGATCTTGCCTGGTCAGATGCAGTGACTTTCGATGAAGCTCAGGGTCGAGTGATCGTGAACCCTGCGCACCCGATCTTCGATGCACTGAGTGATGGCGATCTCGATAGCAACGAATCCAAGTTGCTGACGTTCGAATTTACGATTGTTGACGGACAAGGAAACGAAGTGGCGCAGACCGCAACCGTTGATGTCGAGGGATTGACGGAGACAACTCTCTCCGGAGGAATCTTCACGTTGAACGATGGAGAAAATAACAACTTTCTCGGTGGCGCTTCCGGTTTGTTCCTGAGCGGCGACGGAAGCCGGCTCTATGTCACTGCCTCCGACCCGACGGTTCCCGGTGCGGGGAATGATAATGCGGTTGCGGTTTATGATGTGATCGATGGTGGCAAGCGTTTGGTCCTCACGGAGAATCCGGAAGTGGAAGGCGTCGGAGCGGTCCCTGATGGGCTCTCCGGAGCGACCGATGTCACGAGTGAGAAAAACACCGCGCTCGGTAATTTTGTCATCGTCGCTTCCAGCGGAGACTCTTCCCTTGTTTCCTTTGAAGCCATCCCCGGGGACGAGTTGTTTTTCCGCCAGGGACCGAACCCGAATGGACTCAACGGTCTGAAAGACCAGGATCCGGCAAGCCGGGCTACGCTGATCACGCAGATGACCGGTAATCCGGTTCGTGAAACGGATGAAAACGGGAATGAGTTTCTCACCTTCTATGCCGTCTCCGGTGTTGACGATGCGGCCTACGTGCTGACGCAGAATGCCGACACCGGACAGGTGAGAGTCAACCAGCTGCTCAAGGACGACATCACCGGCGAGTTCGGCACTCCGGACGAGGGGCTCAACGGAGCGCAGGCGATCGGAGTCAGCCCGGATGGCAGGTTCGTCTATTTCGGCTCGACGCAGGAGGACGATGCGACGCAGGGCAAGATCTCTGTTTACGAACGTGCCACCTTCACGCGCGAGGTTGTTGATCCCGATGCACCGATTCCGGCAAGTGGAGAGATTCCGAAGAAGACGATCACGATTGATGGTCTCCAACAGGTTCGCGTCGGCGGTGCTGCTCTGATTTACGACACCGATGTTTTCCAGCCGGGTGTCGGTGAAGAAAACGAACTGGCCGAGATCACGATCGATCCGACCGGGCAGATGCTCATAATCAGTGGAGAAAACGGAACCGAGATTTACTCCCGCAACCTTGCCGACGGTTCGCTGACGGCAGCGGGAACGATGACGGAAGCCTTCACCGATATTGCATTCGTCGATGTCTTCGATGAAGTCACCGGGGCCTACGAGAAAACTCACGCTTACGCGGTTCACTTCGTCGAAGCGACCGGAACATCGGATGCCGTTTCTGAGCTCAAGGTGTTCGAAGTCGATGCCGCCGCCGGAACGCTTACAGAAGTTGGCAAGATCGACACCCGACTCGACAATCCCAAGTCGGTTGTCATTGGCCCGGAAATCAAGCAGGACTTTGGTTCGACTTCCACCGACATACCGCGCGGACGCTTCATTTATGTGGCGAATGCGGACAACAGTTCGATCACGGTTTTTGATGAGTTTGCACGCGATGAATCAGATGTGCTCATCGATGGCCAACTGGAGTTCCGCCAGTTCATTCGCGAAGGGGTGGACGGAGTTCGTGGTCTTGCCGATGCTCGGGCATTGGCTTTCAGCGTTGCCGTGCCAAACACGATTCTCGACTTCCAGGGTGAGGATATCGATGCAGCCAACGACACCATCCGAACGGAGCAACCGCATGGACTCCGGGCCGGGCAGAAGGTGTGGTTCAATTCCTCTGACGACATTCCTACGGGAGTGACACCGATCGCGAGTGCGAATGCCGACGATGTGCCGGTTGCGGGAGATCAGGTCTACTACATTCGCGTTGTCGATGCCTATCATTTCCAGTTGGCAGAAACTCCGGATGCCGCTCGTGCGTCTGACCAGGAACTGGTCGTCGATCCTGTCAGCGGGAATATCGAAGGGTTGGTCGATATTTCCGGCACCGGAAATCTTCGTCTCCACACCGCCGTTCCCGAAGGGGCCTTCCTTTACGCGATCAGCGACGATGCCGTTTCTACCTTCAAGCGCAATATCGATCCGGTCAGCAACGAGATCGGCCAACTCGAATTCATGCAGGTGATCCGCAACCGCGTTGGCAATGCCAGCGGCGGAGCCAACGATGGTCTCTTTGATCCCAACAGCATCTTTGTTCACCCGGACGACACGGCAAACGTGTTCATTGGCTCCTCGTTCGATCCGCTGATCGATCAGGCTCCGGGTGGTTTTGTGATCCTTCACAACAATGTGTCGGACAGCATTTCGCTTCCGGCTTCCGAGATCCGAGTCGATTTTGCGAACATGAAGGGACTCTCCGTTACGACTGGAAACGGTGATGACTTCATCACCGTCCACGAAGCGGCAAACGATCGGAATCGCCATGTCGAGACAACCCTTGTCAAAGATGGGGGCGGAAACATCGTGGACACCAATGCGATCACGATGACCTTCACGACGGGGGACGGATTCGATTCGCTGACGATCAACGATGCTGCAGCAGACATCGACGCCGATCTCCAGGAGGGAGACGATGAAGTTACCCTGCGAAGCCTCCGCGATCCGTTCATCAATGTGAACGCCGGTGACGGCAATGACAAAGCGGTCGTCGAATATGTCTCCGAGGGCACCTTCGTTGAGATCAGCGGTATCAATCGTGCCGAGGTCGATACGACCAACTTCGAGGCCAACAGCGGACTCAAGGTCACTGGTGATGATGAAGCCCTGGGCTCCGTGAATTTTGCGAAGGATTCCGTGATCGGAAGCTCCGCTGCACTGGAGGCGATCGGGGCTCGGATCGAGAATGATGACGACGATCGCATTGTCTACGCCGACGCAACCGTGGGAGCAGAAGGGGCTGCCGGAGGAACGGGAATCCAGATTTCCATTGTCGAAGGCGAAGGGCTCGTGCTCGATGCCAGTAACACCCAGTTGCCGGATGACCCGATCATCACCTATGGAGAGGTGAAAGGGGCAGATTTCCTGGGATCGAAACGGGTGCAGGTGACCTACTCATGGGACCTGAACAATGATGGGCATTTCACCGAGATCGAAGGACTCTGGCAGGACTTCGTGATCAGTGCGAAGATCGATGATGACTTCATCGCATTTCAGAATGCCAACGGTGACATCCCGGACAACACCAACCTCGCAAACGTGGTAGGGTACGACTTGGTCGAGAAGACAGTTCTCACCGACACGCCGCCCATTCTGAGATTGAGCTGGGAAGATCTCACCGACTTCGGTTTTGCTGAGGAGGATATCGTCGGAAGCATCACTCAGAGATTGCCCCTGCGAGTGACCTATACCGAGTTTCACTTCGACAAAGATGAAGCTCTCATTGAGCAGGATGGTGCGACTTTCACCTTCCAGGAAAGTGATGACGAAGTCACCGTCACCGTCTCCGATGCCTTGCCGACGCTCGATGTCACAGGGCCCTCCAACTATGAAGTGAGTTTGGTTGATACTCCGTTTGAGCTGAAGCTCGACTATACCGACCCCGGGAATGACGAAATCGTGTCCTGGACGGTGAACTGGGGAGATGGAACGAGCGACAGCTACCAGTCCGAGCCGCGCGCGCTGCATCAGTATCGACTTCCGGGTGTCTACCAGACCAGCGTGGTTGCTGTCGATGACGACGGCAATGTCATCAGTCAAGACACGGTGGAAGTCACGGTGACTTTTGGTCCCGACGCCGTCGCTGCGAACACCTTGCTGCTCGATTCTGAAATCACGAACGGGGCTTACACCATCAATGAAGGCAGTGGTCTCACCTTGAGCGGGGCTGCCGCCGGAACTCCCGATGTTGGTTCCTTCTCCTGGAAAGTGAATGGAGTCGACGTCGGAACCGGCGAGAGCCTTGACCTGACGTGGGATGACCTGCTCGCTGCCGGAGTTACGAATGACTCCCACATCAACGGCGGAGACTATGACGTCGAGTTGACCGTGACCTACAACAATGGAGCCGATGTCGTTACCTCGCGCGTTGCTCCGCTCGTTGTCGAAAACGTGATTTCAGAGGGTGACCTCGTGAATCAGGGACAGTGGGATCAGGGAACGACTCCAGTTTTGTTCTTCGAAAACGTTACCGACCCGGTCGACACCAATTTCTCCTACGAAATCTACATTCCTACGCGGATCGACTATGTCGAAAAAGAGGCACCAGCATTGGACCCGACGCATCCTAACTATGCGGCTCAGCTTGCCGCGATTGCAGCGCTGGAATCCGACAAGACCAACATCGCCACGCTGGGGTTGCCGGATGGAGCCAATCGTGCGGCCGTAATCGAGGAGCTCAAGCTTGACGTTCAGCGAGGAGCGGATCCGTCCTTGATCGAGGCACTGGGCGATGCGCTTCGACTCGGAGCCGATCCCGGATTTATCGAGAATATTGGAACCGAGGCCGGACGCATCGCGCTGACCTACGATTCAGGACAGGCTGAATTGCTTGGTGCCCTGGCGCAGATCGTGACCGAGCATGTCGATTCGGATGGCATTGCCTCGGCGACTGCTCAAGGGCGAGATGCACTCTCAAACGTTGTCACGAACCTGATGCGCCTCGATCCGGAAAGCGTCGACTTCGCTGCAGACATCGCGACCCTGACCGGTCTTGCTGCGTCAATTGACGCAGTGAATATCAATGACGCCGACTTCGAAGACCAGATTCAGGCATTCTTCGATCAGGCAAACGACCTCGTCTATATTCCTTCGGACACCAGTCACACCTTGCCGACCAGCTTGACGTCCGAGGCGGGTGTATACACAGTTCATGGCCGTATCTTTGACGGAACCGGCTATCGCTACGTCGAGTCGGAAGTCACTGTCGTGAACCGGGCTCCCCAGTTGACGATCGATTTCAATCAGACCGTGCTGGTCGTCGAGGAGGGGCTTCCCGCCGAACTCACGGGAACCTACCGCAACCCAGGCGGTGCCCCGCTTCTCAACATGATCGCCCAGATCGAGGGAATGGCACCGAACGAATCATTTGGGAACATTACCTTCAGTGAATTGGACGAAAGCGGAGAGGGTACCTGGACATGGACCTACAACCCTGACGATGGACCACACGAGTCACAATTGGCGGTCTTTATCACTGCTTTTGACAGTGACGTTTCGCAGCTTCATCCCAACGGCACCCCGAGCCAGATTCAATTCGAGCTCCAGGTCGTCAATGTGGGCCCGACCAAACAACTCGACCCGGTTGAGATCAACGAGGGCGATACCTACACGATGGATCTGACCGGCGCAGTCGATCAGTCCAATGCCGACAACGCCGCTCCTTTTACTTACAAATATGACTTTGGTGATGGAAACGGATTCGTTGATGGCGGCTCGACTGCCAATGCTCCCGACAGCGTGCTGAATGATGACAACGAAGTTGTCTTCCGCGGCCAGATCATTGATAAGGATGGGACTGCAGGGGAAGTCAGCCAGCGGGTGATCATTCGAAACGTCAGCCCAACCGTAAGCAATCTTGCAATCAATGGACCGATCGATGAAACCGGCGTTGCGACCCTCACCGGAACGATCACCGATCCTGGAACCGGAGATGACCATCTCGTTGAGATTAATTGGGGTGATGGCACGACCGACACCATCTTTATCTCTGCAGAGGACCCGGCTGACATCGAAATTACAGATGCTGGTAGTGGTTTCACGACATCAGTAAATGTCGCCATCGCTGGAGGCAGTGGAGCAGGCATGATCGTCGACATTCTCGCCGCTGAGGACGGAAGCCTTGCCGGGCTCCGTGTGGTTGATGCTGGAACCGGCTATTTGGCCGGAGACGCCATCACCGTTGGAAATGCCACCCTGAAACTGAATGCATATCGCGATGGAGAGACGACTGAGTTCTCGCTTGTGCACCAATTCAATGATGACGCCCGCGAGCCAGCGCTCACGCCTAGTGATGACCTCACCATCACCGTGAGGGTCACCGATGACGACGATGGGGTAGGGGAAGCCAGCACGACGCTCACGGTGAACAACGTCGATCCGACGGTCAGCACGCCGACCCTGACGAATCCCGACGGTAGCCCGATCACTCTCAACGGAGGCGGCATTCCTACCATTGCCGGTGGGGACACCGTGACCCTGACGGGAACCTTCGACGACATAAGTCCTGAGGACACCCATACGGTTACGATCGACTGGGGTGATGGCACGACTGACACACTCACCTTCGGTGGAAAGAAAACGATCGACTTCGAAGTCGACGGCCAGAACAATCCGCTCTCGGCCGGCGACAGGGTTGCCAACTCGTTCCTCAGCCAGGCAAACGGTCACGGCTTCACGATCACGACGGACAACAATGGCCAGCCAGCCATGATCTTCGACACAGCGAATCCGTCCGCGGGCGACTTCGATATCGCCACACCGAACATCATCTTCGGTGGTCTCGGTCAGCATGCGCAGGTCGTTGCTCCGGGAACGGAAGTCGAGGGAGCTTTCGGCACTGTGATTCTCAATGAGGACGGCACCTGGACCTACACCGTCGATCCACAGAATTCTTCCGTCATTACCCAGCGTCCCGGCGATCCGGTTTTGACCGACACCTTCTCCTACACGCTTAGCAACGGAACCCGGGCTTTCTTCGAAGTC
>JAKSBG010000245.1 GCA_022361255.1 Verrucomicrobiales bacterium
ATCGATGAGATGTCACATTTGCATGAACATCTTGATTTCATCCTTACCTATCGGTATGAGACAACCGGAGTCTTTCATTGGCCATGGATTATACCGTATGGGATTTTGGTAATCGTGACGGGTGTCGTCCTATTCAAATTTTTTCTACGAATTCCGACTGCGACGAAAATTTTCTTTGTCAGTGCTGCTCTAATTTACGTAGGAGGAGCGATCGGTATGGAGACTCAAAGTGCGGTCTATGTGGAGGGCAACAACGAATCTGAATCAGGAATGCCATATTATATTCTTGTTACGATTGAGGAAAGCATGGAAATGATCGGAGTCATTGTCGTGATTTTTGGCCTCTTTCATTATATAGCGAACCGGTGGGAGAACTTTGCATTCACGGTCCACGTCCTTCGGGAAATATCTGGCGATTCCCGCCAATCCACGAGCTCCCAATAAGTCGTACGTGTAGCAGTCGCGCACTGCTCTAGAGGCGCTGCGATCCTTTAATCTGATTGCAGGCCAACGGTATTCTCCGAGACAACGCGATACTCGTATTTCTTTCCTTCTTCCGCCGACTTGTCGACAAACTCCATTTTTACGAGCGGAGCTGCTGGTGTGTCGCTGTATTGGAGGCCTTGGAAAACGGGTCGGCCGAAACGATTCGTGTCTTTCTCTGGGACGGTCCCGATCTTTTCCCCATCCCGGAAAATGTAAAAGCGGGCGATTCCACTTTCGAGGTCGGACTTTGCCTTCCAGGTCAGCTTTTTCCCATCGACGGCGAGGTCTGTGGGCGCGGGTGGTGGTGTTTTGTCAGGAATAGCGGTGTCTTCCACATAGCGCATCCACTTGTTGGCAATGTCCTTGTTCGGCAGCCACATGGCGTTCTCGGGGAGCATGGAAAGCTGATAGCGAGAGAGGGCCTTTTTGCTGAGAATTGGAGCAAAGTGGGAATCGTCCGTGGGCATGGCACGCAGTGCGTCTCCCTGCTTTTCCGGCAGCCGCGCGGTGAGGCAGACGTCGAGCCACGGAATCGCGAGGTAGCGTTGGTTGCCGCACTCGTGAGCGCTCAACGGATCGACCGCGATCCCGATCAATCCTCCTTTTTTCCTGATGGCATTGAAGAAGGTTTTGTTTGAAGGCCAGACGCCGGCGAAGCGGCCTTCCTTTACCGTGACTCCCTCTTTTGTCCCGGGATTGCACATCATCGGGACCCCGAGAGCGGCATCGGGAACGGTGTATGTTTTGATCGAGGGGCGATCCGGATTTTCCTCGACGAGCGGAACCCCGGACCGATGCCACACCGCGACGGTTCGTTCCGGGTAGAGAAGCGTCATGCCCCCGGCCCAGTGTCCACCACCGCTGTGCCCCCAAAGCGCCCAGGGAACTTCGGCCAGCTCCGGGTGGCCGCTCTGTTCGCCTAAATCGCTGAGGCTTTGTTGAAAAGCTTTACCGGATCCATTGCGCGGATCGCACCACATCTGGCAATCGGCATCCTGGGGCTGTTCATACGAGGCGGCAAAAAGCGCGCAGTCGTGTTTTTCAGCGAGAGCCTGCCAGTGGAGGTCCCAGGCACCGGTTTGTCCTGATTTACAGGAGCCCTCTCCGCAGCCGTGCTGATGGACGATGATGCCCCGCAAAGTTTTGACGCCTTCCGGAATCCAAACGGTGTACTGCACGGGAAAAATCAGATCGCCGGTTTCCTTCGCTTCGTAGCGGATGCGGTAATAGGGAGGTTCAACTTCCGGTGGACTGTCATAAGGCGGATTCTGAGCGTTGCAGACAGAAGCAAAAAAGAGGCAGAACAGAGGCAGTTGTTTCATGGGGGAAAGGGTGAGAGGGAAATGCCTTTCTGACAAGCAGAGATCGGATGATGCCGGATTACCGGTTCGAGTATTCTTTGAATGATTTTCCAAAGCTGGCCTGGAAGTGTGCGTTGAGCTGGCGGGTTCCGCTATAGCCGCATCGTCGCGCAACGTCACCGGGACCCAGCTCCGGATGGTCCCGGCTCAGTCGTCGTGCTTCGTCGATACGGAGCTGGAAGAGAAACTTTCCGGGGGTGGTTTCAAGATGAGTGGCGAATGCTTCTTCCAGCCAGCGGCGCGAGCGATGGCTTTCCTCCACGAGATCGGAAACGGAGATGGGATCATGGAAGCGGTTTTTCGCGAACTCGATAGCATTTCTGAGTTCACCCGGGTCGATGCCGAGACTGTCGGTTGAACCCCGTTCGCAGATTTTCCCCGGAGGAATGATCAAGTCTGTGTCGGGGACCGGAGCATCATGGATGAGTTGGTCCAGCATCTCCGCTGC
>JAKSBG010000066.1 GCA_022361255.1 Verrucomicrobiales bacterium
ACCCACTGAAAATTGTGGATAACACGCTAATCCGAGGGCAAAAACACTTTACAGAACACCTCATTTGGTGCTTTTCTGAACACCGAATGAAGATCGAAAGTCAATTACGGGGGGGGAATCCGGCAGCGGGGGATGAGCCTGCATACGGAAGACAGTTATGCGGGATGGTATCGGAGATTTGTGCGATACCACCAAATGAAGCATCCCGGGGAGATGGGTGCGGACGATGTCAGTGCTTTTCTGACGCACTTAGCGGTTATTGAGAATGTAGCTCCAAGCACTCAGAATCAGGCCTTGAACGCCCTGGTGTTTCTTTATCGACACGTTCTGGAAAAGGATCTGGAAGGAATTGATGCGGTTCGACCGAAAAAGGGCCGGAAACTGCCAGTAGTTCTATCGGTCGAGGAAGTGGGTGCATTGCTGCCTTTCTGCACCGGAACAGGTCTCTTGCAGACCCGTCTTCTTTACGGCTGCGGCATTCGATTGAACGAGTGTCTTCACCTTCGGGCAAAAGATATAGACCTCGATCGGCAAACTCTTTGGGTTAGGGCCGGCAAGGGAAACAAAGATCGTTGCCTGGAGTTGCCCGATTCTGTGGTATCACCGCTGAGGGACCATTTGCGTCATGTGAGAACAATCTACGACTCTGATCGCAAGAATGCGTCCCCGAGGGTGTATCTCCCATTCGCCTACGAGAGAAAGGAGCCCTCGGCTACAACCTCCTGGGAATGGTTTTGGTTGTTTCCCAGCAAACGGATCTCCAACGATCCGAGAACCGGCCAGGCCCGTCGTCATCATATTCATTCCAACACGATTGGCAGCCTCTTGAAGAAGGCCGCCAGGAAATCGGGAAAAAGGTGACTGCTCATACTCTACGTCATTCCTATGCGACCCATCTGCTACTCGGTGGTGCAGATCTTCGCTCAATCCAGGAAGCTTTGGGCCATGCAAGCATCAAGACGACCGAAATCTATCTACATATCGTTGACGCGATGCGAGGGAAACTCGGCAACCCGTTGGATGCGTTGGAAGAGCAGGCGGAACGGGGTGAGGGGTGAGTCACTGATGAAGCAGGATTTACACGGATTTTCTGTTGTCCGATGATCGCTCGGGAAAATCGGTGACCTAGAGATCGCCGCTACCATGCTTGGTGAGAAGAACTGTTCTATCGCCCCTCCGGGTCTCTGAATGTAAGTTGTCAAAAAACCGGTGCCTTGTTCGTCCCGCAGGCGAGGGACTCACGGCAACATCGGCACCGCATCGCGTCCGGCCTCCGGCCCTCCATGAGAACCGGGATTATATGCGAAATGTCTGACCTGTGTCTGTTGGACAAAATTCACTCTTCATCCCTCAAGGCAGTCAGGCCGAAGGATCGGGTGAATTGGGTCGCGAAGGAGAATCCGGCGACCTGCCAGAACCAGACGCTGGTGAACAGAAACCCGATTCCCAGCCCGATGAGTCCGAGAAAGGAAAGGCAAAGAGCCAGTAGCGCGATGGCCCACGCATGCCAGTAGCCGGGACCGGCTTGAAAGACGCGCCGCATTGCCCGGAGCGGATCGAAAATCTCACGTGGATCCCTTTGAAAACAATAGTGCGACATGTAGCCGGGAACGGCGATGGTGGCGAGCGTCCAGAGAAGGGCTCCCACAACGTGCAGCCATGGCAGGTCACCATACCACGCGAAGAAATGGACGACCACGGCCGGCGAATGATACTGGATCATGCCAAGGAGAGTGAGCGTTCCGTCCCGCATCAACCGCCGGTAGTCCACCCATGCGGGCCAGGCCGGCAATCCGTGCTGCATCCGGTGAGTCATCTCGATGCGATGCCCCATGTTCAGGATCCAGCCAACAACAGGAATGAGAAGCAGGAGCGCGCCTTTTACGACTTCGGAACGTGACTCGGGACTCTGCAGAGGAAACTGAAAGGCCGAGCGGACCGTCAAAGGAGTATCGAGTCGGATTTTCTGGCGGTCTTTCATTTCCCGGCTTTATCCGACGACCGGTGAGTCCTCATGCCAATTGCTTTGGTGGTCCGCAGCACTCCGCCGGCCTGCCTCTTCTAGAACTCGCTCGCAAACACTTTCCAGTCATCCGTGACGGGACTGGGTGAGTTTTCGGACTGCGCTCTGGAGACCGATTCCTCGACTTTTGCGACGGCTTCTTTTTGAATGGCATCCAGCTCCGCCCCGCTCGCAAAACCGCGTTCCAGAATCATTTCTCTCGCCAATACATTGCAGTCCTGCCCGTATTTGCCGGCGCGAGCGGAATCCGGGACGTATTTGGCGTCGTCGTGCTCACCGTGTCCGGACAGCCGAAGCAGTTTCCCGACGATCAATTGCGGTCCCTCCCCCGCCCTCACTTTTTCCGCCGCATCCTGAAAGGCGCGCAGGCATTCATCAAGATTCGTCCCGTCGATGGAGTAGGCTCCGACGCCGTATCCCTCTGCGCGCATTGCCAGATCCTCGCAGGCATACTGACTTTTTGTGGGAGTAGAATAGGCAAACTGGTTGTCTGCCACCGATACGATAAGAGGCAGATTCTCCACCGCAGCCTGGTTGAGCCCTTCGTGAAAGGCTCCGGTTGAAGTGTTGCCATCCCCGGCGGTGACGCCGCCGATGCATTCCGTTTTGCCCTGGTAGCGCTTCGCGATGAGCATTCCATTGACGACAGAAACCGAAGCCCCGAGATGGGAAATCATCGCCGGCATCCCCTCTTTCGGGCGGCCCCGGTGGATGTTTCCGTCCCTTCCCTTCATCGGTCCCTCCACGGAACCGAGGTAGGCACGGGCGGCATCGTCAATTGACTCTCCAAAGGCCATGCGCCCGCCCTGATCCCGAATCAGGCCCGCAAAAATGTCTCCGGAGGACTGATTCAGCTGCAGCCCCAGGGAAACACTGAACGCTTCCTGCCCGCGTCCGAGATAAACCCCTCCGACCACCTTTCCAGCGCGGTAAAGCGCTCCGATCTTATCCTCAAAGGCACGGGCGAGCACCATCCAGCGATACGCATCCACGAATCGCTCTCCGGAAACTTCAACCTCCGGTGCAGATGGAACAGTTGGTTCTGACATACCGGATTGTGTCTGAACTGACGCCACCCGCAACGATTTTCTTTTCCACACCTCAAGCCAAACCGCTAATTGGCAGGGCATTTGGTGACAGAATTTCCCCCGATCTTTCGGATGACATTCTCGCGGACAATCGTATTATTTAAGACATCTTAACTAATTAGTCTCCACCACGACATGACTACTGATTCCCAGATCCGATCCAAAACCGCAGAACGCGCTTATTACTACTACGAGCAACGTGAAAAGCTCGGTCTTCCCGGCTCCGAACAGGATGACTGGGCAAAGGCGGAGGCGGAAATTGCCGCCGCGCTGCAAAAACAGTCGGAACCCGGGTCCGTTCCGGTCACTGAGATCAAAGGAATCGGCCCGCGTGTCGCAAGCGAGTTGAAGCAGGCCGGAGTCACTACCTGCGACCAGCTGGCTGCCTGGGAACTTTCGGATTTCGGTGAAAAACTGCCCCGTCTCACGGCTCGCGCCCGCAGTGGTCAATGGATCGAACAGGCCCGTGACCTTGCCTGAAAATACGACATTTCGCCTCTCTTGCGGATCACTCCCATCTGATCCGCGGGAGACATTTCCGGCATTCTGCGCTATCCATTGACCATGAAACTTGGAGTCATTGGATGCGGAAACATGGGGAAAGCCCTTGTCGGAGGGATTCTCGAAGCAGGTCTTTGTTCACCCGGCGAGGTATTTGTCTACGACGCCTATCCCGAAGCAAGCCAGTCGATGGCCGCTGAGCTCGGTGTCGAGGTGGTCGATTCCAGCTCCGCTGTCGTCGATGCCTCCGAAGTCATTCTTCTTTGTGTGAAACCGCAGGTGTTCGGAGAAATGATGTCCGAGCTGGGTGAAGCGACCGACCGGCTTTTGATCTCTATCGCCGCCGGTGTTCAGATTGACGCGATCGAAGCCGGCACCGGAAACCGCCACCGGATCATTCGCGTGATGCCGAACACTCCGTCTCTCGTCGGACGCGGAGCATCGGGCTACGCGCTCGGGACAAACGCGACGGAGGAGGACGCAAAGATCACCGCATCCCTACTCGAGGCAGTCGGATTTGCCTGCCGGGTGGAGGAAAACGATCTCGATGCGGTTACCGCTCTGAGCGGGAGTGGTCCAGCTTATGTTTTTCTACTAATCGAGTCATTAATCGCCGGCGGGATCGAACAGGGACTTTCCCCCGAAATTTCGCAGCAACTGGCCGCCCACACCGTAGCCGGAGCCGCCGAGCTGCTTCTGGCAGGCGAAGACTCTCCCGGTGAGCTGCGGGAAAGAGTCACCAGCCCCAACGGCACGACCTTCGCCGCTTTGGAATCTTTCCGCGCCGACAATTTCGAAGGCATCGTGAAACGGGCAGTCAAAGCCGCCACCGACCGCTCCCGCGAGCTGGGCAGTTCATGATCCCGTATTCTCCAATTCCACAAAATTGTCGCTTTCTCTTGCTCAATCCACTCGTAACCCATTGAAAATGGAATCCGTACGCCAAACATTCGAAGAAAAAGGACAAGGCCAGGTCTTTGCACATTTTGACAGTCTCAGTGAAGACGAGCAGAAAGTTCTCGCTGCCGAAGCCGCCGAAATCGACCTGGAGGAACTGGATCAGCTCGTTTCCGGTCTCGTCAAAGGATCCGGTTCAAAAAATGAGGACATCGCGGATTCGCTTGCACCGGCCGAGTTTATTCCCCTGCCCGACGCCGAAAACGGCAATCCCGCGCTTTGGGAGGAAGCATTGAAAAAAGGCGAGGCCGCTCTCCGCGCCGGACGCGTCGCCGCATTTACCGTTGCCGGAGGCCAGGGAACCCGACTCGGCTATGACGGCCCCAAAGGAACTTTCGGCGTTACTCCGGTGCTTCAGAAATCGCTCTTTCAGGTGTTCGCAGAGAAGATTCTCGCCTCAAGCAAAATCTACGGGAAGCCGATTCCCTGGTATATTCTCACTTCGGTGATCAATCACGACGAAACGGTCGCGTTCTTCGAAGAGAACGACTACTTCGGGCTTCCGTCGGAGAAGGTTCATTTTTTCAGCCAGGGGCTGATGCCTGCAGTCGACGGCGAGGGGAAAATTCTGCTCGCGGAAAAAGGACGCATTGCCCTGAGTCCGGATGGTCACGGAGGAGCGTTACGGGCGCTGGTCCGCTCCGGATCGATTCGCGAAATGGAAGCGGACGGCATCGATATCATCAGCTACTTCCAGGTCGATAACCCGCTCGTCCGCTGCATCGATCCGGCCTTTATCGGCTTTCATCTCCTGAACCATTCCGAGCTTTCCAGCAAAATGGTCCCCAAAGCCTACCCTGAGGAAAAGGTCGGCGTATTCTGTGAAAAAGACGACGCCGCCCTAGTTGTCGAATACAGCGATCTTCCTGAGCGACTCGCGCAGGAGAAAGACGACGCGGGAAATCTCCGCTTCCGCGCCGGGAGCATCGCGATCCATGTTTTCGATCGCAACTTCATCGAACGACTCGGGAGCGGCAACGACGAGTCCGCCCGTCTCCCTTTTCACCTCGCCAACAAAAAGGTCGCCTATGTCGATTCGGACGGGAACACGATCAACCCCGACGAGCCGAACGCCTTTAAGTTCGAAATGTTCGTCTTCGACGCTCTGCCCTTCGCGAAGAATCCGGTCATCATAGAGACGGCGAGGGAAGACGATTTTTCCCCCGTCAAGAACGCGGAGGGAGTCGACTCCCCGCAGACCAGCCGCGACGATCAACTGCGCCAGTACGCACGCTGGGCAAAAGCTGCCGGCATTGAGCTGGATACGGACGATACCGGTGTGCCCCGCGTGAATTTCGAAGTCTCTCCCCTTTTTGGAGACAACGCAGAGCGCTTTGCGGCCTCCTGGGAAGCGCTTTCCCACAAACCCGCCTTGGCAGACGGACTGGTTCTGGTGTAAAAGCCGGACATGATTCCGCAAGACGGCGCTGAACAGGGTTGGGTCATGGACCTGACAGGGTTACCTCGTGAACTGAACAGGGTTGGGTCTCCGTCCCTGCTCTTCGATGCTGATACGATCGAGCGAAATCTCGACCGCATGCTCGACATCGTCGGAGGCAATGCCGGTTTGCTTCGTCCGCACATGAAAACGCACAAGTGCGGCGAAATTCTCAAACGCCAGGTCAGTCGGGGAATCGAAAGTGTGAAATGCGCCACCATCGCGGAGGCGGAGCTCGCGGCGCGCTCGGGAGCGAAAGACATCCTGCTTTCCTATCCGCTCGTGGGAGCCAATGCCGAGCGTTTCACCCGCCTCGCGCGGATGTTTCCCGACCTGAAAATCGCAACTATCGCCGACAGCCCCGAGGGCGTTCTCGGTCTGGCGACGCATTCCTCCGCAGAGCACCCCACCCCGCTTTTTCTCGATCTCGATTGTGGCATGCACCGGACCGGGGTCGGTGCAAGCGAAGCAGCCGTCGACCTGGTCCAGTCCATCGTCGAAAACGAAGCGCTTACCTTCGCCGGGATCCACGCGTACGACGGTCATATTCACGACGCCAGTCTCGACGCGAGAAAAGCTGCGTTCGCCGATGCAATGGTGGTTCTCGACGAGCTCGTCAACCGGCTCGAGTCAGAGGGAATCGAGATTCCCCTCATCGTATCCGGAGGCTCCCCCACCTTTGCTCTTCATGCGGAAGCGGCAAAACACTCGGCGCGTCCGAGGCAGGCTTCTCCCGGAACCCCGCTGCTCTGGGATGCGGGCTACGGCACGCACTATCCCGATCTCGCGTTTGATCCCGCAGCTTTTCTTCTGACGCGTGTCGTGAGCCATCCCGGAGAAAACACGATCTGCGTCGATCTCGGGAACAAGGCCGTTTCCGCTGAGAACCCCATCGAAAACCGCGTTCGCTTCCCCGCCCTTCCGGTACAGAAATTCGTCGGTCAGAGTGAGGAGCATCTTGTCCTCGAAATCGAAGATCGCTCCCGCTTTCCGGTCGGCACTGAGATCATTGGAGTGCCGTATCACGTCTGCCCCACCGTTGCCCTTTATCAGAGAGCCGTCATTGTCAGAGATGGCAAATGCACCGACGAGGAATGGGAAATCGAAGCACGGGACCGCCGGCTGACCGTGTAGGTGTTCTTTCTCTTTCTCCGTAAAATAAACGTTCTCTTTTCCCGGGGCAGGAAAAGGAAAAGGAGTTTGGATGGGAGACGCTCACTGCAGCGAGCCGCTGTCCACTGTCCCGGTCCGACCATCCGGAAGACGGATCTGTGCTGTGCCGCCTGAATTGCTGAGAACACTTACGTTTGTTCCCGGGTAGAGCTTCACTTTCACCCCGTTCACCATTGCCGTTGCTTCACCGGAAACTGCCGCTGGCGTGCCGGAAGTGGTGTTCGCATTGTTCCGCTGGAAGATGGGAGCCGGACCGTCCGGTGCCGGTGGTGGCGTGGCAGCCGGAGGAGCTGGTGGTGCCGGCGCATCAAACGCCACCGGATCGGGAATGTCTCCGGTGTTCGAAGGAGGAGCCGGTGCTGCCGGCGCATCGGTAGCAGCCATGTCCGTTGCGGGAGCCGGCACGGCCTCTGGCGTCGAACCGGCAGGCTCACTCGTGTTGTTGTTGCGCTTTTTGAAGAGTTTCCCGAAAAATCCCTCTTTTCGGCCGTTTCCGACCTGAGGCTCCGGTGCCGCGTCCGGATTCACGACGGCCTCACGAATCAATTGATCTCTCGCGGACTCATCCATTTCTGCGGGGGGAGAAGCAGGCGCCGGCTCGGGCGTGCTGTCGCCGGTCTCGGAATCCGGAGCGACGTAGGGGCCGGTTTCATACCCGGATGCGCCGACCGGAGCCTCCGGAAGCGAAGTCTCCTGCTGTTTCTTTTTCCCAAAAAGTTTAAAAAATCCGCCCTCCTTTTTTGGCATTCCAAAATCCGGGGCCGGGGCGTTGTTTGTCGCTACCGCTCCCTGTTCGGGTGTAATCGGTGAATTGGATGGGTTAAACGGCGGGACATAATCGCGGTTGGTTCGCACCGGGTTTCGTGGCTGCAGCGGTTCCGGCATCGGTGGCGGAGGATTCGCGGCCAGATACTCCGCAGCGGTTCGGGGGACCGGACGTGGAGGGGCAGAGTTCTGTGATGCCCGCTCATACATCAGCTCCTTCATCCTGCGAGCCTGCTGTGCGGCAGCGGCGAGTTCGCGCTCTGCCGTGCTCATGTTGTAGGCGACATTGCCCTGCGTATCGAAGGCTGTCGCAGCGGGACCGTAGGTGGGGCGCTCCGCGCTATCCTGCGAGTTGCCGACTGTGACAAAACATGATAGGGCGAGAGTGAGAGGAAAAATCGCTTTCATACCGTCTGGGGGATTTCGAGACCACTCTGACCTCTTTTTTTAAAAATTTCCAGCCCAACCACCATGAATTTACTTTTCGACGTCCACCTCGACCTGAGCATGAATGCTCTCGAATGGAACCGCGACCTCACGATGACACTCTCCGAAATGCGGGAGCTGGAGGCCGGGATGACCGACATGAAGGGGCGCGGGATGAACACGGTGACGCTCGACGAAATGCGCAAAGCAGGAGCCGGGTTGTGCGTCGCCACCCAGATCGGAGGCTGCATGAAACCCGCCGGTCCCGTTGCGAGCTGGGAATCCCCTTCTCAGGCCTGGGCCATGACCCAGGGACAGCGCACCTACTACGAGACACTTTCCGAGCTGGGAGAAATGGCCCCGATTCGCAACCTGGCGGAACTCGATGCGCATCTGGATCGCTGGTCTGATCCCGTTGCAGCTGCGGAGAATAAAGAACCGGTTGGCTACATCCTCAGTCTCGAAGGCGCTGACTCGATTGTCACCGTCGACTATCTCGAAAGAGCCTACGAAGGCGGCCTGCGCGCACTCGGTCCCGCCCATTACGGAATCGGACGCTACGCCTTCGGACACGACAAAGTGGGAAATCTCCCGGATAACGGAAAGGAACTGATCCGGAAAATGGACGAGCTCGGGATCATTCTCGATGTCACCCACCTCAGCGACGACTGCTTTTTCGATGCACTCGAAATCTACGAAGGCACCGTCTGGGCAAGTCACTCCAACTGCCGCAGTCTCGTCGACGATCCGAGGCAGTTCAGTGATGAACAGATTAAGCTGCTCATCGAGCGCGGCGCCGTGCTCGGAAGCGTGTTCGACGCGTGGATGATGAAACCCGGATGGATCCGCGGGGAATCCACTCCTGAATCCGCCGGCGTAAAACTGGAACACATTCTCGACCACATCGACCACGTTTGCCAGCTCGCCGGCAACGCAAACCACGTCGGCATCGGCAGCGACCTCGACGGTGGTTTCGGTCTCGAGCAGAGCCCGATGGACATCGACAGTATCGCCGACTTGCAGAGGCTCGACGGCATGCTGGCAGAACGGGGATTCAGCGATGATGAGATCTCCGGATTTTTCCACGGGAACTTTCTGCGACTCGTGCGGGAAGCGTGGGCATAGAAAATCGCAGGGTGCCCGGGTGCCGCGTTGCGGGACCGATTACTGTGCCCGGTCCATTACCTTCTTGATCCACTCGTCTTCAAAAGAGTTTTTCCTGAGCCATGCCTCTGCGCTTGCGGGGTCGTTTCTGGCCCAGCTCGTGGCGGTGTTTTGCAAGGCCCGGTCTCTTTCTTTTTCCTCCTGAATTTGACCGGCCCAGATCAGCGCGGCAGTGGGATCAATATCAACAATCTCACCGGCAAATCTCGCTATTCCGTTGTCCTTTCCTTCGCCACCGGGAAGCGATTCGAGCCACTCGGTGGCCATCGTGACATCGTGCTCCACGATCGCCCGGACGAAGGAACCGACCGAACGCTCTTTCAGGGTGCCTTCCGGCAATTTATCGATCCAGTTTCTGACCGTGGTCATTTCGGTCTGAGCCCAGTTCCATATCATGCCCGGAATGTAGCGATCCTGAAATTCTTCCGGCGTATTTTCGATCACCCAGGATACCGTTTCGGTGGGTTCCGACCGGGCCCAGGTTCGAAGCGCACTGGAGAGAACGTCGTGCTGCCCGTCCTCCCAGTCATACTGTTCCAGAGCGTAGGCGATTGCCTCTTGGGGAGAATGTTCCGCCAGCCCCTGCGCCACCTGGTTCACAGCCTGTCTTCGCGTTTCCCCTTCCGGAAGCTGATCTGCCCACTCTCTCACCTTTTCCGGCGAAACCTGATTCATCTGGTAAAGAATCGATCTCGATACCGAGGCCCGGGATCCGGCCGGCTCAATGGAATCGAGCATCGCTATGGCCTCGTCGAAATCTGTCTGCACGATCTGGTTCAGGACAGAGCTCATAACATTCTGCCGGTCCGACCCCAGCGGCAAAGACTCTTCCGCCAGCGCAAATGCCTCCTTCGGATCCGTTGCTGCCATTCCCCTTAGAATATCTGCTTTGTGTTTGGTCCGCCGAGGTTCGGGGAAATTGGCATCTGCATACACCAGCGCTGTTTCCGGATCGTCGATCGTCAGTGCCCGGACAACGGTGTACTCGATCGCCGTCTTCAAACTTTCGTCATCCAGACTTTCAAACCGCGCGACAGCTGCTGCGGGATCGGTGTTTCCGATCTCCTGAAGAAGACTGGTAAACACGTAGGTTCTCTCCTCCCCCTTCCCTAATGCCGAAGCCCATTCCCAGGCTTTGTCCGGGTCTTTGCGCGCCCATTTCGACACCACCTGAGACAGCGCCGACTGCCGGTCTGATTTCCGCGAGATATTCATCGCGAAGTCGATGGCGGCCTCCGGATCTTTGGCAGCTATTGAT
>JAKSBG010000092.1 GCA_022361255.1 Verrucomicrobiales bacterium
CTCCGGGCCATGATGAAACAGTCGCGACAACCGGTCCGAAACAATTTCCATGGCTGCTTTCGGATGCGTGGCCGGGTCGACCCCTCCCCCGAATTTTGCCATGAGTTGTCCGGTATCGATGAAAAGCACATCGTTCTTCACCGCGACCTCTCGGGCAGCCATCGAATAGGGGCGAACAATCCCCCATTCGATCGGCTCCATTCCCGAATTGACCAGTCCCGGGCCCAGAATGATGATGTCGATATTGTCCTCACGGGCGATATCAATCATTTCCTGAAGCGCCCTCTGATAGGTTCCAATCGCAACACGGTCGAAAGCATCATAGACACCGTATTGAAGAATGATGAGGTCAGGGTTGTGGACGAGCGCATCGGTCGTCATATGGCGAAGACCGTCCAGCGCAGTTCCGTCAATTTCACAGAGATTCTCGAACGTGATCTCATCGCCGAGCAGATCCGTTAACTTTGCCGTCCCCTTCTCAGGCGGATTCAACAAATGGATCCCCCCCGGGTAGAAAAACTCCTTCGCCAAATTCGAAAGGAATGACCCGATGTAGGAGTGAATCGGATTGTAATTATCCCTCGCCTTTGCTGCGGGGCGGTATCCACTGGTGACGCTGTCGCCGAGGACAACGACGTGCACCGGGTCACGGGCCTCCAACTTCGGGAAGCTTCTTGTCAGATAGCGGTTGAAGCGGTCACGTTGTTCGAGAGTCAGGGGATAGCCGAACACGGCCTCGCTTCCTGATAACAACAACAGTCCCGTCGCGATACACGCGGACACAAATCTCATAGTTCTACTCTGCCAGAACTGTAACGGAAAACGAGGCCGTGTCCTTAGTAAAAGAGCCCTGAAATTCAGGGCTCCTTCACAAATTTTATGGGAATTACGAAGTCGTTGTCCCCTGACATTTCTCGCGGAACTTCGCGACGCCTTCTTCGGGCAGGAAGAAGCCCGTCATCTGCAGTTTCGCGGGTTCTACTCCGATCTCTTCGAGATAGTGGTAGTGAGCGAGAGCATCGTCATTTTCGAGAGCTCCGATCGTGGCTTCGACGTCTTCACCGAGTTCGGTGAGGAGGCTGACGAGGACACATCCGGTAATCTCGTTCTTGTCGCGGCTTCCGAGAAACTTGAGGAATCCGTTTTGAACCGATTCGTCCATTTCGTCCATCTCCTCAGGGAGATAAATCGTTTCACCGACGACGCCGGGCATCTTCAGCTCTCCACCGGTGGTGAAGAGAATATCATGCTCCGTGCTGAAACGCTTGATCGCAGCGTCGAGGCGGAAGACCGGCGGGAAGCTGTAGTCCACTACGAGTGTGCCCGGCTTCAGCGAATCGATATTGAGAACTCCCGGGAGGTTTATCGATGCGATCACGAGTGATCCGTCGTAGACCTCCGGCGGAAGAGCCCCGCCATTCTTGACGATGTCCACCTGACCGCGGAATCCGGCATCACGAACCTGATCACGGATCCGGCTCATCTGATCATCAGTCAGATACGGATCGCAGAGAATGAGATGCTTCGGATGATCCAACACGTCGAGCATAAGGCGCAGCGTGCCGAATCCGATTGAACCAAGCCCGACTACACTAACCGTTTCGCCGGAGATCTCGCGCTTCGCTTCGGAGAGAATCCCCTCGACTGACTTCACAATGGTGGCGGAGCGTGTCGCATCACCGGTGGTAATGGCCGGCAATCCGTCGAGTCCATCGGCCCAGAATTCGATCTTCTTACCGTGGTCGGTAGTCGAAGGAATCACGCCGGTAAGGGAAACATTCTTCGCTCCCGCCTCAGCGGCCATTTCCAGTGCAGCAAGAACCGGCCCCATCGCGCTTTCGGAATCTTTGTAGAAGTCAGCTTCAAAACACGGAAGCATGATCACACCGATCCGACCTTCGTCCAGATTATAGGTGTTGCTGAGGAGCGGCTTGCCTTTGAAAAGTCGCTCGGAGATTTCGTCGCGCGCCATTCCGGACAGGCTGGCGAGAACTTCAGGAATGTAGGTCAATGCCACGGCATCCAGCTTCGGCATTTCCTCCGGAGCGAACTCGACATCAATGTGAGCCAAATCCTCCAGTCCAACTTCCTGACTGCTCTCTACTGCGGAATCATCCGCTGACTTGGCAGAGGTAGCGGAACCGCCATCCAAATAGAGGGCGAGTTGCTCGATGCTGGAATGAGTGAGGAATGTGTCGACTCCAACGTCGCGTTTGAAGGCCTCGGAGACATCCACAACTATCCGGAGGGCAAGGAGTGAATCCCCTCCCATCTCGAAGAAATTGTCGGTCACGCCGATGTCATCGGAATCAAAATTCCGGGAGAAAACGTCCCAGATTTTTTGTTCCGTATCGTTGCGCGGAGCAACACGATCCGCATCGGCTGCGGCTCCGATACGTGGCATCGGAAGCTGCTTGCGGTCGATCTTCTTGTTCGGCGTCAGCGGAAATTCCTCCAGCGAGCTGAAGTAAGCAGGAATGTAGCTGGCCGGAAGATTTTCGGCGAGTTTGTTCCGGATTACGGAGGCTTCCGGCGGCATGCCGTCAGCGATGAAGTATCCAACAAGACCTTCGCCAGTCGGGAGGTCTTCCCGCTTGGTGACAACAGCCTGCTTGATGCCATCGATGGCTTCCATCTGCGTCTCGATATCGCCGAGTTCCATACGGACCCCGCGAACTTTGACCTGGAAGTCGACACGTCCAAGACATTCGAGTTTGCCATCACGGTTCCAGCGCGCCAGGTCACCGGTGCGGTAGATGCGTTTCTTCCCGACATGCGGGATTTCGATTTCCTGAAACGCTTCTGCGGTCAATGCAGGCTGGTTACGGTATCCACGTGCGAGTCCATCACCACCGATCCAGAGCTCACCGGTGAATCCGGCAGGAACGGGCTGATGGTTGGCATCGAGAATGTAGATCTCCGTATTGGCAATCGGACGTCCAATCGAAATGGCTTCTTCGCCTTCTTCAATCTTCTCTACCGTGGACCAGACGGTCGTCTCGGTCGGACCGTAGAGGTTCCAGAGTTCATCGGCTGAGTTAACCAGTGTATTCGCGAGAGTGCGGTTCAATGCCTCACCACCGCAGAAAATGCGAAGTCCGCTGTTTCCTTCCCAGCCACTGTCGAGCAGCATCTGCCAGGTCGCGGGAGTCGCCTGCATCACGCTGATGTCCTCCTCATTGATGAGGTTGGCAAGACGGCGTCCGTCTTTGACATCGTCGCGGCTGGCGATGACGACCTTGGCTCCGGCGAGAAGCGGCAGGAACATCTCCAGCAACGAGATATCGAAGGAAAGCGTCGTAACGGCGAGAAGTCGATCCTTGTCCGTCAGACCCGGAGTTTTCTCCATCGAACGGAGGAAGTTGATTGCCGCCTTGTGCGAAATCTCCACGCCCTTCGGAGTCCCGGTAGAACCGGAAGTGTAGATGACGTAGGCCAGCGCATCGGAATCAAGACCGGTCGCTTCCGGTGTTTTCGAGCTGCCCTCGATCGCGTCGAGGTCGAGCGCTTTCCAGTCACCCTCCGGAAGAGAATCCGCGAGTCGAGCCGAGTGCAGAAGCGCCTTCGGAGCGGCATCCTCAAGCATCATGGCGAGACGCTGCGTCGGGAACTCCGGATCGAGCGGGATGTAGGTCGCGCCGGCTTTCATCGCACCAAGCAGTGCCGCAATCATGCGCGGCGAACGATCGACAAGAACACCGACGTTGTCTCCCGGCTTCACACCGGCATCAACAAGATCACGGGCGACCCCGTTGGCACGGCGGTTGAGCTGGCCATAGGTGACGTGCTGATCTTCGAAAATGATGGCTGTGTCTTCGTCCTTCTCTGCTGCAACAGCGGCAACGAGTTCGTGAAGCAGCCCTTCGTCCTCGTAGTCGGAAACAGTCGCATTTGCGTCGACGAGAAGTTTCTTCTGCTCACCTTCTTCAAGAAGTTTGATCTCGGAAATGCGGGCATCAGAGTTCGAGGTGATCTCACGGAGAACCTGCTCATAGAGCGAATTGAGTTCCGCAATGGTTGCTTCATCGAAGAGGTCGCGGTTGTACTGCCAGCACCCGAAGAGCTGACCGCCGGCTTCCTCGAGAACGAGCGTGATCTCGAATTGTGCCTGTCGCGTGGTGAGATCGACGGTTTCCATCGAAATGTCACCAACGTGGAAGGTATGACCACCCTGCCCGATGAGGAAAACGGCGATTCCCTGCTCGTCGATGCCGGGCACTTTCTCCATCGAGAAACTGACCTGGAACAACGGCGATCTACCCGGATCACGAACGACGTTGAGTCGATCAACCATGCGGGCAAGCGGGTATTGCTGGTTCTCCAGAGCGCCGTTCACGCGATCGCTGTTGGCGGCAAGAAATTCGGCAACGGTCGGATCGTCCTCAATCGTGGAACGCATCGGGACCGGATTGATGTAGTAACCAACCGTGCTTCGGAGTTCCTGCTGCGTCCGTCCGGCGAGAGGCACACCGACCACGATGTCCTCCTGCTGACAGTAGCGGTGCATGAGAATGTCATACGCGGAAAGCAGCGTAGTGAACATCGTCACGCTGTTTTCCTTGGCGAGAGCGTCAACTGCCTCGGTAACGTCCTCACCCAGTTGGAAACCGTGAGTGGCTCCGTTGAAAGTCTGGATCGCCGGCCGCGGACGATCTGTCGGCAGATCGATCGCACTTGGCGCTCCGGCAAGATGCTCCTGCCAGAATTCGAACATGCGTTCGCCGGCATCGCTTTCGAGGTGAGCTTTCTCCCAGCGGACGAAGTCGGCGTAGGTGGCCTCGATCGGCTCAACCTGCGGCGTGCGGCCCGCTTTGGCGGAGAAGTAGTATTCAATGAGATCCTGAATCACCACGGCAACCGACCAGGCGTCAGAAACGATGTGGTGCATACTGAGCAGGGCAACGTGGGCTTCATCCGCAGTGCGGAAAAGCTCCAGTCGAATGACCGGACCGCGTTCGAGATTGAACGGACGATCCGCATGCTCGCTGATCATCTGCTTCAGCCCCTCGTCGTCCAGGTGCGTGCAATCGTGCTCGCGGAAGTCGATGGTGCGGCCTTTCTGAACCACCTGCATCGGCTCGCCGTCGCGAGTCGTGAAGGTCACGTCAATGAGCGGATGACGCTCGAAGAGCAGCGCGAACGCTTCTTTCATCGCGTCGATGTCGAGAAGCGGGCGGAACTTGCCGGAGAAAACCAGGTTGTATGCGGAGGAATCCGGCGCAAGACGGTGCAGGAACCAGAGCGCTTTCTGTCCTTCCGAAAGCGGGAAGACTTCGGGCATTTCGCCGGTTGCTTCAAACTCGACGAGATCTGTCGCATCGGCACCGGATTCGCCGCCTGCGGCTCCCCCACCCGATTCGAGCAGTTTCTCGAGTGTCGGAATGGAAAGGTCGCGAATGTTCGGGCCATTGAGAACCGAGCCCATCGGCATCGACATACCCAGCTTCTCCTCGATACGGTTGACCAGCTCGATCGCCATAAGCGAGTCGAGACCGAGATTGGTGAGCGGCGTATCTTTGTCGATCCGCGTCGCGTCGGTTCCGAGAACGGCTCCAACCTGAGCGGCAATGAGATCCTCAACCATGCCGAGACGTTTCTCGGGAGCAGCCTCCATGATACGCGCCGCCATCGAATCGCCACCGCCACTGCTGGACCGTGGAACCACCGGAAGGAACATGTTTGATCC
>JAKSBG010000153.1 GCA_022361255.1 Verrucomicrobiales bacterium
CCTGAGCGGGAAAACGAAGACCGAAACCTTCGTCAGGGGCTCGGGACGAAAAACATCGTTCTTCACGACGACGGATCAAATGCGGTTCAGCTTCCTCATGACTACAAGTATGATGACGGTGAGCCGAACATGAAGATCGAGCCGGCCACCTACTTCGGTGACAAAATGGACGTCTCCAAGTATGAATCTCCGCGTCACGCCTTCGCTGACTGGGTGGTTTCTCCCGGCAACCCGCGATTCACCATTAATGCGGTGAACCGGTTCTGGAAAATGGCCTTCGGCCTCGCCCAGATTGAGCCGGTCTACAACATTCCCGGCCACCTCGACGGACAGGCGCAGAACTACGAGCTTCTCACTTTCCTGGAGGAGATGTTCAAAGACCTGAATTTCAGCACCAAGGATTTCTTCCGCGTTGTTTACAATACGACAACCTACCAGCGCGAAGCGGAAACGATGTCTCCCTCTCTCACTCAGATCGACAAGGGAACCTACCACTTCCCCGGACCGATCCTTCGCCGGATGACCGCGGAGCAGATCTGGGACAGCCTCGTCGCCCTGACCACGGCAAACCCCGAAGGCGTGACCCGTACCGGAGCTGACGCATACCGTCAGTGGATGAATACCGACACCACGGAATTCAACACAGCAGAAGCGATTGAAGCCTTCAAAGGTGACTGGAGAAAAATCGGTCAGCTCACCAAATACGACGGAACTCCGGTAACCCGCGAGGACAACGTTGACGGAGTCGAGATGTTCCGGGCTTCCGAGCTTCGGCAACCGATGCCGGCCGGTCACTTCCTGCGGATGTTCGGTCAATCCGACAAGCAGCTGATCGAAAACCAGTTTACCGGCGGTTCTTCGCCACAGGTTATGGCTCTGCTCAACGGCACCATTACCAACAAAGTTCTGACGAGTCCCGATGCCTACCTGATCAAAGAAATTGCTCAGGGATCAGGATCGAAGCGCGACAATATCGACAAGATCTTCCTCAGCGTGCTGACTCGCTATCCGTCTTCCGAAGAGAAGTCGGTGGCCCAGTCCGGCATGCGAGCCAAGTCGGATCGCGGTGACAGCGAGAAGGCGAAGATGGAAGCGGAAGCCAACGCCATCGGAAACGTTATCTGGGCTCTCGTGAACACCCGCGAATTCCTCTTCATCCAGTAATCCGATTCAAAGAAACGAACAACTATTTCAAACTTTACCCGACCTAACCCAATGAAAGACCAACTGAAACAACTCGACCAACTGGGGCGCCGTGAGTTTATGGCTCGCACCGCCAAAACTGCCCTTGGAGTCAGCATCGTCCCGATGGCCGATGGACTTCAGGCCGTGAAAGCCGCCGGAGGCGGCAAAGCCGAACATGTAATTTTCTTTTACATGGCCGGCGGTATGACCCATATGGATACCTTCGATCCGAAACCCGGGACAGAAACCGGCGGAAACACGAAAGGCATTCCAACCGGAGTCGCAGGAGTTGAGCTCGCCGAGTTCATGCCCGAGTTGGCCAAGCGGTTCAAGGATATTGCCGTGGTCCGTTCGATGACGCAAAAAACCGGGGATCACCGTGGCGGTGCCTACTGGATGCGGACAAGCTATCAGCCCCGCGCCACTATCGTCCACCCGTCCATGGGCCCCTGGGCGCAGACTCTTCTCGGTAAAAAGCACGAGACTCTTCCGGATTCTGTTGTAATCGGGGGAGGCGGCAACCATCCCGGAGCAGGATTCTTCGGTCCGGCGCTAGCGCCTCTTCCGATCGGCGACCCTGACAAGGGCGTTCAGAATTCGCGTCCCTATGATGGCGTTGACGACAAGCTCTTCGACAAGCGCCTTGAGCTGATGAATACCTTCGACGAAGGCTTCCAGCGCAAATTCAAGACTAACGAAGTGGAGGCTTACACGCAGTTCTACGACGAAACTCTCAAGCTGATGAAGAGTGAGGATCTTGACACCTTCGATCTTTCCAAAGAAGACGGGTATCAGGAAAAAGTGCAGAAATATGGCAACACCCGCGTCGGTAAGGGCGCGATGCTCGCAAAGCGTCTCGTCAGCTCCGGCATTCGCTTCGTTGAGGTTGTCTCCGGTGGATGGGACATGCACAATGACCTGTGGAATGCGATTCCGAATACAGGTGGTTCACTTGACAAAGCGCTTGCTTCACTGATCGACGATCTGAAGGCTGAAGGACTTTTCGAGAAAACCCTCATCGTTCTCGGAACTGAGTTCGGACGCACTCCGAAGATCAACGCGAACGGTGGCCGGGACCATCACCCCCGTGTTTTCTCCACCATGTTTGCCGGTGGCGGCATCAGCGGTGGACAGGTATACGGAGAATCCGACAAACTCGGAATGGCCGTGAAGGAAAATCCCGTGGAGGCCGGTCAGTTCAACGCTACCATCGCGCACGCGATGGGGCTCGATCTGAACAAGGTTGTCTACGCTCCATCAGGTCGCCCGTTCCTCGTTGCCGGTCATACCCGTGATCCGAAAACGGATGAAATCGTTACCGAACATCACCCAATCATGGAGCTCTTCTCCTGATTCTGCTGCGTTCGATACAGATGATTTTACGAAGGCCCGGGAGCGATCCCGGGCCTTTTTGCGTGTTTGCGAAGCAAATTGTCGAAAAATTCGAAATTTAAGCTTTCTTAAGTAATTGGTTTCGCGTAGAGAAGAGGACGTAACCACGACCTCTGGAGAAACTGGGAAATCTGAGGCAGCTGCCCGAAGCCCGGTTTACGAACCACCACTCAACATGAGCCCGGCTGCGAACGCCCCGACTGCCGTCGAAACCGGAACGAAACCGGCTTCGGCCGGGAAGCCTGGTGTCATTGTGATTGGTTCCAATTCTCCGACTCCCCTGGGACCCATCATCTTTCATGCTGATGATGAGGCGGTTCGGCTCACGGGATATTCGAAATCCGACCTCGAGGGGTCTCCTCTCGGCCTTGTCTACGACCATTCCCATCTCGATCGCCTGATACAAAAACTTCCCTCCATTGCGAATCAGGAGGGCTATTGTTTCATGAAGCGTGATCTCCTCCGCAGTGTCGAAGGAAACATTCAGGCATACTGGACAATCCGTCCCGTCCAGTATCGGAACGAAAGAGTTTTCGCTATCACCTTTTCTCCCATCGGTTCTCCGGACTCCACTGCTGCCGGCGGATCGCCTCCGAGCACCGGGGGAGCTGAAGAGACTGTAACCTCTCGGGCGAGAGTTGACGAAGAGCCCCTCCGACAGAGAGGATACGCCCCTGAGTCGCAGCCTGCGAGTGCGCCTTCCCCGACAGAAGCCCAGTCCCTTTCTTTCTCCACGAGTGGAGTGGCGCATGATTTTAAGAA
>JAKSBG010000065.1 GCA_022361255.1 Verrucomicrobiales bacterium
TCGACCAGGACGAGGCGCTGGCAGTGATCGGCGACGTGGCACGTGCGCTCGTCGACGCGCACACGCGTGGCATCGTGCATCGGGATGTGAAGCCGGAGAACATTTTGATCGATCAGGGGCAATGCCCCTACTTGATCGATTTCGGATTGGGACAGGTAAAGGAACACTTCAACGGAGGTGAAAAATTGCGTGTGGGAACTCCGCCCTACATCAGCCCGGAGCAGGCTTCGGGAACTGCGCACCGGATCTCAAACCGATCGGATGTCTTTGCTCTCGGAGTGATACTGTATGAAATTCTCACGGGAAACGTTCCATTTTCCCGCGACAGAGACGAGATGCTTCGCGAAATCATTCACGGTGAAGTTGTCCCCCCCAGTTCACTGGTGGAAAACATCCCCAAAGCACTAGAGGAATTGTGTCTCGCTGCCTTGTCTCGTCTTCCCACTGCCCGTCCCAGTGCTGATGATTTTGCCAAAACGTTGGAGGCGCAGGTTTTCGAGAGTGAAAGTGGGCAGGATCGGGAAGCTCGATACCGGAATGCGCTACCCAAAGGGCTTCATTCTTTTGACGAAGAAGATTCAGACTTCTTTCTCGATTTGCTTCCGGGACCCGAAGGTGAGAACGGTCTTCCTGCTTCCGTTTCACTCTGGAAGTCGCGGATTGAATCGGCTGCAGGCGAAAAATCATTTCGTCTGGCATTGCTCTTTGGACCTAGCGGAAGTGGGAAGTCGTCTTTTCTGCGAAGCGGCCTTCTTCCGCAACTGAGTTCGTCGGTTATTCCGGTCTTTGTCGAAGCGAGTACAGATACCGAATTCAGCCTGATTGAAGCTCTTCGTCATCGTTTTCCCCGATTGGAGGATGAGACTGATCTGGTTTCATTGTTGAAACGAATCCTGGCAGGTGAAGGAGTTCCTGTTGGCGGTCGGCTCTTGATCGTTGTGGACCAGTTCGAGCAACATCTTCATCGTGTGGATCCGGAATCCGATGCTCTTTCGGCCGCGTTTGAGGTGATCGACGGGGAACGCGTCAAAGTGCTTCTCTCGGTTCGGGATGACTTTTGGATCTCTGCTACCCAGTTTTTCTCCGGTTTGTCGATTGATCTTGATACCGGGCGAAACGCCGGGGCTGTCGATCTTTTTGACAAGAAACATGCCCGGGATGTTCTGATACGATTCGGTCGAGGAATCAATAGTCTGCCTGCGTTTCCCGCTGAGCTGGAACGGGCGCAGAAGAGATTTGTCAGAACTGTTATTCGTGAAATCGCCGTGGATGGTCGCGTTTCTCCCGTCCAGCTTTCTCTCATTGTGGAAAAGTTTCGGGATCGCCCCTGGGAAGTGGCTGAGTGGGATCGGGTAGGGGGGATTTCCGGGATCGGTGTATCCTACGTGAAGAGCTGCTTTGAGAAGCACTTTTCGGATGAACAACGCCCTGTCATGGTCGAGGCATCACACCGCATCTTTAGAGAGCTGATTCCTGAAGACGCCAGCAAGATCAAAGGTGAGTCACGCTCTCGAAGTGAATTGCGTGAACTGGTTTCCTCATTGGGTGTGGTGGTGGAATTCGATCAGCTGATTTATCTTCTTGTCAGGACATTTCGTCTGCTGAGTCCTTCGCAGGCCATCGGGAAAACCGAAGAAGGACACTACAATCTTTCCCACGATTACCTTGTTCCAGTGCTCCGAAATTGGATTGATGAGGAGAAGCAGCGTACGAAACAGGGGCGAGCTCAGTTGCTCCTCCGCGACCGGGCGAAAATTTGGAAGCTGGACGGCACATGGCGTTCGCTTCCGAGTTTTGCAGAATGGTGTCGCATCGTCTTCTTTGCGAGATCCAGCGAGTGGAATGACAGCGAATGTTCCATGATGAAGCGGACATCGATTCGAGAAACGATTCGTGTATCGCTGTGTGTGATCTGCGGTAGCATCCTCCTGATATGGGCTATTAACGCCAGTCAAAGCCGGCTGGCAAGTCGTCTATACTCCGACTTGAAATCGCGTGGAATGGAATCGTTTGATTCGCTCCAGCCAAAGTTTCAAGATCTCCGAAAAAAGATTGTTCCGATTCTGGAGAAAAGCATCGAGGATTCTGATGGAGTCAGTGCAAACGTCGTGTTTTCCCAGCGGGTTTTGTATCGAATGGGGCAGCTTGATGCCGTCTCTCATGTGGAGAGTGTACTCGCTCTGGAGCCGCGAGAGTTGAGGTCCGGCATTCAGTCGATGGGTGCCTTTGATGGGAAGTGCATAGAGGTTCTGAATTCGATCGCCAGCGATAATTCTCAACCGGAACGGGCATTCCGATCGAAAGTGCTATTGGCTCTTACGAGCGAAGAACTCGTTGATGTTGATGCCCTGGTTGAGGAATGGGTTCTTCGAGACATCGATGAAGTTGCCAACTGGGCGGACGCAATTCTCTCGATTGGGAAATCTGCCCGTGATGCGGCCGAGAAGCGGTATCGGCTTCCAAAGGGCTATAGACCCGACAAAGAATACAGCTTCGTCGTTTCTGCCCGGGAAAGTGCGAAAGTCGCCGTGGCATTTGCATCGGTTGGCGAAACCGAAAAAGTTCGCCAGTCGCTCGCGTCGAAAAATCGGATCGAGCAACGAACTCACCTGATCAATTTTCTTAAACCCGACGTAGTAGGGCGTTATGACTTGTGGACGACGCCGGTTGAAAACCGTCAGAATCCTCATCTCATATCGGGGTTACTTCAGGCAATTGGTGAGGTCAGTTGGGATGAAATACCTGACGGCAAGAAACCTGCTCTGGTGGCAAATGTGCATACCGCTTTTGCGTCGAGCAATGCGGAAGTGCATTTTTCCGCGAAATTTGCAATGAGACGTTGGAAATTAAAGCAACCGGAATTCACCACCCAAATTCGGATAGGGGAAGGTTCCTGGTTTCTATCTGCGTCAGGGATTTCATTTGCTGTTTTTCCCGGAGAGGATGGAAGGGTAATGGCCGTCGCAGCCACCGAGGTCACAGCTGAGCAATATTTTCGCATCATGCCTCCCAATTTCAGTGATCGCGGGCGCGGTACAGTCGAGGGGTTCGAGGATTCCCCTATGCCGTTTACATCGCTGCAAGAAGTTTTTCGATTCTGCAATGTATTGTCAGAGCGGGAGGGGTTAGATCAATGCTTTGAGGTCAAAAATGGAAATCTGAGACCTTATCCAGATATAGATGAGCGCACAGGATATCGAATACCTACGGTTTCTGAATGGGAGCTTGCCTGCGGTGGTGGCTCCCAATTGCGATTCTCGTTTGGAAGCCGAATTGACTCGTTGCAATGGCACGCGTGGGTAAGAGAAAACACTGATGGCCAATCAAGAAGAGTCGGACTAACCCGCCCCAACCCATTTGGAATGTCCGACATGCTAGGGAATTTGTCCGAATGGGTTTACGAGTTTCGAACAGGAGATCATTCGAAGGGAAATCCGCAATATTGGCAGGTCGGCGGTGACTATTTAATCTCCGAAACTGATTTTGCCGAAGGTATTCCCCGGAAACAATTCGATCACGGAGGAAATGGAGCATTTGGAGGAGTGCGCTTGGTACGCACTCTTGCCCTTGACTGAAACTAGGTTTGTGAAAGGCTTGCAGTTTTCCAAAAATGAGAGTAGACACAATTCTGTCTATTTTTTCTCGAAACAAATAAATTACTTCCCAATGTCTGCCCCGACGCCAACTCCGACGCCAACTCCGACGCCAACTCCGACGCCA
>JAKSBG010000270.1 GCA_022361255.1 Verrucomicrobiales bacterium
CCAGCAGTGCTTCGCGCAGCTCGTTTCGAACTGCCGCGTGACCGGGGTCGCCCCACAGATTTTTCACTTCGCGCGGGTCGTTTTCCAAATCAAACAGCATTCCCTCCCGCCCGTCTTCGACATCGTCGGAGCCATAGATCTCGACGAGCTTCCACCGGTCGGATCGCACCATGACCTGGTAATCAGCTGTGGTGAAATTGCCATCTCGAGGGTGCTCGGCAAAGACGTAGTCCCGACCTTTCCAATCCGGTTGATCTTCCAGCGCAGGCACCAACGATTGCGCGGAAAAGTGAGCGGGCACCTCGCATCCGGCCAGTTCAAGAATAGTCGGGCCGAGGTCAAAGAGACTGACTTTTTCCTCTACTTTTCTCCCCTTTCCAAATCGACCGTCAGCCGACCAGACAATCATCGGAACCCTCGTGACTTGCTCATACATCGTCCACTTTTGGGAATGTCCATGGTCGGTGAGGCAGTCTCCGTGGTCGCTTGTGAAGATGATAACGGAGTTCTCCAGATAGCCGTTTCTTTCCAGCGATTCCATGATCCGCCCGACCTGCTCATCGATCATGGAAACGTTCGCACAGTAGTGGCGGCGCTGATTCAGTCGCTGCTCCTCCGTCGGATCGAGTGGCAGGACAACAGAGTCGTGGTCAACCTCGTTGTTGTGAACCCGCATTCCCTGATATGCCTTTGGCTGGCCTGACAAATCCCCGTCTTCCACCGGATCGAGCGGGATTGCCCGGTCCCGATACGGCTCCAGAGCCTCCGGCGTCGGGTCGTAGGGAGGGTGCGGGCCGGGAAATCCGATCTGAAGAAAAAGCGGTTCGGTTGGCGGATAGGTGTCAGTCCACCAGTTCGCGAGTCCGCCGACAAAATGATCCGATTGCATGTCGGCATCAAGATCCCAGGTGAAGCTGCCGATGGCTTCCTGGTAGTCTTCGCGCTCGCGATACCGTTCGCGCTGCTGTTTGACGAGTCCGCGTGCGGCGAGGGCTTTGTCCCACTCGTCGAAAAAGTAACGTCCTTCGAGATAGCGATCTTTATTCTCCACCACGTAGCGCTGATGAAATCCACAGGGAGTCGTAAAGGGCCAGGTGTGCATTTTCCCGATATTGACGCTCGTGTAACCGCTCACACTGAGATCCTCCACCCAGCTCCGCGTCCACTCATCCGCATTCTTCAAAATTCCTGTCGTATGCGGATACTGGCCGGTGAACAGACTTGCCCGGGACGGCGCACAACTCGGAGCGGTAATGTGACACTGGGAAAAGCTGACCCCTTCATGGACGAGCCGGTCCAGATGAGGCGTATCCATGTGCGGATATCCGAGTGCAGAAATCGTGTCGAACCGCTGCTGATCCGTAATGATGAAAATGATGTTTGGGCGTGCGTTTGCCATTGAGTCAGAGTATAAACTCCATTCCATCCGACAAACATGAATTGCCGCAAGTTTCTTCTTTCTATCGCCCCGCTCTTCTTATTGGCCACTCTGGCTGCCCAGGACGGTGAACCAACTGCCATCCGCGTCACTCACGGCCCCATTCTCGGTCGCCCCGCGACGAACTCGATGACGATCTGGGCACGCACGAACAACGCGGGCCCTGTTCGCATTTTTTACGGCAAAAACGAAGACAACCTCGACCAGGTAGCACCGGTTCTGGAAACTTCGCTGGAAAACGACAACACCGGTTTCGTCGCAATCGAAGGCCTCGAGTCCAACACCCGGTATTACTACCGCATCGAGGATCACCAGTTGTCGGGATCCTTCGTCACGATGCCCGATCCGAAGAAATTTCAAAACGCGGATACCAACCCGAAAGGCCTCTTCAACTTCAGCTTTGAATTTGCCTGCGGAAACAACCAGCGGGGAAGCGGCGACAGCGCCGGCCCCCATCTCCCCGTCTACGATGTGCTCAACAGTGAGTGGAGAGAAAAAGTGCATTTTGCTATTCTCAACGGGGACTGGCTCTACGAAGACCGGCGGGAATACCCGGCAAAAAGCTGGCTGCATCAGGTCGGGCTGGATGGAATGGAGGACGCCCCCCGCCTCGTCCAGAAGGCACCCAGCATTGTCGGTGTCTGGGAAAATTACAAAATCTACCTCGAACGGGGCCGCAACCTCAGTGAGTGGCACCGCCACGTTCCCTCTTTCTACACGGCGGACGATCACGAGCTTCTCAATGATATCTACGGCACCGGCGAAACCGGCTATGTAAACCGCCGCGCCGTCTTTCGCGACATCGCGACGAAAGCCTGGTTTGACTACCTTGCCTGGGCAAACCCGGTCGTCCATGACACACCTGCTTGGTTCGGCACCGGATCATTCGAAGAAGGAAGCAACGTCATCACCGATCCGGAGGCGGATTTCACCAAGCTGAATCTCGAAGAACACGCCAACCTCCACGTTCACTGGGGTACGGAAACGGCAGGGGTGAAAGACGCGGCTCTCGATTCCGAAACCGGCGATCCCAATTCCGCCGTTTATGAAATCCTCGAGGTGGTCAGCCCGACCGAAATTCGCGTTTCCCCCGCTGCGAAAGCAACCGGGAAACAGAGCTACTCGATCGGTCGTCGTTGCTACGGAAAATTCACGGTGTCCAACTGTGACTTCTTCATTCTCGACACCCGCTCCCACCGCGATCTGCATGACGTCGACAACCCTGCGAAAGCGGGAGCTTCCATGCTCGGCAAGCAGCAGTTTAACTGGCTGAAGAAAGGCATCTCGGAAAGCGAAGCGGACTTTATCTTCGTCGTCAGCTCGGTCAATTTCATGGTCCCCCACGTCGGCAGCGGAGGTGGTGATGACAAACAACTCACCGTAAAAAAAGACGATGCCTGGACCGTTTTTCTCGAAGAACGCGAGGAACTGATTGAGCACTGTGACAAGCTCGACCAGCCCGTCTTCGTTCTCACCGGAGACCTCCACAATTCGTTTGCGATCCGTATCACGGACAATGTGTTTGAATTTGCAAGCGGCCCTCACAACTCGATCAACCACATGCCGAAACACGACGAAGGCGATCGCCCTGTAAACGGCAAATTCCAATACGGCCCCCGTGAATGCGAGATCCGCTGGTCGACCTACGCGATGGACGACATTCCGCGTGCCAACCGGACTTTTCCTCACTTCTGCGTCGTACGGATCAACAATGTGTTCAACAATCCGGTCGAGAAGGACGGGGAGCGCTGGATTGCTTTTCCCCACCCACAGGTCGTCTTTCAGTTTTACGACGCAATCACCGGTGAATTCCGCTACTCCGAAACGATCGTAAAAGGACTGCCCTGAGACAGTTCCTGCTTGCGATTTCCCGCTTCATTTCATTACCTCACCGTTGTGAAAGGCACCCTGAAACGCTCCGATTCCGGTGAATCGATCGAACTCGGAAATGTGACCATGATAGGTCGCAGTTCCGAATGCCAGATACATGTTGCCGATCCCCGTGTGTCGCGCCGGCACGCCATGCTCAGAAAGCAGGAAGGCGGCTTTTACCTCTTTGACCTCGGGAGCTTCAACGGGAGCTATCTGAACGGCGGTCGCGTCACCACCGCTCGCAAACTCAAGACGGGCGACGTGATCGGTCTCGCGGATCATGAATTCCAGTTCGAGCAGGTCGGAGAGGAGAGTGACGCCGCGGCACTCGAAACAATGGGCGGCTCCACCATCGCGCTGATCCGCTCAACCCCGGTCATTATTCTCGTAAGTGACATTATTGGTTTCACCGCTCTTTCGGAAAAAATTGAAGCCGACAGCCTCGCGCAGATTATGGGCAGCTGGTATTCCGACTGCGAACAGATCCTCGCGGTCGAAGGCGGAACCGTCGACAAGTTCATCGGAGACTGTGTTCTCGCCTACTGGACTACGGTCGACGAATCGACAGTGGCAGCCTCCCTGCGGACGGCGAAAGAGCTGCTCGAAAGCTGCAACCGCATCTCTGAAAACCACCCGGAAGTATTCGAAGACTCCGATCTGGAGTTTGAAATCGGAGTCGCCCTTCACACCGGAAAAGTCGCCTACGGAGGCATGAGTCAGGGGGAGTTCACCCTTGTTGGAGACCCCGTCAATCTCACCTTTCGCCTCGAGACACTGACCCGCGAGCTCAACGAAACAATTCTTGTATCGGGCGACTTTGCCCAATTGATACCGGGACGCGGGAAATTCACGAGAAACCTGGGCGTTCACCAGGTTAAAGGGCGCGCCAGAGGCGTCGAAGTGGCCGCCATCACCGGTTTTCCCGGTGAAGACGGCTTTGATAAATAGCCTGCCAGCTTATCCGACGCGACCGGAGATGTAAGCCTCGGTTTCTTTCCGCGACGGGCTGTTAAAGATCTTGATCGTCTCATCAATCTCGA
>JAKSBG010000064.1 GCA_022361255.1 Verrucomicrobiales bacterium
GGCTCCGGAGGATTTTGAGCCGGAATATATAACAGTCACTCCGGACGGAATGACTGCCTTCGTTGCGCTGCAGGAAAACAACGCCCTCGCCAAGATCGATCTGGTCGCGGAGACCGTCGAAATCCTTCCGCTCGGCCTGAAGGATCACAGCGTCGCCGGCAATGAAATGGATGCCAGCGACGACGATGGGGACACCTTCAATCCCGACACCTATCCCGTATTCGGAATGTATATGCCGGACGCCATTGCCGCATTTTCCGCCAACGGATCCAACTACGTTATCACCGCCAACGAAGGCGATGCGCGTGACGAAGACAGTCGAATCAAAGATATTACGCTCGATGCGACGGCGTTCCCGGATGCAGCCGCTCTCCAGGACGATGCGGTTCTCGGACGTCTGGAAATTTCGCTGATTGATGGTGATGCCGACGAAGATAGCGACTTTGACGAACTCTTTTCGTATGGAGCGCGTTCCTTTTCCATCCTCGACTCCTCCGGCGCGCAGGTGTTCGACAGTGGAGCGCAACTTGCTGAACTGACGAATGCAGAAGGAATCTATCCGGAAAGCCGGAGTGACGCCAAGGGCACTGAGCCGGAGGGGGTTGTCGTCGGCGAAGTGAACGGAACGATCCTTGCCTTCATCGGCCTTGAGCGTGCAAGTGCTGTTGTGGTGTATGATGTTACAAATCCGGCAGCCCCTGTTTTTCAGGACATCGTTTTTGATGCGGCCGACGTCGCACCGGAGGGATTGATTTTCATAGCGGCAGCCGACAATGCGACCGGATCACCACTGCTCGTTGTTTCAAGCGAAGAGAGTTCTACAGTTGCGGTATATGAGATTGGCATTGCTGCGCAGCCTGACATTTCCTACCGCAGGAAGGGCAAGTCCGGGCCGGTCAACGGGGATGGGGTCTATTCCTCGACGGGTGGAAATCAAGTGCTCCGTGGAAAAAAGGTAAAGAAAAAGGCGATCGTAAAATTTGCTGTCGAGAACGATGGAACCGCAGAAGCAAATATCCTGGTCCGGGCTTTCAAACTGCCGCGACGCAAGTATCGGCTCAAATACCTCCGAACAGCACCGACTCGAGCAAATGTTACTGCCGCACTGAAGCGGGGCGGCAGTATTCAGACTTTGGAGGGCGGAGAGACTGCCCGGTACCAGGGAACATTCAGGAAAAAGGCGCGTAGATCCCTGAAATTCACGAAACGCATCACCGCGACAAACTCTGCAGAAAGCCTCCGCGACGTGATCAAGTACAAGCAAAAGTTCCGCCGCTAACTTTTTAGCACCCTTTCCCCAGGCATACCTCCCTTGTGTGGGAACACGACGGGATCCCCGAACGTCCGGGGGTCCCGTTTTTTTATTCTCCCTCCCCCGCCTCCGGCAATGTGAAAGCCATCACCGCCCCGGCGATTCCTAACAGGGCAAAAACAAGAATCACGAGACGCTCCCCAATTGCGGAAGCAAGCAGTCCGAAAGAACCACTGGCAAGCAGCACGATTCCCATGAGGGTGTTGCTGACAGCGACCAATCTCGCCCGATTGTCTGAATCAGCGTGGTCGACGAGATACGTTTTCCGTCCCACCCGGATTCCGGTGTGGGCGAGACCGATCAGGAAAAACAGCGCACCGAAAAGCCAGAGTGACGCGGTTTGCCCCCAATCGATTCCGGTCAGCGCCGCCGTCAGACAGCCGATCAATCCGGCAGCCAACCCGGCGATGGCGAGTGTGAGACGGCTGCTCGAATCAGAGAGCTTTCCCCACGTCACCCCGCTAAGAGCTGTTGCGAGACTGCCCGCAATCATGAGAAGGCCAAGGCTGGCGACCCTTCCACCCGTTGCTCCGTGCGCGAGCACGACATAAAACGGCATCGACAAAACCGTGCTCGCGAGCAGAGCGCGGGCGATGCAGAAGCGGAGGAAAATTCGGTCGTCTTTGAGAAAGTGGAGACTTGCGAGAGCCTCTTTCAGCGCATTGGCCCCGCCGGAAGTGGCTCCGGGTTTTTCAATCAAGGTGGACATAACGAAAGCCGCGATGATCCACAAACCACCAGCGAAGAACAGCAAGGCGGCGAACCAGGCGACGGGAAGATCTTTGGCTGGATTGATCACAAAGAACACTCCCACTCCGAGCGCAAGCCACCCGGATATTGAAGAAGCGAGGCCGCTGAGCCGACCTCGTCTCGTTTTCGGAATCGTCTTTCCGAGGAGGTCCTTCGATGCAATCGAGCTGATGCCGCGCGAGAGACTGAACAGCGTGAGCAGGCCCACAATGCTCCAACCGGCGGCGGCACCGTCCATGTGGAGAGCGACAAAACCCATCGCGATGACTGCCGCGCCCTGGAGCAGCGCTCCGGTAACCCAGAATCCTTTCCGGATTGAGTACCGCCGGATGATTCCCCCAACCATCATCTGGGGAAGAAGGGAGCCGGCCTCCCGGATCGGAACGAGCAGACCAATCGCAGCGGAAGGAGCTCCGAGAGCAGTCAAGAGCCAGGTGAGAATCAACCCGGGCTTGCTGAGCTGGTCCCCGATTTTAGAGCAAACCGAAGAGATGACCTGCTTTCCGAAGTTTCTCGGAACTACATCGCAAGCTTCCTCGGTGATGTCTTTGCAAAGACGCGCATCTTCGTCCCCGGAAACCAGTTCGTAGAGTTTTTCTTCCATAGCGGCCAGCGGTGAAAAGGTGACAGGGTTACGTCGGAGAGGCAACCCTGTTGGTTCAAAGGCTCAACCCTGTTTGGTGCAAGGAGTTACGGCCTGCTTACCGATGCAGACGCAGCGAAGGTCTTAGATTTTGAACTGGCGGCGAAGCCGCTCCAGAGCTTCACTGCTGGAAAGATATTCGAGGCTTTTTGCGGCATCGAGATGATCGGAGCAGAACCAGTGCAGCCCCTTCGGGTGCCCGGGATGATCAATCGATTCGTAGTTAGCGAAATAGACAAGCCCGAACTCCAGGCCCGGCTCATCACGCTGATCACGATGGCAGAGGGAGCAGATGGGCGGCTTCATAAAACTCTTCTTTCTTTTCCGTTATCCTTTTCATTTTCCTCCGCAGATGTAGCCGGGAAAAGGAAAAAAATAAGGATAGAGAAAAGGAGTGTGGGCTAGTAACTTTTCGCAAAGATCACGCGACCTTCTGCCGGTTTCCCGGTGTAGATACACGTTCCTTCGCCGCCGCGCAGTTCTGCGTCTTTCGGGATGCAGCGAACGGTGACTTTCAATTCCTGCTGGAGAGCTTCCTCATCCTCCACTCCGCCAGCCCAGTGCACGAGGGCAAAGCCTCCGTGAATCTCGGGTTGGTCTTTGTTCTCCGGAGTAAAGAATGCGCGGAACTCGTCCATCGTTTTGATCTCGACGGTGTGCTCTTCGCGGAAGGCGCGGGCACGGGCGAGGAGATTGTCCTGAATGGACTGCAGGGTCTCGACAATTCCAGAAACAGCATCGGCAGTGGCGATGAAATCCTTTTCCTTCGGTCCCTTGTCCCGACGCGTCTGTGCGACGGATCCTTTTTCCAGATCACGGGGACCGATTTCAATCCTAACAGGTACACCTTTCTTGATCCACTCCCAGGTCTTGACTCCACCCCCGAGGTCGCGCCTGTCGATCTCGACGGTAACGGGTTGACCGTGGAAAGACTCGGCGCGCAGTTCAGCGGCGAGTTTTTCACAGGCTTCGAAAACCGGCTCTTCGTGTTCCGGCTTCGGAGTGATGGGGATAATCACCACCTGCGTCGGCGCGACGCGGGGAGGCAAAATGAGTCCGTCGTCATCGGAGTGAGCCATGAGCAACGTTCCGATGAGTCGGGTGCTGACGCCCCAGCTCGTCGTCCAGGCGTGCTGGAGTCCTTCTCCGCGACTTTCGAACTGTATGCCTGCAGCCTTGGAAAAGTTCTGCCCGAGAAAGTGTGAGGTGCCAGCCTGGATCGCTTTCCGGTCCTGGACGATGGCCTCGACGGTGAAAGTGTTATCTGCTCCGGGAAAGCGCTCTGCCTCTGTCTTTTCCCCGGCGATGACGGGAACGGCAAGGTGATCGGTGAGAAAGGTCTCGTAGACTTCGTGCATTTTCTCCGTCTCCTCCATCGCTTCCTCAGCTGTTTCGTGCGCAGTGTGGCCCTCCTGCCAGAGGAACTCCGCAGTGCGCAGGAAGAGGCGGGGACGCATTTCCCAGCGCATCACGTTGGCCCACTGGTTGATGAGCAGGGGAAGGTCGCGGTAGCTTTGCACCCAGCGGGCGAAGGCGGCACCGATAATGGTCTCGGAGGTCGGACGAATCACATACGGCTCGGGCAGCTCGCCGGAGGGAACCATTTTCCCGTCCTTCATCTCCAGACGGTGATGGGTGACGACGGCGCACTCGGGAGCAAATCCTTCCACGTGTTCGGCTTCTTCCGCGAGATAACTCACCGGAATGAGAAGGGGAAAGTAGGCATTTTTGTGGCCGGTGTCTTTGAACATCCGGTCGAGTTGTTGCTGGATGTTTTCCCAAAGCCCGTAGCCCCACGGCTTGATCACCATGCACCCGCGGACGTCCTGGGCGTTTTCGGCGAGGTCGGCTGCCTTCACCACTTGCTGGTACCACTCGGGAAAGTTTTCTTCGCGAGTGGGGGAAATTGCGTTTTTGGGTCCTTTGGCCATGATTCAGAGAAATTTGTGAAACAGCGGGACCGTATCCGCCTCCGCGCGAATTGCCAGCAGGGAAATTGCGTCGTAACTTCCCTTGTGAAAATTCTCCATCTCTACATTTCGCCCGGTCACAATTACTACGGGCATTACGGAAAGCCTCCCGGGGAAAACCCGATCATCGAAGTCGAAGAAATCGAATGCGTCGCCGGGAAAGGAATCGCGGGGGATCGCTTCTTTGACTACAAGGAGGACTACAAAGGCCAGATCACCTTTTTCGAAATGGAAACGCACCGCCGACTCTGTGAAGACTTCGGCGTGAAAGACAAAGGCCCCGACACCTACCGGCGCAACGTCATCGTCGAGGGACAGGACCTGAATGAATTGATCGGGAAAGAGTTCGAAATCCAGGGAGTGCGATTTCTGGGGACAGAAGAGGCGTCTCCGTGCTTCTGGATGGATCAGGCCTTTGGCGAAGGGGCCGAGAAAGCACTGCGGGGAAAAGGCGGGTTGCGAGCGAAGATTCTGGATGATGGGATGTTGCGGGCGGCAACGAGCACGGTCACTGCATGAACCTCGAAATTTCCACCCCCGCGCTGCTGTTCCCGGCAGTGAGCCTTCTCTTTCTATCCTACACGAATCGCTTTTTGCACCTCGCGGCGCTGGTTCGAACGCTGCACCGCGACTGGATCGAACTGCGGGACGAAGCCCTGCGCGCTCAGATCGATAATTTGAGAAAGCGCCTCGTCCTGATCCGCTGGATGCAACTGATGGGAGCAGCGAGTCTGCTGCTCTGTGTGGTGACAATGGTCGCCGTCGCGTTTGAGTTCACCGGGATCGGGAGCATTCTGTTCGTCATCGCCCTGATCCTGATGGGCACGTCCCTTTTCTGCCTGCTCTTCGAGATTTGGTGTTCGGGCGGAGCACTGCAGATACTGTTGAAGCGGGTGGAGGAGGAGTGATTTCTATTTTTCTTCCAGCCAGGAGATCACCTGTTTGAATGCGGCGGCCTTAGCCTCTGTGACTGTCTTTTCTCTCTCCAGTTCCGGTAGAGCTTCCATCATCGCTGTCTCAGGTGAACCGCACTGGCGGTGAAGTTTCTCAAGTTCACTTTCGTCTATTGTATCGCCGTTCTCGATTCGTCTCATCAGGTCTTGCAGGTTTATCGCACTTTCGCGTATCGATTCGAAATGATTCAAAATGGAAGTTTTCGATTTTTCGGCTCGGACCGCATCCTGAGCGTAGCTGTCCCGTGCTCTTAATACCTTCGCGCTGATGCGATCCAGCTCGTCCGTCAATTGATGAATCTCCAATCCAAGACTTAGGTTTGTCTTCTCAAATTCAGACAATTTTTCAACCAAATCGAGATTGAGTTGCTCTGCTTTCGTTACTCGTCTTTCCAACTCCTGCTGGGTCTTGTGTGCTTTTGAAAGAGAAAAAGTAAATGCCGCTACTGTCAGGAGAAAAGTGGTGACAAGTATAGTGAGGTTCTTCATGTGAGGAGGATGACCGAGGGGAATTGTAGCCATTTTGTTTCGGAACGGAAAGTTTCTTCAGAATTGTTTCTTCCCGGCGAACTGGAGATCGCCGCTACCAATCGTCCATTCACCGGCACCACGTTTCATTTCCCCCTTGCACCCGCGCATCATTCCCCCAATGCTTTCGGCATGTCAGTCACAGAAAAAGCCAGGGAACTCGGAATTGATCTTTCTCCTCAGGAAAAAGGATATCTCAACCTCTGCATCCGCAGCGGAAACCAACTCATCACTTCGGGACACGTCAGTGATAAGAAAGGCATTCTCGGAAAGGATGTTTCGGTCGAAGAAGGCTACGCCGCGGCGAAAGACTGCTGCGAAAAGATTCTCCGGTCGGTTCACGACACGCACGGAACGCTCGACGGTCTGCGCGTGATCAAGCTGCTCGGATGCGTTTACTCCGATCAGGGATTTACCGATCAGCATCTTGTCATCAACGGAGCTTCTGATCTGCTTCACGAGCTCTATGGAAAAGATGGTGACGGCTATCACGCACGCAGTGCGGTGGGTTTCGCAGCGCTCCCGACAGGAGTCGCGGTGGAGGTCGAGGCGATCTTTGAGATCAAGTAAGACGCGTCGGGACTGAAACTTCCGGGATCACACCGATCAAATCGTTGATTCAGCAGGTGAGTTTTCCGGTTTTGGATAAGGCGACGACGTCGTCGTTTCAACCATTCCAACCGGAGCGTGGTGCAGTTCACTGGACCACTCCCTCGGAGTTCCGAAGGTTGCGGAGAGCCAGATTTCCACTGCTTCGTAGATCCGCTCAGCTCCGGCCTCATGGAAAACCCAATGTCCATTATCGGGAAAGGACTGGAACTCTGCGTGCGGATATCTGCGTTGAAGGGAACGGGCGACCTGCGGATGTACGACTCGATCTTTCCCGCTGCTCACAATGAACGTCGGGACTTCCGGAAGCTTGATACGAGTGGTTTTTTTCCAGTCCAGCCACCAGAAGACCAATTCGAAGAACGCCCGCCCCGACTCCGCGACGAGCGTTTCGTAGACCGTTCCGGCAACGTCATAGTCACGTGAAATGTCGAAGTCCCGGGCGACGTCGAAATCCGTCCGGTTCATAAGGCCCCAACGGGTTTCTCCGAGGGTCGGTTTTTGAGGCCGTTTCCAGAAAAACGGACGTGCCAGAGTGCGGCGAAAAAACCAGGCCGGTGCGGGATAGATGTGATTCGTGCCCGCTGGTCCTGCGGAGTTCAATAGACAGAGTCCGGAAACCGGTATCCGCGACGCGACCATCTGGGCAATCAGGCCACCCATCGAGTGACCGATGAGAACAGGAGGTTCAGCGAAGTTTTCCTTTTCGATCAGATCCGTGATGTGTTCGACATAGGCGGAAAGCGAGAGGTTTCCCACTTTTTCGGCCTGTTCGGGGTCGGTGCGGTCGTGGGCCGGGAGGGTGGGGGCGAAAACGCAATGGCCTATCTTTTCAAGATGCCGCTGAAGCGGTGCCGCGACTCCGTCGTGGCTCCACATTCCGTGAAGAAGAAAAATATTGGCCATAGTCGTTTCCTTGATTTCCGATCGCGGAAAGTTCGCAATCAGAATGTCCGCGTGTAGCTGATTGTCAGAATATCCCAGTCGTAGTCGTAGTTTCCGTTGAAGGCAGGATTCACATTTCCGCGGACGTCAGTTGAATCCATCAACAACATGCTGTAGGCGAGGTCGATCGTGTTCTGCCCCCAGGTATAACCAAGGCCGACACTGATGATGTGACGATCGTCTGCCGGAACCGCCGGATTGTAGGTCCGCTGATTCATAGGAGAATCCGAGTAGAGATACCCGGTGCGAAAAGTGAGGTTCTCGCAGACTTCGTATTCCGCACCGATACCGACGCTGATGCTGTCTTCCCAGTTGAGTGGCACTGCGTTTTTGCCTCCGAGGAGAGCTTGGTTTGCCCCAATTCCGAGCGGCACGTCGTCGTGGGTGGAGTTTTGCGTCCATTCGAAATCCACTCCCACCGAAAACCGGTCACTCACATCGTAAGCGTAGCCGACGGCGATGACCCCGGGGTGCTCGATCTCAGAATTGAAAGGCGAGAACGGCAGCGCCAGACCGGCTGCCGGAACATTGTTGATGTCGAATTGCCCTTCGTAGTCCACCGAAACGGGGAGCCGGGCTGTGACGGCAAAATGATGCCGGTCCCCTACATCGAAATTCACGCCGAAGTATCCCCCGATTCCCCAGCCGTCGCCGTCGAAGACCATATCACCATCAGGAAGGCCGGGAGTCGCGGTGACGAGCGACCAGGGGAATTTTTGCTCTAGACGAAGTTTGGACCGGTAGATGTCGAGCCCGAAACCAATCGAGACTTTGTCGTTGATCTTCAGGCCCATTGCCGGGTTGATCGCGAAAGTTTGCAGAACCGCGTCGTAGGCGCCGTTGTATTGAAAGGCTCCCTGACGCGGCCAGTTGATGGTCACTCCATACGGGGCGCTGATTCCGAGGCCGGCAGAGAGCGTATCGTTTACGGGTGTCGCGTAGTAGAGGGAACCAGTCAGTTTCCAGGGATTGACCATGGAATCCTTTACTCCGGTAGCACCGGTGAAGTCCGTTTTTCCGTGCCAGGGCTGGTAGGTGACGGTCAGGGTCGATTCCTCGATATCGGTCAGACTGGCTGGATTGGTTCGAACCACCGATGCATCATCGAGAAGAATGAGCCGACCGCCCGCCATTCCCATGCCCTCAGCAGAATCCGGTAGTGTTCGAAGGCCTTCGGCCCCAAAGGTGGAGGACAGAAAAACGAAAGAAAAAGCAAAAGCAGCGAATCGCTTCATAATTGCAATAAACTTTAGATTTCCTAATATTCAATAAGTTTGATGCAATAATGCGGGCGTTGCAGGGCCATGCCCGCGAACGAAGTCCTGACAAGATGGGTCTGAGGAAACGGCGACAGAGGCCGGTCACGCGTCCGGATGCAAAGAGAACAGCGTGATATTCATCTCAGTGGGAGCACCTTCGTCGATTTCCTCCCAGTGAAGATGGTAGTCTCCGTTGGCATCGTATTTTTTGAACATATCACCGAATGAGACATGCTCGGTAATGAACTGGACCCCCTCCTCTTCACTGATCTTGCCGTCGCTGTTTTTGTCGAGTTTGTTGAAATGCTCGTCCTGTTCCCCTGCATCCGGGCGGGCTGCTGCCCACTCCGCGGCCGAGATATGATTGTCGTCGTCGAGGTCAAACTCAGCGAGAGCCTCCCGATGCTTGTGAAGGGCGAGCTCGTGTTCGGTCAGTCTGCCGTTCCCATCGGTATCTGCACTGGCGAAAGCAGCCTGATCAAATGCGCTTTGCGCATCACCGTTTCCGGTTGTCCGGCAACCTGACAAATGCGCTGACAGGAGAAGAATGGCGAAGACAACGGTGCGGTTCATCATTCCGTATACTGTAGTTAAGAAAAGACAAACGGGCAAACAGTGACTTCAGGCGCTCCTACCCGGGCGCTTTCCTCATCCCTGTCGAAACGGCTTCGTGACATTCCCGGAATATCGAGTCAGTTGTTTCCCCCGACGACTCCTCCCCTTTCCTTTTTCTATGGACCGCAACATCCCGCTTTTTACTGCCTTCCGTCTTCTCTTCAATGCGCGGTTCTATTATCCGATCTTTGCGGTGATCCAACTGGACTACGGTCTGACGATGGCTCAATTCGCGATTCTCAATGCGGTTTGGGCTGTTTCCATTGTCCTGCTCGAAGTCCCCTCCGGTGCCCTTGCCGACCTCATCGGGAGAAAGCGCATGGTCGTGCTAGCCTCCGTCCTCATGGTTCTGGAGATGGCGCTGATTGCCTTTGTTCCCCTCGGAAATACCACACTGGTTTTCTGGGTATGGGTAATCAACAGAGTACTCTCCGGTGCTGCCGAAGCTGCCGCGAGCGGGGCGGACGAAGCTCTCGCCTACGACTCGATACCGGCGGAGGATCAGAAAACCCGCTGGCCCCGCGTGCTTTCCCGGCTCATGACCCTTTCGTCACTTGCCTTCGTTGTGGCAATGTTAGTTGGTGCGGCGGTTTACGATCCGGGATTGCTTAACAAAGTGATCGCCTTTTTCGGAGGAGAGGGGGATCTGACCAAAGAGTCCGTCCTGCGCTTCCCGGTCTACCTCACCCTCGCGACAGCAGTCTGTGCAGTAGTCGTCAGCCTCGCGATGAAAGAGCCGGAGCGCGATTCGGGACACGATGAAAGCTGTTCCATGTGGGGGGAAATCTTCGCCGTCGGAAAATGGATCCTGCAAAAGCCGTTCGTCTACGCGATCATTCTCGCAGCACTTGTGCATGACAGCGTGGTGCGACTTTTTCTCACCTCTTCATCAGAATATTATCGCCTCATCGACATCCCGGTGGCCTGGTTTGGCCCGATCGGGGCAGCTCTCGCCGGACTCGGGATTTTCGTTCCCAAAATTGCCGAGTGGCTCGTGGGGAACCGCTCGATTCGCACCAACTATACTTTCGTCTCGGCAGCAACGATTCTGGGCTTGCTGGGACTGGCCTTCGCCGTTCCGGTCTGGGGTGTGCTCTTCGCGGTGTTGTTCCGGTTTGGTCTGGGGCTTTTGAACTTCTTCACTTCAAACTACCTCAATGCCGAGGTCGATTCCCGGCGCCGCGCCACCGTTCTCAGTTTCAAAGGCCTCGCCCTGAATGTCGGATTTGGCGTCGCCAGCGGATTATATGCCCTGCTTCTCGCTGCGCTGCGGGAGGGGGACGAAAAAACCGGAACCGCATTTCGTGAGAGTCTCTACTGGCTGCCCGGACTGTTTCTGGTGATGCTCGGGGCATTCCTGATCTGGTTTTTTCGAAAAGCAAACCGCCACGTTCCGGAGGAACACATTCACCCGGACCCGTCTGAATCGGGAAGTTCCCCTGACGCGAAGAAATAGGAGCCGGTTCCCACGGGGCGGGCAGAGACAGCCCCCGGTCAGGAAGTTTTCGCCCGCCGCCGGGTCAGGGTTTACCGTGCTCGACGACGCGGGCAAAGGTGGCTTCCCCGAATCCTGCGACCATCGCTGCCCGGCAGTTGGGCTTCCTTCCGAAAGTGGAAGCAGAACCCGCTATCCCTTTAAAACCAGATTCGTTCAAGTCGCTGATTTATATCCGGAACAGCGTCAGCTTTCCCCTGAGCAATCCGGTTGGCCGACCATGCCGCCGCCGCGGCATCGAGCAGATCGTCGGGCGGGATGACTCCAACGGCCGGATCAGAAAGCTCGGTCGGAATCTCGATCCCGTGTTTCCGGAGCAGCGCGATCCGTTCCGCCTGTCCATTCCAGGATTTTTTGGGAAATTCCGGCGGCTTACCCTCATTCATCGCGCAGAACGTCACTTCGGGATGCACTTCGTGAAAGCGTTGATCCTCCCTCGCGAGAGCATCCGCCTCGCGAATGTTCTTCATCAAGGCAAAGCCCTGTGCGGATATTCCCACGCGGCTGCGCTTCTTCGATTCGTCGTTCGCCTCGCGATAATTCTTCCACTTCGCATCGAGCACAAAAGCGGGCGGTGGATTGAAAACACTGCTGCTCCTGCGTCCGATTCTTTTTCGAGCCATCGCGTCCGCCTCCCGGGGTCCTGACTCCGGCAACCCGATCGGGACATCAACCGCGATCACTGCCCGCTTTGGATTCTCCGCAATCTCCGCCAGCGATTCGAAAACCTGAACCGCAAAAAACTTTCCCTGCAAAAGCTCCACTCCGACCCATTTCCCTTTCCAGCCGTCGACACCGATTACGGGATCATTCATTTGATTTGTGTTGTGGGTTTGTAAGGACCGAGAGGCGGGTCATGTGACCGACTGAGGAGAAAGCGTCGGTTTTTATGAGTCGATTTATGCTCACCCCTCCCCTTCCTTCTGCACCAGCACCCCGTCACCCAGCTTCGTCCCATTCAGCAATCTCGCGACCGTTTCCGCACTAACATTCACACATCCGCCGGTCACGCATTTGCCGATTCGGGTTTCGTCCCGGGTGCCGTGGATGGCGTAGGTGTACCAGCGGAAGGTGCCTTTGTATTCACCGAAGTGGAAGGGCTGCTTCGCTTTTGAATCCACCGGCTCGAGGCCGAAGAAGGCGTTGCCGTATTCGCCACCTTTTCCGTCTCCGTCGAAATCGATGGAACTCATGTTGGCAAAGAGGTTTTCGGCGAGCCAGTCGCGGGGTTTTCCTGATTGTTCGATGAGCCGGTCGGTCATTTCGAAGCGGTCGGCGGAAAGGATCGCGTTGATCCGGAATCTGCCGAGCAGGGAGTAGCCGCCGCGAAAGGCGGATCCTGCGGGGAGGACGCCGTTTTTTCCCAATCCTACGGGGAAGGATTGGTCGGAGCCGGTGAAAACTCCGCGGCTGGACCCGGGGGCCTCAGGATTCAGGGTGATGGTGAGGCGGGGCTCAAACGGTTCCGCGCAGGTTGCCGTCGCCGCCGTGCCGAGGGCGGCAGCGGCGAGAAAGGTGCGGCGGTTCATGGGTTCAGGATTTGGGCGGAATTGGAACACGAATCGCCACAATTGAAAAGATACCTCACTCAACCGCCCCTTCTTCTACAACCGCCCCGCCACGTCTTTTGCGAAATAGGTCAAAATCATATCGGCACCGGCGCGTTTGATTCCGATGAGTGATTCCAGAGCGACTTTTTCCTCGTCGATCCAGCCGTCGGCAGCGGCGGATTTGATCATGAGATATTCGCCGCTGACCTGGTAGGCGGCGATGGGAATGGCGAAGGTGTCGGCGAGATCGCGAATGATATCGAGGTAAGGACCGGCCGGTTTGACCATGAGCATGTCAGCGCCCTCGGCGACGTCGAGCTCGGCTTCGCGCAGCGCTTCGCGGCGGTTTGCGGGATCCATCTGGTAGGTTTTTTTGTCTCCTGCTTTGGGAGCGGAGTCGAGTGCTCCGCGGAATGGCCCGTAGTAGGCGGACGCGTATTTGGCGGTGTAGCTGAGAATGGAAATTTCTTCGTGATTGGCAGAATCCAGCGCCGCACGAATCGCGCCGATGCGGCCATCCATCATGTCGCTGGGGGAAACGACGTCGGCTCCGGCTTCGGCGTGACAGAGGGCCTGGCGGCACAAAATCTCGACGGTCTCATCGTTGATGATTTTCAGCTCACCTGCATCATCGGTGACGACAATGCCGTCGTGTCCATCGGAATTGTAGGGATCGAGGGCGACATCGGTAATGATGGCGACATCGGGGTGCGCGCCCTTGATGGCGCGGATCGCTCGCGGGACGAGGCCTTCGGGATTGTAGCACTCTTCGCCGTGCGAACTTTTCCGGTCCTCTTCGATTTTGGGAAACAGAACAACTGCCCGCACGCCGGCCTCGCGGGCGCGGCCGACTTCCTCGACGAGTCCGGCGAGGCTCCAGCGGTGCTGGCCGGGCATCGATTCGATGGCGTCGTTCTGTTCTTCATCGTGAAGAAAGAGCGGGTAGATGAGGTCTTCGGGACGCAGGGTCGTTTCCCTGACAAGACCACGAATCGCGGGAGTCTTGCGGTTGCGTCGCGGACGAATCGGTAGAGTCAGTTTTTCGGACATACTTCGTAACCTTCTTTGGAATCTTTGATTTCCCAACCGGCCGCTCCGATTTCGTCGCGGAGCCGGTCGGCTTCCTCCCAGTTCTTTTCCTGCTTCGCGGCATAGCGTTGTTCGGCGAGGGCGGCAATTTCGGCGGGGACTTCGATGTCGGCTGCAGCGTCCAGGTCGGGCAGTTCCAGTCCGAGGGCGACGAGAACGAAACGCAGGCCGAGTCGCTCTTTGGCTGCTTCGTCAGGGGAAAGCCCGTCTGGCTTGATCGACTTGATGGCGGAAAAAATCCTACCGAGAGCATCGGGAGTGTTGAGGTCGTCCTGCAGTCCGGCGAAGGCATCGGCGAAAGCACCAAGGTCTGTCACTTCGCGAAAGCGACTCAACCCTGTCAGGTCCGTGACCCAACCCTGTTCGGCATCGGACTGTAACCTGTTGAGTAGGGCTGCGTCGAACTTTGCAATGCGCTGCAGGGCCTGTTTCGCAGCGGCGAGGGCGGGGAAGGATTCGTTCCCGTCGTTGTCGCGGGCGACAAAGTTGAGCGGCTGGCGGTAGTGCGCGGAGATGAGGACGTAGCGCAGCTCGGCGGGGGAAAAGCCTGCCTCGATGAGCTGATCGAGGGTGTAGAAGTTCCCGGCGCTTTTCGACATTTTTCCTCCGTCCACGAGCAGGTGGGTGAGATGAAACCAGTGGTCGGCCATGCAGGTGCCGGTGCAGGCTTCGCTCTGGGCGATCTCGTTTTCGTGATGGGGAAAAACAAGGTCAACGCCGCCGGAGTGGAGGTCGAAATTTTCGCCGAGATATTCGCGGCACATCGCCGAGCACTCGAGGTGCCATCCGGGGCGGCCTTCCCCCCAGGGACTGTCCCAGTAGTTTTCCCCGTCCTCCTCACGCCGCCCTTTCCAGAGAGCGAAGTCGGCGACGGAATCCTTTTCGTATTCGTCATCGGCAACAGCGCCGGAAGCACCCTCGCGCAGTTCCCGCTGATCGAGGCGGGAAAGGCGACCGTAGCCGTCAAAGCTCGAAACCTTGTAATAAACCGATCCGTCATCGCTCCGGTAGGCGTGACCTTTTTCGACCAGTTCCTCAATCATCGCAATCTGGTGCGGAATATGCTCTACCGCACTTGGCTCGATGTGCGGCTGAAGCAATTGAAGCCGCTCGCAGTCTTTGCGAAATCGATCCCGCCAGTGATCTGTGAAATCGGTCAGGGTTTTGCCGGCGGCCTGCGAATCGCGAATCGTTTTATCATCCACATCCGTAAAATTCCGAACATGCATGGTATCAATGCCGGACAACTCCAGGGTACGTCGAAAGACGTCCTGCAGGACGAAGGTTCGAAAATTCCCGATATGAGCGGGACCATAAACCGTGGGGCCGCAGGCATAAAACCGGAAGGTTTTGCCGTCAGAGGGGTGCAATTCCCGCACTTCACGGGACATGGTGTCGAAGAGTTTCATAAAAGAAAAACCGAAGTTTGAGGCAGAAAACCCGCTTCGGGGAAAAAACTTCGCCGATCTGCGAGATTTTTCAGATGAAAATTTTTGATTCTGAATTATTATAAAATTCGCAAATTTGATACTCACTTTGGATCGGTTTGCGCTTCACCTGATTCTCCTCTTCTGCTACAATCCCGCCCCTCCTTCTGAAAAATCGAAACGCATTCAAATGGCACTGAAGCTCGTGGTCACAACAAACGTCAATGGTGACGTTTTTGAACTGAATCTGAAACGCTCGAAATATCGTGTCGGGCGCCGCCGTGACAATGATCTCCGGATCAAGGAAACCTATGTATCGGGCTATCATTCTGAACTCAACCGAAACGAGGACGGCGACTACGAGCTGAAAGACTGCGGCTCCAGTAACGGCACCTTTCTGAACGGGCGTCGCGTGGAAAAACCGACCGCAGTGCAGGCCGGGGATTTCATCAAGTTCGGCATTCTCAAAGTGGCTGTGGTCGAGGCCGAAGCTGCGGGCCCGAAGGTCGTCTCTCTGAAGGACCGCCCCGCTTTTGCGAAGAAGCGTGTCGATCTGACAGCTGCGATTCCGGTGGATTCCGCCACCGGTTCGGTCGGAACCGCCGACATCAGCGCAGATTCCCAACCGGTCACCGGTGGTGACGCAACCGTTTCCGAGGAAGATATCAAGGAGGTCGAAGCGCTTCTCGAAAAGGAGGAGAAAAAATCTCAGGACCTGGCGAAGAAGTTGTCTGAGGGCGAGACCGAGGTGGAGATTCTCCGGGCAGAACTCGAAACCGTTCGCGGGGAGCTCGCGGCAGCGAAAGAGGAGAGCGAATCAGCAAAAAAGGTTACCGACGACGCGGCTAAAGCGGAGTCGTCAGCTCTGAAAAACCTCGAAAAAGACGCGACTGAGCTTCAGGCGAAACTGGATGAAGCGATAGCGAAATCAGAGGCTTCCGAAAAAGAACTCGAAAGCAAAACTTCGGAACTGGCCGATCTCCGGACGGAACTTGACGAAGCGAAAAGCACGGCTGAAGCAGTTGCGAAGCTTGAAAAAGAGCGGGAGTCGATCGAGGCCGAACTCAAGGGGAAGGACGAAGAACTGGCCGACCTGCGTTCCCGTTTTGAAACCCTCGAAAGCTCGCTTGGCGAGAAAGAAACCGAACTGCAGGCCCAGCTCGGGACTGGCAAAGAAAGTGAGAAAGAACTCGCTGGAAAAGAGAAAGAAATTTCCCGCCTACAATCAGAACTCGATTCTCTGAAGGAGGACATCAAATCAAAAGACAGCGAGCTGCAAGTTGCCCGCGACTCCGCTGATGCGGAAGGAAAAAAGGTGACCGGTGAGCTGCGGGCCCGGGAAGCAGAGGTAAAGGCGCTCACTGCTGAACTGGATTCGATAAAGGAAAGCCTCAGCGGCAAAGAGTCCGAACTCAAGGCAACCGCCAAAGAGGCTGCAAAACTTGCCACTCTTACGGCAACCGTGGCGAGCCTGAAGAGCGACCTCTCCGCCACCACAAAAGAATCCAAAACCGCCGACAAGGAACGGGCCAGGCTCGAGAAGGAACTCGCAAAGAAAGAAACCGCCCTCGAAAAAGCAACGGGTGAGCTGACCGGGTTGAAGGAGACCGTTAAGGAAACGAAGCAATCTCTCTCCGCTCTGGAGAAAGATAGCGGAGAGCTCGCGAAGTTGCGTGAGGAGTTCGAGAAATCCCGATCGGAAGCAGAGGAAAAAATCAGCGCACTGGAGTCGGAGAAAGAGGAGCTCGCCGCGACACTGTCCGACAGGGAAAAGGCAGCCGGAGAGCTGGATGAAGCGCAGACCGCTCTTCAGGAAGAGACGGACCGCCTGCGTGCAGATCTCGAATCACTTCGTGAGGAAAAAGAAGTGCTCAGCAAAGACCTTGCTGCCCGCGACGAATCCCTCGCCGAACGGGACGCCGGGCTGGAATCCCTTCGGGCGGAACTGGAGGAGAAAGTCGGTGAAATTTCTGCGGTCGGTAAAGAGGCGGAAAAAGCGGCTGCTCTTGCCGGGGAGAAAGAAGCGCTTTCCGGCGAACTCGATTCATTGCGCAAGGAACTGGAGGAGACTTCTTCCAAATTGAAAGAGGTCGAAGTCGAAAAGCAAAAGGAAGGGGATGCGGTCGCCGGCCTCACGAAGGAGTTGGAGGAGGTCCGCAGGCAGTCCGATGAACTCGGAGAAAAACTTGCGGGGAAAGAATCCGCTGCCGAAGAGGCGGAGAAAGAAGTTTCAAAACTTCGCGACGAACTCGAAACTGTTCGCGCTAACGCCGAGAAAGAGTCCGGAGAAACCATCTCGAAGCTCGAGGCGCGTCTCACCGATGCTGAGTCGAAGGCCGAAGAGGAAAAGAATTCCGCGTCGGAGACGGCAGCAAAACTCACCGAAGCTCTCGCGCTCGTCGCCACCCTGAAGACCGGTCAGCAGGACAGCGAAGCGGAGCTGAACGCATTTAAGGAATCCAATCGGGAAGCGACTCAGGAGGCTGCGGCGGCAAAAGAGGAACTGATGTCGCAGAAGGCCGAATTGGCTAGGACACAGTCTCAGCTCAAGCAGCAGACCGATGCCGTGCAGGAAGCGAAGTCAGAGGCGAATCAGCTGAGACTCGATCTGCAGAAAGTCCGGGACGAAGCAGTGAAGGACTCCGGCAAAGTGGAGAAGGAGTTGACCTCCAAAGTGGCGGAACTCGAAACCGCCCTCGCCAAGGAAAAAGTTCTTTTTGCCGATGCAAAAAATAAATCGGAGGCAAATCAGTCCGAGCTGGACGAACTCCGCGAAAGCCTCTCAAAAGCGAAGGAGGAAGTCGCTACTCTGCAGACGAGAGTCGATGAGACCTCGAAAAACAATGGCCAGATCCAGGCTGAGCTGAATCGCGAAAAAGCGCACGGCGATCAGTTGCGGGAGGACCTCAATGCAGCGAAAACCTCGGCCTCGGAACTGCGTTCCGAAATCGAGGAGCTCAACAAAACGATCGCAAGGAAGGACCGGGAGATTGACGAGAAAGAACAGGCCGGCGCCCGCGCAGAAAGCGATGCCATCGTCAAACTGAAAAGCGAACTCGGCGAAGCACTTTCCACTCGTCGCAAGGCCGAAGAGGAAGCGGAAAAAGCGAGGAAAGAAAAGCTCGCGCTGAGCGGTTCCTTTGACCGGCTCAAGGCCCAGTTTGAAGAGGCGCAGACCTCACTCGCCGAAGCGTCCCAACGGGAAGAGGAGTTTCAGCACGACAAAGGCGTTCTCGCCCGCAGACTCGAAAAAGCGGAAGCCAGCAACAGCGAACTCGCGGCCCGGATCAAAGAAGACGGCGTCACTGCTCTCTCGAGCAAAAATCTCATTGAGAAGCTCGAGACACAGATTCGCGAGAACGAATCTGAGGCCGTCAAGCGGGAGCAGAAGCAGGTTTCCGAGCTGAAAGCCGAGATCAGTCGCCTTCGGCGCGAAGGGCACGCCCGCACCTCCGAGCGCGACAAACTGCAAACCGCTTTTGACAGCGAGGCGGCCGCGCACCGCGAGGCCGAGGAGAAAGTCCGGCAGCTTCACGAGCGCATTGTCGAACTCGAAAGCGAAAACGCCTCGACCAGCAAACTTCTCAAAGAGACCGAGAGGATGCGTGCCGAGCTCACGACCCGCCTCACCGACGAGTCGGAACTGGCAACGACCCGGGCCCGCACCATCGACGAGCAACGAAAAGATCTGGCCGACACCATCGCCAGGGCAAAGGAGTCCGAGAGAGAATTGCTCGAGAAGCACCGCTCCGAGGTGGAGGAACTGGACAATCAGATCCGGAATCTTCGAGAGGAAAAAGCCAAGGTGGAGTCCGAGCTGGAAAACACCCGCGTGGGAATGTCCGAGGCCTTGCGTAAAGCAAAAGAGCAGGCCGAAACGGAGAAGGCAAAAATTCTCGCCGACGGCAATGCGAAGCTTTCTGAAATTGAAGTCGAACTCAGTCAGGCGATCCGCAACCGGGAGGATATCGGGGAGAGCAAGAACCAGCTCGAAGACGAACTTAACGAGAGAGAGGAAAGAATCGAACGACTCGCCGAACACATTGAGGATCTCGAGCTGAAGATTCGCGACGAAAAGGAGGAAAAGGATCGGATTCGTCTCGACCTGCAAACAACCAAGGAGGGGCTTTCCAGTGCTCTCGCCTCAACCCGCAATCACTTCAGTCGGTCACAGAAGGACTATGACCACGAGAGGAGGACCCGCGAAGAAGTCGAAGCAAACTACGCTGATGCGCGGATGGAGATCGAGAAACTGAAGAGCGAAGCGGAGGAGCTGCAATCCCGCTTCGACGCTGAGGTCAAAGAGTGGGAGGAACGCTACGACAAGCTGCGTGAAGAGAAGCTCACTCTCGCTTCCGAGGATGCGAATTTGAAACGGATTCGCGAGCAAATTATCGCCGCGAAGGAACAGAAAGATGAGATCGAGGACGAGCTCTCCTCCCTCAGCGAGGACATGAAAACTTTCCAGGCTCAGCACGACAAGATCAAGACGCAGAAAAATGATCTCGTGAAAGACCGTGAGGAACTCAAAGCAGGTCTCAATGTGGCGCGTTCCGAGCTCGAATCCATTCAGCGGCGCTGTTCCGATTCCCAGTCCCACGAAGCGAAACTCGCCGAGACGATTGAGTCTGCTGAAAAACGCATCCGCTCCCTGAAGAAACTCGAAGCGGAAATGGAGCAGGCATTCGAACGGAAACGCCAGAAAGGGATTCTCAGCCGCAGCGAAATTTTCAGCGAAGCGACTTCGGAGCTGATTTCGGGAGACAGCGAATTCTCGAAAGAGGAGTTCTACAAAAAACTCATCTCGCGGCTCGATCTCATCGATGACCTCTCGAAACGCTACGACAACAAGTGGCGCTATCCGAAGGTCTCAGATCAGTTGGCTCTTCTCAAAGGCAGCTTCGTTGATTTTCTCCACGATCATTCCGTTCGTGAATTCCAACTCGACCCGGGGACGACCCTGTCGGTGGAAGAGCGCAAACGAATCAAGCTTGTTCCGCCGAAAGACGCCAACGGGAGCCGCGCACCACAGCGCAATTCGGAAAACGGAAGTGGCTCACAGGTCGTCGAAACCGTTCGTCCGGGCTACGTGTATCAGAACGGGGGAAAAGACGTCATTCTTCGAAAAGCTGAAGTGATCGTCGGATAATTCTCAAAAATTTGATTCAAAATTTATAAAAATTCTGGATTATGAGATTTTATATAGCATAATTGTCGTTAAAATAAGATTCAGCGCTAGTTACTAGAAGATAAAGATGGCAGACCAAACAGCTCGTTATGTCGGGATCGACCTCGGCACCAGCACATCGGCGCTGGCTCATGTTCGGGAAGACGGCAATCCCGAAATTGTCCCGAATTGCGACGGAGAGCGGCTCACGCCATCCGTGGTTTTCTTCGACCAGTTTGAGGGGGTGAAACTGGTAGGCTCTGCCGCGAAAGACGGGGGGGATCCGGATCGCACCGTACGCCATATTAAGAAATACATGGACGATCCCGCCTTCGTTGTTGAGATCGATGGCGAACGCTGGACTCCGACGGAAATCTCGGCCCTATTTCTCGCCAAACTCCGCAAGGATTGCGCGCAGCTGATCGGGCCGATTGAAGAAGTTGTCATTACCGTCCCCGCAAACTTCAACGAGCTCGCCCGGAAAGCGACCGTCACCGCCGGGCGACTTGCCGGTCTGACCGTTCGCCGCATTGTGAACGAGCCGACCGCGGCTGCTCTTTATTACGCTCACACCCAGGCGGTCCAGGGACGGATCATGGTCTACGACCTCGGTGGAGGAACTCTCGACATCACCATACTGGATGTGGCAGGGGACAACGTGGATATCCTTCTCAGCGAGGGAGCCAGGCACCTTGGCGGATCCGATTTCGACTCCGTGCTCATCGAATTGATCGGTGAGGAATACAAGGCGCAGAATGGCCGAGACCTCATTCTCGATGAATCGCAAAAGCGTCGGCTCCTTGCCTCGACGGAGGACATCAAGAAGCGCCTTTCCAAGCTGAATCAGGTTTCCGAAAAAATTGGCAGCGAAGATGCAGGCCTTGCCTCTGTTGAGCTTTCCCGCGATCGATTTGAGAATGCGATTCGCGGATTGCTGACCCGCACGGTCATGCTTGTAGAACAGGCACTCGACAGTCTGGAGCTGACGACCGACGACATTGACCATGTCGTTCTGGTAGGAGGAAGCACCCGAATTCCCCGTGTTCAGGAACTTCTCACCAAGCAGTTTGGACGGCCGCCGATTTCCTGCGGAAACGTAGACGAGTGCGTCGCTCTCGGCGCAGCTCTCTTTGCCCGAAAAGCACGCCGGGTTTCCGAAGTGTGCAACCACAGCTACGGAACGCTCGCTCTGATCGAAGACGCTCTTACCGGCGAAGCAAAGGTGCAGAACTCGATCGTGATTCCCAAGAACACTCCGATCCCGTGTTCCATGTCCCAGACTTACATGACGTCGGAGGACAACGAGGAATTGATCGAGGTCGAAATCACGCAGGGAGAGGACGAGGATCCGCGATACATCGATATCATCGGGAAAATCGCTCTTCGCGTTCCTCCCGGTCGACCCGCCGGCTGCCAGGTGACGGTCACCTACAGCTACGACGAAAACCAGCGCGTCCGTGCTCAGGTCTATGACGAAGACTCGGGCCTGAGAAAAGATATCGATATCGAATACAAGGGGGAAGGCGTTCTGCGGGACGACGAAATCGAACGCAAGTCCGCCTATCTCAAACAAGTGAAAATTGCCTGAACCCGACTGCCAGAATCATGTTCAAGAAAATCTACCAATGGATCAGCGGCGCACCTGCCGAGAAACAGGAAGCCCACATGCAGGTGGGAGGAATCTTCGGTCGTATGACTCCGGAGGCTCTCTGCGGCATCGACCCCAACAAAATGGATTCCGGTGAAATACGCCAGACTCTCGCAAAATTGTACAAGCGACACAACGCAGCTGCGAGCAGCCTGAATCCGGAATTGCGGGAAGAAGCGGAACAAATGCTTGAAGCGATCGTGCATTGTCGGGAAAAATACGTCGACGCCTGATTTACCACCTACCCTGACATGACCCCCGGTACCGTATCCATCCATCCCTATTTCCGCCCGCACGAAGGCAAACTTGATGAGTTTGTCGCCGGAATGGACGCTTTCGTTGAGAGAACTTCTTCAGAAGAGAGCGTCCTTTTCTACGAGTTCACCATCTGCGACGGAGTCGTCTTCTGCCGCGAAGCCTACGTTGGTGCAGCAGGAGCTCTCGCTCACCTTGCCAACGTCGATGATCTCTTAAAAGCCGCCCTCAGCATTTCCGAACTGGAAAGGCTGGAAATACACGGACCCGCTGAAGAGCTGGATCAAATGCGCGAACCTTTACAGGAACTCCCCGTGCAATGGTTCGTGCTTGAGACAGGTCTGGAGCGGAGCACTTCGTAGCAGGTTTCCTTAGAAAGGCGCGGAACTTGCAATCCTCTCTGAGCGAAAAAGCGGACAGTACTGTTACGTACCTAAAGCTCGATTTATCTCCACCACAAACTCCAACGCACCGGCAGCGATTCCGATACCTCTACCCCGCTCGACATCCGGCTCTCGCGGGTTCACGCGAATCAAGCTGGCGTTTTGAGTCTCACGGACAACTTGCTCGGAAAACATCCTGACCGTCGGAACGGCAGACCCGGCTCCAAATTCCAGAATCACGAGACGGGCATCGCCCAATCCGTTCAACCAATGGCGGAGCCTCCTCTCCTGCCTGTCGTTGCGGTCACTCAGATAGCTCCAGTCCCCGAACATGAGAATATTGGGGCGCTCGATTTTACCGCAGTGATCGCACTTCGGCAGATCGCCAACCGCTCTCATCGAGCTTTCGTCGATTTCGACCTGAAGATTTTCGGCTGAATAAATGCCGCTTTCCCGACAGGGGCCGGAGCATTGGAGGTGATGGATGCTGCCGTGAACTTCGTAAATTTGATTCTCGGCAAATCCGGCTTTCTGAAAGTGCCCGTCCACGTTGGAGGTCATGACGAAGCTCCCACCCCGGCAGGCATTTGCCCATTCTCTGAGTATGTGAAAACCCCGATGAGGCTCCGGTTCCCGATAGAGATTCAGCCGGTGCCCGTAGAAGCCCCAGGCAAAGGCGGGGTCCGCCGAAAATCCGGCCGGATTCGCCATTTCAACAAAGCTTTTGCCGAGCTCGCGATAGGGCGGATAAGCATTCCAGAATCCTTCGTTCCCCCGGAAATCAGGAAGACCGGAGTCGACTCCCATTCCCGCCCCCGCCGTGATCAATAAAGCGTCGGCATCTCTGATTTGTTCCGCAGCTTCTCTGATCACATCATTCATTTGCCTACACCTCCCGGGCAAACTCCTGCCACTCTGGGTGGCTGAGGATTTCTCCAAGAATGTCGTGGGTCACCTTGATTGGCGGCTGATTCGCATTGATATCAGTCCGCCTGTCCGCGTAATGGGCGAGAAGTTCTTTCGTTTCCTCCTCGTAAGTGCGAATGCGTTTTTTGATCACCTCTTCGCTGGCGTCGTCCATGCGGCCCTCTTTGAGAGCGCGTTTCCGAATCCGGGTAATCAGCTCTTCCCGGTCCGGACAGGAAAGGTGAAACAGTTGCAGAACCTCGATGTGTTCCTCCATCAGCTTTGCCTGGTCGACGCTGCGGGGTATGCCGTCCAGCAGCATGATATCGATGTCGGGCTTGAACATGTGAAGATCGGCCCGGGCATCAACCTGGGTTTTGAAATAGCGGACGGTAAGCTCGTCGGGAACCAGCTCACCCTTTCGCGAGTAGGAGATAAACTCCTGCCCGATCGGCGTCCGGGTGTCCATTGATCGGAATGCATCTCCCATCGAAAAGTGATAGAAGCGCGGAATTGCAGCGAGGATTCCACCCTGAGTGCCTTTTCCGCAGCCCGGTGCGCCGATGAAGATAATCGCTTTGTATTTGTCAGGACGTTCGCCGATCATGAGGAAATTCTATGGATGAAAGGGGTAAATCGTATTCAAAATAAGCGCGTAGACTATCTGATTCCCCGTTCTCTTACCAATGCTTTTCAGTCCTTTTATTGCGGCTCGATATCTCAAGCCAAAACGCCTTTACCTCTCCATCATCTCCATCATTTCGGTGATCGGAGTATCCCTTGCCGTCTGGCTTCTGATTGTCGTCATCGCCGTTTTTACCGGCTACGGGGAAAGAATACGTGACGGCATTCTCGGCGCCGAACCTCACCTTGTCGTGGAAAACGAAAAGGGAATGATCGACGATTTCGAGGATCCGTTCCTGGCGATCAGGGATCTGCCCGGAGTGGAATTTGTCAGCCCGGTGGTTTCCGGACAGGTAATCATGGAAGTCACAAATGAACGGGGCACCTACCGTCGTGCGCCCATGATCCGCGGCATCCTGCCACCGGAAGGTCGCGAGCTGGAACGGATGCGCGGCAAAATCAAACAGGTCCGCGATCCGGAGGCTCCGGAAGGAGAAGAGAAATTTGTGCCGGAGGGCGATTTTGACATCAACGGATTCTACTCGGCCGTGATCGGCAAAAACCTCGCCGCAGCAATGGGCATCAAGCTCGGGGACAAGATTCTGCTTTTCTCCCCCACCGATGTCGACAAACTGATGGACGCCGTCAGCAAAGCGGAGAACGCGGACTCGGAAGGCGAGAAAGCAAAGTGGTTCAGCGACATCCGCGAGCGGACCGCTCCGCAGGAACTGACGGTCTCAGGCATCTTCGATTCCGGGAATCTTTCCGTGGATGGGAATGTTGTCTACACGCATCTGGAAACCGCACAGGTTCTCTACAACTGCGATCTTGAGCAGTGCCACCGGATCGCGATTCGCACGGACGACGGTTTTCGCGCGGATCTCTATCAGCAAAAAATCGAGTCGATTCTGCCGGACCGGTTTCGCATCCTGACATGGGGTGAGATGCACCGGGCACTGTTCGACGCTGTCGCCGGAGAGAGGCAGATGATGTATCTCATCCTTTTCATGGTCGCGATTGTCGCCAGCTTCTGCACGATGAACACGATGATCACGGTCACCTTTCAGAAGCGGGCTGAGATTGGCTTGATGAAAGCACTCGGGGCACGCGAAGAACAGGTCGCCTCTGTATTCCTTTTCCAGGGCGTAATTGTCGGTCTGTTAGGTGTTGCGTTCGGCCTTCTGATTGGCTGGCTCACCGTGCAATACCGGAATGAAATGGCGGGATGGCTCGGGCAACAGTTCGGGATCAATTTTTTCTCCATGGAAGTGAACGATGAAAAAGGAGGACTGCCCGCCGTGATCCGGATGAAAGACGTCCTTATCATTTCAACCGGCTCCTTTCTGCTCTGTGTTGTCGCTGCTCTCATTCCCGCCAGCATTGCGGCATCGATGCAACCGGCGAAGGCACTCCGAAGCGAGTAGAAACGGGACTATCGCAAAAGCAATAAGCGCGTAGAATACCCGAATCCCCTTCCCCCAATCATGCTTTTCAGCCCCTTTATCGCGGCTCGTTATTTGAAGCCGAAACGCCTCTATTTGTCGATCATCACGATCATTTCGGTCGTTGGAGTTTCCCTCGCAGTCTGGCTGCTGACGGTTGTGATCGCCGTTTTTACCGGGTACGGGGAAAGGATCCGCGACAGCATTCTCGGCTTTGAACCGCATCTCGTGATTGATTCGGGAGGGATCATCGACAACTACGAGGAACCGGCGCTCACGCTTCTGGAGCAACCGGGCGTGGAATCGGTAACTCCTTTCGTCACCGGTCAGGTCATCATGGAGGTGACCAACGAACGCGGCACCTACCGCAAGGCTCCCATGGTCCGCGGCATCATGCCGCCGGAAGGGGAAGAGCTGGAACGGATGCGCAGGAAACTGAAACAGGTGCGGGACCCGGCCTTTCCGGAGGACGAAGAAAAATTCGTTCCCGTCGGCGACTTTGACATCAACGGGTTCTACTCCGCCGTAATCGGTGACGGACTCGCCGATGGAATGGGAATCGATGTGGGTGACAAAATCCTTCTCTTTTCCCCAACCGACGTCGACACGCTGATGAATGCGGTCAGCAACGCCGAGAAAGCCGACTCGGAAGATGAAAAGAAAAAGTGGTTTGATGACATTCGTGAACGAACCGCGCCGCAGGAGCTTACGATCACCGGAATCTTCGATTCAGGTCACTTCGATTTCGACAGCAACGTGGTTTTCACCCATCTCGAAACGGCACAGGTTCTCTATAATTTCGATCTCGAAGAATGCCACGGAATCGCCGTTCGCACGGATGACGGTTTCAAAGCCGGCAACTATCAGGAGGAGCTATACAAAGTCCTGACCGATCAGTATCGCATCCTGACATGGGGTCAAATCCACCAGGCACTTTTCGACGCCGTCGCCGGGGAACGGCAGATGATGTATCTCATTCTCTTCATGGTCGCGATTGTCGCCAGCTTCTGCACGATGAATACAATGATCACGGTAACCTTTCAAAAGCGGGCTGAGATCGGACTGATGAAAGCACTCGGGGCACGGGAGGAACAGGTCGCCTCTGTATTCCTTTTCCAGGGAATCATCGTGGGTTTGTTAGGAGTAGCCTTCGGCCTCCTGATCGGATGGCTCACCGTGCAATACCGGAATGAAATGGCCGGCTGGCTTGGCGAGCGCTTCGGGATCAACTTTTTCTCGGAGGAAGTGTACAAAGTCGACGGCGGGCTGCCCGCCGTAATCCAGATGAAAGATGTTCTCATCATTTCGATCGGCTCGTTTCTCCTTTGCGTTGTCGCGGCCCTGATTCCCGCTACGGTAGCGGCTTCGATGCAACCGGCAAAGGCGCTTCGAAGCGAGTAAATCGAACGCAGGATTGAAAACATGGAATTCTATCTCTCCATCAATGGCGAAAAAGTCGGCCCGGTCGGCGTTTTCAAGATTTCTGAATGGCTCGAAACCGAAAAGGTCACCCCGGAAACAAAGGGGTGGCACCGGGATCTCGACAGCTGGAAACCGCTGCGCGAGATTTCCGCACTCGACACCGTAATCGAACGCCACGCCACAGCACAGGAATCCGAAGAGGACGCGGATGACAACTCCGAACAGGTCATTCACGCCAAAGAAATCATCCGCGAGAGCAAAGAACGCGATCCCTCCTGGCAGGGGCCTCCGCCACTTCCCGAGGTTGCCGATCCAGGCGGAGTTGCCGGAGTGCGACGGGAGGTGCGGCCGTTCATCCGCTTCTGGGCGCGAATGTTCGACTACACACTCATCTACACTGCGGTTTTTTTGTTTGCCGGCGTCGATATTCCCCGCCCCGAAGAAGGACTCACCTTCCTGGAAAACTTCGAGCGATCGATGGAAGCGGCCCAGTCTGCGGAAGCGATTACTTTTGCCAAAATCCTGATCGTTTCCCTGATTGCCTGGCACGTTCTCGAAGCATTTCTGATACACATTTTCGGAACCACTCCCGGCAAAGCCCTCTTCGGCATTCGTGTCGTTACGGTCACCGGGGACCGGCTTGCCGTGTTTCTCTCCCTGACCCGGAGCTTTTTTGTCTACGTCTTCGGGATGGGATTGTTTCTCAGCATTCTTCCGATTATCGGAATGACCTTCAGCTTCTTTCGGCTCATGGCTACCGGTAACTGCCTGTGGGACCAGCAGTTAAAATTGCGGGTCGAAAGTTGCCAATTGAGTTTTGCTAGGATAGTGCTGGCGATTTTTCTGTTTTTCGGCATTCTTTTGCTACAAGTTCTTTGATTATTCATGAGCCGGAATTGTTGCTTTGTGCTAAATGCTCACGTCCCCTGGGTGAGGGATGTTGATACCCCCCATTCCATGGAGGAGGACTGGCTTCACAGTGCCATCCTCGAAACGCACCTGCCACTTCTCGAGATGCTGTTTCGTCTCCGCGAGGAAGGCGTGCCCTTTCATCTCACTCTGAACCTTTCCCCCACCCTTCTCGCCATGTTGCAGGATCGCATCCTGCGCCGGCGCACCCTGAACTATATCGAC
>JAKSBG010000063.1 GCA_022361255.1 Verrucomicrobiales bacterium
CCCGATCCAGATTTTCTTTCCGGACTTGTCTCCGGCATCGCGAATCCTATCCAGAGCAGCCCGAAACTCATGATTTTCCGGATCCCAGCAACAACCGATATCAGCGGAAAGGTCGTAAGGCCCCACGCCCAGTGCAGTAACAATGGTATGCCCGGCAATTTGTTCTGCATTCTCCACCCCGCGCAATGATTCGATCTGTGGTATTACGATAAAGTTCTTTTCAAACTCCTCCCGCCAGGTCTCTCTCTGAAAGTCCCGCATCCAGTAATTCCCCGGACCTCCCGGACGTCGCCGCCCTTCCGGCGGCATCAAGATACCGTCCGCGACCGTGTCGAGTTGTTCCGTCGTTTCAATATTAGGAAGTAACAGACCGCAGGGCCCGAGATCGACCGTTCGCCGGATTACATCAGGAGCGCTCGAAATCGTTCGAATCAAAACCGGATAGTTGGCAATTCTGGCGACTCGACAGAATTCGGAAACCGACTCGTCTGAAAAAGCCCCATGCTCCCGGTCGACAATGATGTAATCCAGCCCCGCTTTTTTCGCGACCTCGATCAAAACCGGTGCGACAAGGTCAGACGCCATAATTCCCACGACGCGTTCGCCGCTGGCAATCTTTTCACTGAGATGGATAGCTGGTGTCAGCATGATTCCTATGAATTATTCGACAAATGTCAGGGTGTATTTGTAGGTGCTCGCCGTCCAAAGGTCGGACGGGTCCTCGTAGAGTCTCGGCACATAAATCTCGAGTTCTCCCGATTCATCGTTCTCAATGACCCAGAAGTTGGACAACTGCATCTGTTCGCCCTCTCCCGGTTGCCGGGTATCAATCACGGTGACCGTTTCCTTGATCACACCGAGTGTTTTCTCGTCCACTTCCGCTATGATAAGCGGGTATCGCGGATGACCGGAAACCACCGGGTTCATCTTCGCAATATTTCCGATCCAGTAGAGTTTCCCGGTCTTGCTGCTGCGGAAGAGACGGTGAAAATGACTTCCTGAGAACATCTTCGATCCGTCGCTGAAAGTAAGAGGTTCCGGCCGCGAAAATGTCAGCCCCCCGTCATTCGAAACGGCGCGCCACTTGAACGCTTCCGTTCCCTTTGCGTGAGTGACCCGCCAGACTGCGAAAACACGACCGTCCGACAATTCGGCGATATCAGCTTCCAGCAATCCGTTCACTGCGAGGTCACGTCCAATCCAAACCGGCTTCCCTCCTTTCCAGTCGTATGCGGCTTTGTCAGGATTCCACTTCCCGATGACGCAGAGGCTTCCGATCGTTCCGTCAGTCTGCCAACGCGCCGGACCGTTCTGTTTGTCTCCTTCACTCTCCGGGATGCGGGCGTTGGTCACCGGAATAATGAGAGTCCCGTTGCTGTGTTTGAGAATCGACTGTCCCGGGTAGGCATTGTTCGTATGTAGAAATTCCGGATCGAGCAGGTTGTCAGAGTCAAAGTCCGGCCCTTCCTCATACTTCAATAGCTGCGGATCCGTCCAGGTCCTCCCGTCGTCGGTGGACAGGCGAATGAGACCGTGATTGTAAATCGCCCGCGGCGGCCCGTCCCGCATATCCCGAATGTGGTGAATCGACAGCGAAACCAGTCTGTCCGATACCGGATCGTGAATGCCGCAAAATTTCCAGTCGAGAAAAGACAGGTTCTCCTCGAAGGTCATGAGCGGCGGCAATTCTTTCAGCGGCGTCCACGTCTTGCCGTGATCAAAGGACAAGCGCTGCTTCGGCTCAGACGGGGAATCACCGAAACCTTTCTCCTGGAATTCGTGAGACCAAACCGTGTGAATCTCCTCGCGATATCCCTCCTTTCCGGGAAAAACGTAGACCCAAGGCGTTTTCCCTTCGACTTCGTTGGGTGCATAGACTTCCTTTTTTACCTCAACAATCCCCCCCTCGTAAACGGGAGGAGCAGCCCACACCGTGGAACCCATGTGATAGTTTTTTGAGAGTGCGGAAGCCTTCGCATACCAGCCCGTCACAATTTTCCCGCCCGGCAGCTGCACCGATGAGGGATAGCCACAGTCCCATTCTTTGGATTCGGCAATGCGGAAAACCGGCCCCCAGGTCCGCCCCTCGTCATCACTGAATTTGGCACAGACACCAAAGCGTCCCTCCACACGAACCCCGTAACTCAGCAGGATCCGGCCGTCTGCCATCCGCAGGAGGTGTCCGTTGATTTCGTTTCGCCCGGTAACGCTCTCAGGCTCCGACCACTTTCTTCCATTATCATCCGATCGAATCAAGTCGACCTGCTTCTCCCTTGCTGCAGCCAGCCAGCGGTTCCGCCCGAGCGGGAGAATCGTCGTTTCGTTATGAACCGGTCCGATAACCGACACCGTTTTCCAGGTCACCCCGTCATCTGTGCTTCGGAGCATTCGTGAACGGTATCCGGAAATTTTGGTGGATTTGGCAGGGTCTGAAAACCGGCCATGATAGCAGGAGACGTTGAGTGCCCCGGTGTGGTCCGCCCGGATGTCACCAAAGGGAATCAACTCGCACCAACCTTTATCCACACCGGGCAGGGCACCGATTTCTTCCCAGGTTTTTCCGCCGTCCATCGATCGCAGCGAAATTGCCTGAAGAATGTCATCCCGGAAATCCGCCTGCTTGGGGCGCTCCGGCCGTTTGTTATTCGTCCACCCCGAACAGAGCACAACGAGATTGCCATCCGCATCGAGACCGGCCGCATGATTCATTCGAACCGTGCCGGGTTCGTGCCTCGTAATCACGGCAGCCTTTTGCCACCGCACTCCATCTGTGCTGGTCCAGCATTCAATATCTCCCTCCTGTTGCCCGTGACTCGGCTGATTGTGAAGTATTGCGACAACCGTCCCGCTGCGCAGCACCGTGAGATTCGGCCAGGCACATACGTTTTCGACTGCCAGTGATTGTTGCACCCCTTCCGGCTGCAACTCCTCTCCTTCCTGCGCGCTTCCGGAAAAAGGAACTACAAAAAGCGCCGATAAAAATGTGATGCAGCGATTCATGACAACAAAGGGAGAACAAAACCCACAGAGCGTTATAACATGTCATAACAGAATTGGACCGATGCGTCTACACGGTTTCACTCTCTATTCCCGCCACAAATACGTAATGGAATATCCCGCCCTCGCCGGAAATTCCCGGATCCCGGGTGAAACAGGCTGCTCTGCCACAGTCGACTTCAGGACATCAACTACCAGCCCGCGTCACTCCGCAAACATGGGATCATCGGGATTCCCTTTTGAAAGCAGATACGCAAGCAGATCGAGCACATCATCCTTGCTCAGGGAATTGATGAGGCCAGGAGGCATCATGCTGATCGGTGAGGGCTTCATTTCTTTCAGCTGCTTTCGGTCCACGTCGACAATGTCGTTGGGATTCATCATGTTGGGGTTCACTTTCACGATGTCTCCGACGAGGTTCATGACTCTACCCGTGACGACGGTACCGTCTTTCATCTCAAAAATCATCTGGCCGTACTGGTCAGAAATCTCCTTTCCGGGATCGATGATGGATTCCAGCAAATCCCGGGGACTGAACTTACCGGACACACTGGTGAGGTCGGGCCCGATCGCTCCGCCTTCCTGATTGAAGCGGTGGCAGGCGAAGCAGCTTGCCGCACCGAACATTTTCCGCCCGTTGGAAAAATCCCGGTTCCCTTCCAGCCCCACGTTGATAACATCATCGAAATCAGCGACGGTCCAGTTTTTCACAAAAGATCGCGGTTCTGCGGTGAATACCTGCTCAGCCGGCGGCTCGGCCTCAATCGTTTCTTTCAATGCAACTTTCTCCGCTTCGGGAGTGTTGGCGAGCGCCGTTTCTTTCATGTTCTCAATGAAAAGACTGAAGCTCGCGCCGCCTTTGTATGCTTTCGCCCGGGTAAACCACTCAAAGAAAGATTTCCGCAGCTCCCGGTTCCAACCGCTTTTCTGATGCCGTAGCGATTTTGCGTAGGCCATTTGCTCTTCCTGGGATGGTGCGGATGCCAACAAATCCACGCCAAGCTCTGCCGCTTCCGGAGCATCAAGGTAGACAGCTAACTGGAGAGCTTCGGCATCGAGAAATGGATGGTTAAAAGGCATCTTTCCGACCAGCTTCTCCGCGAGTGCTTTCCGGTCGGCGGGAGCCCCCTCGCCCATTCGGGTAAATGCGAGACTGTAAGCACGGAGCAGGTCGATCTTCTGCCGGACTGTCAGAGAATCCATTTCCACTCGATTCAGCGCAGCGAGCAGTTCTGATTGAATGTGTTTCTCCCCGACCCTGGCAAGAGCGATCAGAGCATTGATCGAGGTATCCGGATCCTTTGCGGAGAGGGCACGCTCCTTCCACTCTGCAACCGGCTGGTGCTCGACAGCGGTTCGGGCGGCATAGCGAATGAATCTGTCACGGCTTCCCAAATGTTCCCACACTGCTTCGACGGCGGCTTTGTCAGGGCGATGGTAGGCTTCTATTTCGGTGCGGAGCCGGTGCAAGTCACCCGGCTCGACAGGCGGGGCGGCTTCTGTCTTCTCCTCACCGGTGTAGGTAACGCGATACAACCCCGACTGCACTCGTCGTCCCCCGATCGCGACATACATGGCTCCGTCGTTCGGATTCACGAGCAGGTCCGTGAGGGGCAGTGGCTGGGCGCTCATGATTTCTTCAAACTCCGCTTTCCACGACGCGCCGTCCGGTTCGAGGTGCACGGCATAAAGCTTGCCGTAACTCCAGTCAGCGACGTAGAGAGCATTTTGGTATTTGGCAGGAAATTTTGCACCATACCCGAAAGTCACTCCTGTGGGCGATCCCGGTCCAATGTCGACTACGGCCGGCAAACTGTCGGGATAGTAGGCCGGCCATTTCCCGCCCCCGTTGCGCCATCCAAATTCGGCGCCGCTGGTAACGACATTGACGCGGGTGGGGCGATACCAGGGGGTGTTCATGTCCCACTCCATATCGGCATCGTAAGTGAAGAGATCGCCACTGGTGTGAAACGCGGCATCATACTGATTCCGGAATCCGGTCGCGACAAGCTCCCACGTTTCCCCCTCGGGATCGGTCTTTGCAATCCAACCACCGGGAGCAAGCGTGCCCTTCATGAATCCCCGCCCGATCGGCCGCTCAAGAAGGAGGTCCTCGCCCCAGATCTGCGGTATACGGGAATGATCAACCTCCGTAACCGGAGTCTGGTTCCCAACAACAACGTAAATGGACTCCCCTTCCGGCCCTAACAAAACAGCATGCGGCCCGTGCTCGCCCCCGACATCGTCAAATTTCCGCAGTAGCTTCTTCTCGTCATATTTGTCATCACCATCGGTATCGCGTATCCGGTAAAGACCGCGTCCCCCGTGCTCTGCTGTATTGAGTACCGCGTAGAGGCTGTCAAAAGCATAGAGCAGGCCCTGTGCACCGCCAATATCGAGATCAATTTTTTCCACGTCGCCGTCGGAAACCATTTCCCCTAACGCAGGAACCGGCAGCCGGTAAAGAGCCCCGTATTGATCGGAGACAATCAGTCGTCCCTTGTCATCGATTGCCATTGCCACCCAGGACCCCTTGTCCGCTTTCGGGACGGAGTAGATCAGTTCCGCCGCATATCCGGGAAGCATGTTGATTCGATCTGCAGGGGTCGCTTCAGGAGTTCGAACATCAAGCGCCGCAGCAAGACGGTCCTGCCCCACCTTTCCCCACGGCTCTTCCCCGAGCGCGGCAATCACAGTTGGCTTTGACCATCCGTAGGGATCCTCTTCCGCGTTGCGATTGTTCCAGCCCCGGGGAGCTTTCGTCGCGATGTTCCAATCATCACCCGAAATGATCTTCGATTTCTCGCCTGCGACGTTCGTAATCTCCAGCAGGGCAAGAACCCCGGCGGCTCCTCCCTCATTCTTCGCCCGGATCGCGAGCACATTAGGCTCTCCGCTTTTCACCAAATCGGTGACGTCCGCGACCTCGGGGCGGTTCCAGTCTGAGCCTCTCGCCGCCGGGCGGCGCCCCCCGTTTACGTAGGCATCAAAACTGTTATCAGCAGAGACGAAAAGAAGAACACGTTTCGTGCCTGCCGGAACCGTAAAATCCTTGCGAATATAGACCACATCGTTTTGCTGTGGCGCGGAAGATGACCAGATCCAACTGGGGTGCTCTGCTATCACGGATTGACAGGCAAACAGAAGACAGAGCACAACAGGTGAGAAGCAGGGAAAGATTTTCATGAATGAGAATTGAAGTTCAACCCAGTAGTAAATCTGGACCAGTTATAATCTGCGCGATATCAAACCGTAGTTGAAGTGGCGCGATTACCACTTTTTCGCCCCTGTGATCCAGCGACGGGAAAAGGCGTGACCTCCTGCCGATTCGTGTTTGAATACCTGTATGAGTCGCAAAAAAGGCCGCAAAGCAAACCGTGAAGGAGAGGCATCCGGTGGAACCCCCTTCGACGAACTGTCGGAATTACTTGGTCTGGATAACCTTCCCAAAGGACCTGAAAAGGTCGATAAACCTGCGCGCCGATCACTGGAAAAGCTCCCCCCTCGCGGCGGAAAAAATACAACTCGCGGGCGAATTGAGATCCAGCGACAAACCGCTCACCGCGGCGGAAAGGCAGTCACTGTCGCATCCGGCTTTAAAGGGATCGCGCTCGCTGAGAAAAAAGAACTCGCCAAGAAAATCCAGCGTGCCTGCGGTGTCGGCGGCACGGTGAAAGAGGGCCGGATCGAAATCCAGGGCGATAACCGGGAAACGATGATGGAAATCCTGACCGAAGCCGGATTTAACCCGGTGATTTCCGGCGGGTGATCTCGGCAGGAGAAACGCCGGAGCGCGGTAGCCGGGCCTTTCTTCGATCCCCCGATTGCGCATAGGGGAAGCTTGCAGCGGTTTCCTTATTTCACGAAAATACCCACCTTCCTCCAACCCCGGCAATGCGGATTCTTTTTTCCATCGCGTTCTACTCCATTCTGACCTCGCAGTCGCTATCTCTCGCAACAGATATCGACTACGCGCGTGACGTCCTGCCGATCCTCTCAGACAAATGTTTCATTTGCCACGGACCTGACAAAAACACACGAGAGGCCGATCTTCGACTCGATACGGCAGACGGCGCGGCCGCCGACCTGGGCGGATATTCCGCTCTCGTTCCCCACAAGCCCGATGAGTCGGAGCTCGTCCTCCGGATTCATGACACGGAGGACCCGATGCCTCCCCGAAAGTCCAATCTGATTCTATCGGAAGCGGAAAAACAAACCCTCCGGAACTGGATCCAACAGGGCGGGGAATATTCGGAGCACTGGTCATTCATTCCACCGGAACGCCCTGACATTCCCACCGGCGAATTCGGCCCGAACCCGATCGATGCATTTATCGGCTCCCGGCTGGAGAAAGAGGGCTTTGATTTTAACGAAGAAGCTTCACCTGAAAGACTGATTCGCCGCCTCACCCTGGATTTGACGGGACTGCCGCCGACGCCGGAGGAAGTCTCGTCCTTCGTCGCCGACTACATCGCCCGCCGCGACGCCGCTTATGAAGCCGCCGTCGACCGGCTCCTTGCCTCTCCACGCTACGGCGAAGCGATGGCTCTCCCCTGGCTTGAGGCAGCACGTTTTGCTGATACGGACGGCTACCAGTTCGACGGGCCGCGATTTCAGTGGAGATGGAGAGACTGGGTCATCGACGCCTACAATTCCCACAAGCCCTTTGATCAGTTCACGATCGAGCAGCTCGCCGGTGATCTACTTCCCAACGCTACACTCGATCAAAAAATTGCCACGGGATTCAATCGAAACCACCGATACAACTCAGAAGCCGGGCTCGTCATCGAGGAGTTTCTTCTCGAAAACGCCGTCGACCGGGTTGATACGACGTCGACACTCTGGATGGGCCTTACAATGGGTTGCGCACGTTGTCACGATCACAAATACGATCCGATTTCCCAGAAGGACTACTACCAGATGATCGCCTTCTTTAACTCCATTCCCGAAGCCGGGCGTGCCGTAAAGAATGGCAATTCAGAACCTGTCATCATTGCACCAACGCGTGAACAGGAGAAGATTCTGAATGAGAAGAAAAGCCGTGTGAAAACAACCCGCGCAGCGCTTGTCCCCGGAAACACACCGCAGAACGGAGGCCAATTGATCGATCGCAAATTAGAGACGCGGTACGCGCTGGACAGACCTCCCACCGGAAAAGTGCAGGTAGCAGGCACACCGGAATACCGGGAAAAGGCCCTCGTGCTCGACGGAAAATCGCATCTCGAGATCGCAGACCAGAAGCTTCTTCCCGATTTCCGGGCGGACAGACAGTTCACCGTATCGATGTGGATACGGCCAAACACAACAGAAGACGCCGTTGTCCTCTCCCGCCAGAAAGGAGGCACAACGAGACCGGGCATCGAGGTGTCGCTCGTGGACGGCGGGAAGTTGCAGTTCGATCTCATCTCCCGCTGGGTTGCCGGCGTCGGAAGGGTCACGACCAAAGAATCCGTTCCGCAAGACAAGTGGACCCACATCGCCGTGACCAACGATGGGTCGAACAGCGCCAACGGACAACACGTGTTTCTGAACGGAGAGTTGGCGGCAGTCACCGTGACGCACAACACGAACAGTAACAACGGTGGAGTAACAGAAAAAGAGCCTCTCCGGATCGGTTTCGGGATCCGTCCCGAATCGAAGAAATTCAACGGTTCTTTGCGGGACCTCCGGCTCTACTCCACCGATTTATGGAAAGAAGAAATTTCTCTCCTCGCCGCTCCCTACGGCGGAGAAATGAGGAAACAATTCTCTCTCGTAAAGAACACCGCCGCCTACGCCGAGTACGTGAAAGCCCGGGAAGAACTCGAAGCATACGAAGAGACCCTCCCCACCCTCATGGTGATGAGCGAAAGCCCGCACCCGAAGCGAACCTTTCTTCGCAATCGCGGAATCTATCACGATCTTGGCGAAGAGGTTCAGCGGGATGTTCCCTCGAAGCTTCCCCCGCTTCCTGACAAAGCCCCCAGAGACCGCCTCGGTTTTGCGCGATGGCTTGTCAGTGGAGAGCACCCCCTCACCGCCCGGGTCGCAGTCAATCGCTACTGGCAGAAACACTTCGGCACCGGACTCGTAAAAACAGCCGAAGACTTCGGCGTCCAGGGCGAAGCGCCCAGTCATCCGGAGTTGCTCGACTGGCTTGCCTCCGAATTTGTTGCCTCCGGTTGGGATGTTGCCGCAATGCACAAACGGATCGTCACCAGTCGCACCTACCGTCAGGCTGCCCGAATGACTTCCGATCATCGCGAACGCGACCCGGAAAACCGGCTCCTCGCCCGCGGCCCCAGAATTCGCCTGAGTGGTCAGGTCATTCGTGACCAGGCACTCTACCTTTCCGGTCTTCTCCATGAACAAACGGGAGGCCCTTCCGTGAGTCCCTATCAGCCCGCAAACCTGTGGGCGGAAATGAGTATGGGGATGAAATACAAACCTTCCACCGGGAAAGACCTCTACCGCCGAAGCCTCTACACAATTTGGAAGCGGACGGTGGCACCGCCAACGATGGCGGTTTTTGACGCTGCGGATCGCGAAGCCTGCTGGGTGAACCGCAAAGAAACCAACACGCCCCTGCAGGCTCTCGCTCTTCTCAATGAAACCGGCTTTGTCGAGGCGGCACGACACTTCGCAGCACGGATTCTAACAGAAGGCGGAGAGGCACCCCTTACCTACGCATTCCGGGCGGCAACGGCGAGACATCCGAAAGAGAACGAAACAGCAATTCTCGAAGCCGCGCTCGCGCAGTATCGGGACGAATTTGCGAGGAAACCTGACGAAGCTACCAAACTGCTTTCCATCGGGGCATCCCCTCCCACCTCTTTGCATGGAAAAAGCCCGGAAGAACTCGCCGCATGGACTTCGCTTGCGAACGTGCTTCTCAACCTCGACGAAACCATTACGCGGAAATGAATTCTATACTTGATCGCCGCTCTTTTCTTGATACCGGAAGCCGCGCTGTCGGAGGTATCGCTCTCGCATCCCTTCTCAATCCCGACCTGTTCGGTGCCCGCAGTTACCAACCGGTGGCACCGAAGGCGAAGCGCATCATCTACCTTTTCCAGAGCGGCGGCCCGCCCCAGCACGATCTGTTTGATCACAAACCTCACCTCGACAAAGTACACGGTCAGGAAGTTCCCGACTCCGTCTTCAACGGACAACGCCTCACTGGAATGACCGCGGGACAGGATTCCTTCCCCGCGGCACGATCCATTTTCCGGTTTGAGCGCTTCGGTGAATCGGGGATGAACTTAAATGCCGAACTTCTTCCCCATCTCGGAAGTATCGCCGACGATGTGGCACTGATACGATCCATGCACACGGATGCGATCAACCACGACCCGGCCATCACCTTTTTCCAACCCGGTTTTCAACTGGCTGGGCGTCCCAGCATCGGGGCGTGGATGAGTTACGGGCTCGGCAGTGAGAACTCCGATCTGCCGGCTTTCGTCGCGATGACGTCAAATCGTGGTGGGCAGGCGCTTTACGACCGTCTCTGGGGCTCCGGTTTCCTCCCCTCAAAACACCAGGGCGTGAAATTTCGATCCAGCGGAGATCCCGTTCTGTATCTCAGCAATCCCGATGGAATGAGCCGGGAGCTGAGACGCAAAACGCTCAACCACATCAGCGAACTGAATCAGGCACACCTCGGGGAATTCGCCGATCCGGAAATCGAAACGCGCATTGCGCAATACGAAATGGCCTACCGCATGCAGACATCGGTCCCGGACTTAACCGATCTCAGTTCGGAGCCGGAAAGCACCTTTGAACTCTACGGGGAAGACGCCCGTAAGCCCGGCACCTTCGCCTACAATGCACTTCTGGCCCGCCGGCTCTCGGAGAAAGGGGTCCGGTTCGTTCAGCTGTTTCATCGCGGATGGGACACTCACGGCGGTCTTCCGAAGCAACTCCGCGCGCGTTGCGGCGAAACGGATCAGGCATCGGCCGCTCTGGTGAAAGATTTGAAAATGCGCGGTCTTCTTGACGACACACTCGTCATCTGGGGCGGCGAGTTCGGACGGACAGTGTATTGTCAGGGTGGACTCAGCGAAACAAGCTACGGCCGCGACCATCACCCCCGCTGCTTCAGCATGTGGCTGGCCGGGGGCGGGATCAAAGGCGGCACTGTCCACGGAGAAACCGACGACTACGGATATAACATCACGAAGGATCCCGTCAGCGTTCACGATCTACACGCAACGATACTGCACCTCATGGGCATCGATCACGAGCGTCTCACCTACCGCTTCCAGGGCAGGCGATATCGCCTCACTGATGTCCACGGACATATCGTGAAACCAATTCTGGCGTAGGAAAATCCCGATTCCGGTCTCGAAAACCGAATCACGCGATCGCGAAAATATTCCGTGAGTAATTTTGTTATATTTTGCTATAACATGCTATAGCATCGCGATAATAATGTCCGGCCCCACCCTCAGCGAACAAGCGTATCAGCACATCAAAAAACAGGTTTTTTCCGGAAAGCTCGTTCCCGGGGACCGCCTCGTAAACCGGTCCATAGCCGAGGAAATCGGGGCCAGTTTCATTCCGGTCCGGGAAGCCATCGGCAGGCTCGCCAGCGAAGGCATTGTTGAACAGGTTGCGGGTGCCGGCGCATTTGTTCGCTTGTTTGACCGCCAGGAAATCGCGGAGATCTATGATGCACGCGAACTGATCGAGCCTTACGCCGCGGCACGCGCCGCCAGGCACATAACCGATCTTGAGCTGGCAGAGTTGAAGTCCCTTCTTTCAGAGTGGCAGGACCTCGGGGAAAAAATTATGACAGCACGTCGCGGAGCTACGACAAAAGATCTCGACCACTGGCTGACGCTCAATGAGCGGTTTCATGAAATCATGATCCACGCTTCGCGAAACCGCTTTCTGGCAAAAATTACTGCCAATGTTCATGTGCTCTCTCAGTGCTTCGCGGCGCATCGCAGTTCTCCGAAAATTCTTTCTCACGACCTCGTGAAGTCCACTCTTGAGACCCACCTCGAGCTCGTCGCACTGCTCGAAGCCGGCGATGAGTCAGCAGCAGAGGCACTTGTCCGCAAACAGCTCGAATACGGGCGGGATTCCGTTCTATCCTTTCTCGACCAGGCACGCTCATGAACCGAAACCTCCTCACAGGCTTCCCGGTATTTCTCGGTTTGTTTTTTCTCAGTGGCACTCTCTTTTCCGCCCCGCAGAAACCGAATGTCATACTCTTTGTCGTCGACGATCTCGGTTGGCGCGACCTCGGCTGCCAGGGGAGCGAATACTACCGCACCCCGAACATTGACCTCCTTGCTGCGGAGGGAGTTCGCTTTACCACCGCCTACGCGGCCTGCGCCGTTTGCTCACCAACGAGAGCCGCAATCCTGACAGGGCAATATCCGGCCCGCCTTCTCCTGACGCAATGGCTGCCGGCAGGTCGCTGGGACAGAAACAAACATACTATGCAGGAAGGACGGTTCCTTCGCTCATTGCCGCTGGAAACCGTGACCATCGCCGAGGCCCTCCGGGAGAGCGGATACTCCACCTGGCATGTTGGTAAATGGCATCTCGGCGGCGCTCCATTTTCCCTGCCGGAACATCACGGGTTCGACGTAAATATTGCCGGAAGCGATCACGGTGCACCCGGTTCGTATTTTTTTCCGTTCGAAGGAGACTGGAAAATTCCGACAACGGAACTTCTCGTTCACAAGCAAACCCTGCCCGACGGAAAGGATGGTGACTATCTCACTGACCGGCTCACTGATGAGGTCGTCGACCGGATTGAAAACCGCCCCCCGGAGGAACCGTTCTTTCTTCATTTTGCCTACTACAACGTTCACACGCCGCTCGAAGGAAAGCCGGAGCTGATGGAGCGCTACGAAAGGATTCCCAAAAATGAAAGACAGGGACCTCCCGCCTATGCGGCAATGGTGGAGAGCGTGGACGAAAGTGTTGGTCGTGTCCTTGATGCCCTGGAACGTTCCGGCGCGAGAGAAAACACTTGTATCATTTTCACCTCCGACAATGGGGGCTTCGCCAAAGCGACCGACAACGCGCCGCTTCGGGCGAACAAAGGCTCGCACTACGAGGGCGGCATTCGAGTCCCCCTGGTCATCTCCGGGGCGGGAGTCGGGCAGGATGCCCCGGGGCAGATCGATCTTCCGGTGATCTCGTGCGACCTCTTTCCCACCATTCTCGCTATCACGGAGACTCCTCCGCTCGAAACGGACGGGAGCAACCTCACTCACCTCTTTCAGAAAGATGCCGAAGATTCACGCGAGGATACCCGCGCCCTTTTCTGGCATTACCCGCATTACAACAAGCACCCGCACAGCGCTCCTGTTTCCATCATTCGCAAGGGTCCCTGGAAATTGATCGAGTTTCTCGAAACGGAAAAACTCGAACTCTATCATTTGCACAACGATCCCGGTGAATCCGCCGATCTCTCAGATAAAGAAACGACTCGTGTCAGCGAAATGCTCAAGGAACTGCACGAGTGGAAACGCTCTGTTCGTGCTGAACCGATGTCTCCCAATCATACACCTAAACAAACTGCCCCATGAAAATTCAAATCGCCGTTTTAGCAGCCGTGTCCTGCTGCCCCCTCTACGCGCAAGAGGGGAAAAGTAACCTGCCGTTTCTCGACCTCAACGATGAAACGCACCGGCAGGTCGTAGTCGACCGGGAAAAGGGACAATACCTCGGGCACCCGACTACCTGCCTCCTCGAAGACGGGAAAACCATTCTCTGCGTTTACCCCAAAGGCCACGGAAAAGGAGGCATCGTCTACAAGCGCAGCACGGACGGAGGCCTGACCTGGACGGACCGCCTGCCAACGCCTCAGAGTTGGGAAACCAGCAAAGAAGTCCCCACCCTGCACCGCGTCGTCGATGCCGGGGGCAAAAAACGCATCATCATGTGGTCAGGGCTTTATCCGGCGCGACTGGCTGTGACCGAAGACGACGGAGCGAACTGGAGCGAGTTGGAAAAGGTCGGCGACTGGGGCGGCATTGTCGTGATGGGAACCCTTTTCGAGCGGAAAACCGGCCCCGGTCACTATATGGCTCTCTTCCACGACGACGGACGTTTCATCGCGAAAGGAGTCGAGCAGGAAGACCCTGTCGTTTTCACCCTTTATTCGACAAAGTCTGAGGATGGCGGTCTCACCTGGGCGCCCCCCACCGCCATTTACCAGTCGTCTGACGTACATCTCTGCGAACCCGGCGCGATTCGATCTCCCGACGGAAAGCGTATCGCAGTTCTGCTTCGGGAGAATGCCCGTCGGAAAAATTCTCACATCATTTTCTCGGATGACGAGGGTGAAACATGGACTGCCCCCCGCGAAGTTCCTTCCTCTCTCAACGGCGACCGCCACACCGGTACATACACCGGGGACGGTCGGCTTTTCATTTCATTCCGCAGCAATTCACCAAAAGGAACCAAAGGCGAATTCGAGGATGACTGGGTCGCCTGGGTCGGGACCTGGGACGACCTCGTAAACGGAACACCCGGACAGTATCACGTCAGGCTCAAAGACAATCACAAGGGTGCCGACTGCGCCTACCCCGGAGTCGAGTTGCTCCCTGACAACACCATAGTCACCACCACCTACGGCCACTGGGAAAAAGGAGAAGAACCCTACATCCTCAGTGTGAGGCTGAAGCTTGAGGAACTGGATGCCCTTGCATTGCAACAGGAGAAACCTCCCGTGACCGTTTTTAAACAGGGTGAGGAAGGATATAGAGTCTTTCGAATCCCTGCAATTGTTCGTGCCGGGAATGGTGATCTGTTAGCCTTCTCTGAAGCACGGCAGGGCGGTGATGCCAGCGAGATCGATATGGTCCTGAAACGATCCTCCGACGGAGGCCGGACTTGGGGAAAGTTGGAGACTGTATTGGAAAGCGAGCATTTTCTCGACCTCTTTGGTGATGAACCGCCGGAAATCACCATCGGCAATCCCGCTCCCGTCGTTGATCACCTCAATCCCGAGTTCCCCGGCCGGATCTGGCTCCCTTTCACCCTCGAAAACGACCGCGTTTTCGTGACCTTCAGTGATGACTCCGGGAAAACCTGGGCACCCCGTCGCGAAATCACTGCGGACGTTAAAAAGGAGTCCTGGGGCTGGTATGCAACCGGTCCGGTTCATTCGATTCAATTGCAAAGCGGCCCACACCGCGGAAGGATCGTGATTCCCTGCGACCACAGAATCAGCGACGACGGCGAAGATCGCGGCCCGAACGGAGTGCATTCCATCATCAGCGACGATCACGGCAAAACCTGGCGAATCGGAGGTCTCGATGAAACCTATGACGACGGTCTCAACGCCAATGAAACTACCGTCGTGGAACTGAAGGGCGGCGTGCTTTATTTCAATACTCGCGATCAAAACGGCGAAGCTCCCGGGACCCGCGGGGAAGCCTGGAGTCGGGACAGCGGCGAGACCCTGGTTTCCGGCAGTGGGGAATGGAAGAAATTTCGTCCCGTTTCCGGAGTTCTCGACCCTCCCGTCGTCCAGTGTGCCCTGCTGCGTGCCTCCAACGATCTCATTCTCTTCTCCGGTCCTGATGAAAATGGTCCATCGGGAAAAGGTCGCAGTGACCTGCGACTCCGCTATTCCAGTGATGAAGCGAAAACGTGGAGGGACGGGCCACTCATCCATACCGGTCCCGCCGCCTACAGCGACATGGTAAACCTCGGAAACGGGGAAGTGGGAGTTTTGTTCGAAGCCGGAGATCCCGGGCAGAAAAACGCCTACGAGCGCATTCAGTTTCAGACTGTCAATCTGAAGACGTTTCGACCTTCACAGGGACCCTAACAAATCACCAACCTTGCCGGTTCCGCAGATCCACAACTCCAGGCGAAAAAGGACCAACTCTTCGCAGCAATGCGGGATTTCCAGAAAGAAATCGGCGACCCGTTTCTTGACCCGGAGAACATCGCATATTACCTCGAAGAGATGGCCGACAAAACCCGGCATCCCAAAAAACGCAGAAAGGAAGTCTGGTGACACCTCAAAAAATTCTGGAGTCAAACTCCCTTACAGAACTCTGCGCAATTGCGCAAATCAATGAAACTCCCCCTCCTCCTTGCCGCCTCTGCCTTACTTCTGATCAACACTGCGTTCCCTCAGAACGACAGTGCAGCTCCGTCCAACATTCTTTTCATCCTTGCCGACGACCTCGGCTGGGCCGATACCACTCTCTACGGGGAAACACAACTCTACGAAACGCCCAACCTTGAAAAGCTGGCTTCCCGGGGCATGACATTCACGCGAGCCTACACCGCGAATCCCCTTTGCTCCCCGACCAGGTCGAGCATCCTGACAGGACTACACCCCGCACGTACCGGGTTGACCTCACCAAATTGCCACACACCCAACATCGTCCTCAAAGCAAAGGCCGCAGACGACGCTCCTTCCAACAAAAAACTCACCACCTACACCTCCGTGACCCGCCTCGACCCGGCGCATGTCACCATCGCCGAACGCCTCAAGGAGTCAGGATACGTCACCGGGCATTTCGGAAAGTGGCATCTCGGCGCGGAGCCGTATTCCCCTCTCGAGCATGGCTTTGACGTCGACGTCCCCCACTGGCACGGCCCCGGCCCCGCCGGAAGTTTCGTTGCCCCGTGGAAATTTCCCGACTTCAAAGAGAAGTATCCCGGCGAACACATTGAGGACAGAATGGGTGACGAAGCGGTCGCTTTTCTCGAAGCGAACAAAGACAAACCGTTCTTCCTCAACTACTGGCAATTCTCCGTCCATGCCCCCTTCGACGCGAAGAAAGAATACATCGAAAAATACCGCAGCAAAATTGACCCGAAGGACGAACAGCGCAGCCCCACCTATGCCGCAATGGTTCAGTCGCTGGACGAAAATGTCGGGAAGATGCTCGATGCCCTCGACCGTCTCGAACTGACTGACAAAACCGCAATCGTCTTTTTCTCCGACAACGGAGGCAACATGTACAACGAAGTCGACGGCACCACCCCCACCTCGAATCGCCCGCTCCGGGGCGGAAAAGGAAACAACTGGGACGGCGGCGTTCGCGTTCCCGCAGTTGTTTCATGGCCTGGAGTGACAAAACCCGGCACCCGTTGCGACGACCTCATTACCAGTCCCGACTTCTTCCCCACCCTCCTCGCGATGGCCGGACTCGAACCTGACAGATCTGTCCCACTCGACGGAATCAGCCTGCTTCCCGCCTTTCACGGAGAGCAACTGAACCGGGATGCGATCTTCACTTTTTTTCCTCACTCCACCGGAGTCCCTGACACGCTTCCACCGAGCGCGTCCGCCTATTCCGGTGACTGGAAGCTGCTTCGACTCCTGCACAACGGCAAAAACGGCGACCATGAGCACCGCCTTTTCAACCTCCAAAATGACATGGGAGAGCGCAAAGACCTGTCCGCTGAATACCCTGACAAAGTCATAGAGCTCTCTACCAAACTCGACAGATTCCTCAAAGATACGGGAGCTGTCTTCCCGCGACCAAATCCCAACTACAATCCCGCTTCCGCAGAGTTGACCAAACTCGGCATACGCGCCGGGAAAGGAATGAAGCTGGATGCTGCAGGAGGAAATCTCATCGCCTCAGTCGAGGAAAACAATGCACAAATCAATCTGCAGCTGAAAGAGCCTTCCCCGTCGGGAAACCGAACCCTTACTCTTCAGATTGACTCGGAAAAACCGGGGCGCATCGCTCTCCGCTGGGCGGAAAAGGGAATCAAACCACTCTACTTTAAAGACCGACTCGTCTATTCCAACGCGTATCCAAAAGGGAAATCGACCGTCTCCATCCCGTTCACTGCAAAAAATCCCGTCACCGGCTTCCGCATTGACTTTCAGCAGCAGCGCGGACAGATCCGCATCTCAGAAATTTCGGTGGACGATCTGGAAATCCCAATCCGGAAAACGCCCTGACACAACACTCGACAGTGTTACACAGGGGACCAAACAGGGTATAGTCCCTCGAACAACCCTGTTCCCTCTCCTTGCGAAACAGTCGTCACAGACTTCCCTCCTTCGCTCAATACCAGGTATGAGCGAACCATTTGCGACGCGACATCCGGTAGTTCTGTTTTCACTCCTTGCTGTTTTGATAGGAGGACTTCACGTTCTCACTGTGATATTTTATCCGACACCTGCTTTCGGCCACTATCCAGCGCAACCCGTTACTTTTCGTGTATTCACCACCGCTCCTGAACCCGGCTGTGCCTGGCCCGGAGACACTGCAGGCCCAAACAGGGAATCCGGCATAGACGCGCATCCTTTGGAAAAACCGCCTCGTCTCCGCAATTCCTATCTCCCTGTTTTTTCGGATCTTTCATCCGCTCCGCCGAGCCTGAATCCGTGTTCGCCCGTAGCGTTCAGGGAAGCCTTGTGCTCTCGCTGTCACCTTGAGCAAACGTTCCGACCCGGTATTTCCCCCTTTCCCACCCCGAAAGCACATCGCCACCCGTAGCCGCCGTCGCAAGACGGTGGCCTACCTAAGCCCGGCCATGCTCTCTGCGAGCGCGGCTACACCTCCAGGCAATCGCCGACTGCCTCAACTCACTCGACACGCCACCCGTAGCCGCCGTCGCAAGACGGTGGCCTATCTAAGCTCGGCCACGCTCTCTGCGAGCGCGGCTATTCTCTCGCGAGAGCATTCCTACTTCGCATAATAGGCCGCCTTGGCTCCGGGAGTCCGGCACTTC
>JAKSBG010000062.1 GCA_022361255.1 Verrucomicrobiales bacterium
ACTCGAGTTCGGTTGACGAAACTGTGTCAGCTCTCCCGCATCGATCGAAAAATCCTCCCAGTTGATGATCGCGTTCCGGCTGTTCTGACGAATCTGCAAATTCCCGCCCGTCCCGGAAAACTGCACATCTCCATGAACTACCACTCCTCCTCGCGGATTTGAATAAACCGGCGTCCAAAATAGAAAGCTTGGCACGAGTACTGCGGTAACAGCATGGACAAGAGTACGAAAATTCCGAATCCGAGGGAGCAATCCGGTACTAGAAAAACAATTTTGTTTCATTGATACAGCAAGCCAACGAATTTTATTCGTTGGCAGGAGGAGGGTTTTGTCGCGCCAAAAAAACGAGGCGGAAGCGGACTACTAAGAAGAATCCTGATCCACTGTAAAGCGGAAAAGAATCCCTTCATTCGTCAGTTACTTTTGTCAGAATTCTTACGAATGTGACACAATGTCAGGGTATTCCCACGGAAGCGGCGCGAACACGCCACAAGCGTCACAAACCGAAAACGTTCACCCAAAGCTTCAAACCCGACTGAAAACCAGCAGGTTGCGCAAAACACCCCTTCGACACGGCTCTGCTATTTTAATCATTCCCCTGTTGTAATACGGAAGCAGATAACTCAAAAATAAGACCTTATTCTAAAATCCTTCCTCCTCAGAATCGGGATTGTTTTCGAGCCCGGCGGAGAAAATACTGTCTCCGTAAAGTCCATATTGCTCGAAACCTTCGTAGTAGGTGCTCCAGGATTTATAACTCGTGAAATCCTTTCTTCGTTTCCGTTGCCAGTCGTCGGTAGTACGGTCATCCGGGAAAAGCAGATCGAAGAATGGCAGTATCAGCGGGGTGAGCGTCGCAGAACCGGGAGTCTCTGAACCTGAGGGTTCCGGCAAATCTACAAGGACGATGGTATCGTAGTAGAATGCGAAATTCCCGGGGTTCTGTGGGGCCGGCCCTGTGCCAAAGACGTTGGCATGCTCGTTTGGAAACAGAATCTGATCTCCGAGAATGTTGATCGTGAATTCGTCGATTCTTTGCGTTTCGCTCGGATCGGTTTCCGCACCTTCGAACGAAACCCCGTTCAGAGTTGCTCCCGCAGAAATCTGATTATTCCCCCGGCGGGGCAAATAAAAGCGCAATCCATCCTGCCCATGAAACTCACTGTCTGCATCGGCAATCATTACTCCCGCAGTCTGATCAGCAGGAGCACTTCCTGCGACACCAATTTGCGTGGAACCTCCCGAAGAGGTGGAATTGCTGGTGGCGTTTACATGACCGATCATTGCATCAGTCATCGTTACATCAGAATCGGCTGACACCTCGATGTTGCCAGAACGGTCTCCTGTGCCGGACAGAGCGGGAGCTCCCAGGTCGTCTCCATGACCAATCTTCGAGTATGCCCCCGTTGTTCCATTCGAACTCAAGACGATCGCACCACCTGATTCCAGGGTGACTTCACCGCTGAAATCGCCGTCAACAGAACTGCCGCCGTTACCGATTTGGGTAAAGCTGTGGATCTCAGATCCAGACATCAGGGAAACGTCACCACCTGCAGTCACATTTACTGCTCCGCTGAGTTCCGGAGAATTGGCAATTGCTCCGCCGTGTCCGATCTGACTTGAACTGCTCAAGCCGTCACCACCAGTCATTGTCAGTCCATTTTGAGAGAACACAGTTACGGCCTGACCGACAACGCTACCTCCGTAGCCCGATCCACCGTGGCCAATTTGCGTTCCCGAGGATCTGCCGTCAGCGGAACGCATAATGATACCGCCAACGGTCGCGTCCACATCAACTTCGCCGGAAATGTCACCTACTCCGCTGTTGCCGCCATGGCCGATTGCGGCCCGAGCAAAGTCACCGCTACCAGCAAGGATGTCTACGCTTTCCGCGGTCACATCGACATCGCCACTCTTCGCTCCGCTGGAACTGTTTCCACCGTGACCAATTTGCGCGGCGCTTCTTTCACCGGTTCCTCCTGCGATACGAAGATCATCTGACGAAACCTGAATCCGGCCATCCTGATCTCCGGACGAACTTCCTCCTCCGTGTCCAATCATTGCATAGGCCCCATTGCCGTCACCGGCTGAAATGTCGACAGATCCGTCAACGGAGAATACGACATCACCGCTCATATCCCCCACGCTTTCTTCACCACCGTGGCCAATTTGAGCGTAAGAGGATACTCCGCTTCCGGCAATCAGGCTGAGCCCGTTGGCAATGACATCCACTGAGCCGGCTTTCACACCTGATACGCGAGAGCCGCCGTGACCGATCTGGGCGTGACCTCCATCAAAACTCCCTGCGAGCATTTCGATCACACCTGTAGTGGACACACTCACATCCCCTTGGCGGGAAAGTGCGGTGCCGCCACCACTTTCTCTGTTACTTGCGTGTCCGATTTGAGCGAAACTGTCGACCGCATTTCCGGAGGACATTCTCACGCCTCCCGCACCTGCTTCGACAGTGACGTTTCCAAAAGCCTCGAAATCAGCGTCCACCCCATGATGTCCAATCACAGCATATCGATTCGAAGCCCCGGCTGTATCTCCCGGATTTGCTCCCGCATCGAGAACGATTCCTCCATCGGCGTGCACAAAAACATCGGCACCATCAGAAGCGCTCCCGTAGCTCAATCCTCCCGGAGTTTGATGCGAGCTTCCACCGTGGCCTATGGCAGCAAATGCATCGGAGTTGATACCGCTGTTCACGGTAATATTTCCACCTGAATTTACACTGATATCACCACCGCCGATTCCACTCTTGTTCGCAAAGGTGACTCCGGCATCCCCGTTGAAAGTTCCAGTCGCGTTGTTTACCAACATCCACGAATCGACGGCGACACCGTCCTCCCGGGGATTGATTCTCAATGTGTAAGTCGTGTTGGCAGCGAGATTCCAGACCGGAGGATTGCTGCTGTCGCCACCGCTGCTGGCCTCCGTGGTAGCCCCACTGTGCCATCCGAATGTCCCAAACCCACCCGTCGTGGAAGCGAAATTGTAGTAGTCCGCCTCTCCTCCGGCTCCGTCTTTGACTTCGACGATGTCGGCAAAAAGGGAGTCACTGTTTCCGTTGAAACCGGTCCAACGCATGTTCAGCCGGTAAGAACCACCGCTGGATCCCGTGGTGAAAGTGTAGTGGACGTAGCTGTTGGAACTCGCTGCCCCTGCCGGATTACCGTCAGGCAACTCAAGGAAATAGCCGTTCCGGCTACCCGAAAAGGTATGAGCAGGAGGTGCCGGCGAACCGGTCCAGCCAACCGGATAGTAGCCTTCCGGACGAACGACCCAGTTGTCGGTCGCATTGAACCACTCGGCTTCGCCCACAATGAGCCCGCCTTCTTCGACCAGGTTCCCGAATCCTCCGCGAGCGCCCTCAAGGGAATGTCCAATCATGGCAAAGTTCATTTCACCGTCAGAGCTATCCCCGGCGGTACCGCCCCCGGCCAGGTCGATATTTCCCCCGACATCGAGGCTGATGCCCCCGTCTAGAAACCCGTCTGCTTCGACCCCACCATGACCAATCAAGGCATAGGCAAGGTCTTCCGCTCCCGCCGTCACCTTCAAGTCCCCGGATGAATCGATCGCAATGTTACCGGTTTTGTTCCCGGCAGCCCCCACACCTCCGTGTCCGACCTGGGCATAGGATCCCGCACCTGTCCCTGCAACGAGAGAAACATCAACTCCCGAACCGGGAGCATGCGTGTGTGGGTCAACATTCAGGAAAATATCACCTTCCGCCGATCCATTCGCTCCGGCTCCACCGTGTCCGACCTGCGCATA
>JAKSBG010000061.1 GCA_022361255.1 Verrucomicrobiales bacterium
ATTCGACAACGGCATGGGTTCGTTCGGAACGTCGCCGTCCCGAACGGCGGGCCTTGCTTGCGCCACGGACTCCGGGTGGCGATGCGGTGGGGGTGGTCCCGGCGTGGGATTCTTCGGCGGCGCGGGCGGCGTTGAGCTCCAGGAGGCGGGCGAGGACTTCGCCCCGGATCTCGTCGGGCCAGCGGTAGCGGTAGGGCTTCTTCCGGTTGCCCCATTCCTCCTCGTCGATCTCGTAGTCGAGGAGGAATTCGCAGTCGGTGGGGATGTCGGTCCAGCCGTAGGCGTCGAGGACGGCGCGGTCCATCTCGGCGTGCAGCTCGCGGAGGCGGAGGATGTCGGGCATCGTCTCGCCGGGATCGTGAAATCGGTTGTAGGTCTTCGTCAGCCCCTCGTCGTTGCGGATCATGACCTCGGCCCGGAAGTCGTAGTAGGCCCGGCCAATGGTTTCGAGGGTCTCGTTGGTTTCCCAATCGGTGGGAAAGGGGAAGGTTTCGAAGCAGTCGGAAGGAATATATCTTTGCCTATCCTCCAGGGTAGAGGAAAACGTCGATACCCAGGCTGAGTGAGATTGCGATTCAAGGATCGAAATTCCTGAATATGAATCTATGGCAAAAACAATGGTGTAATGGCTAAAAACTGTTTCGGGAGAGTAGAACTGAAAGCGATTATGCTTTGCTGTTTGCGCACAGACTATAACTCTCTCAAAATCTGCAATCTTTTCATAAAGTTCTCTTCTCGGTCGCCAATAGATCCACCATGGGTAATCTCCTAGTGACGAAGACTTCGAGGCCCTCTCGATGGGAACTTTACTTTTTACTACTTCGAGAAGCTCTGGCCACTGACCCGCCTTTTCCTCTGACATCTCCCGAAAATCGATTGCGAATCTAGTGGGTAAGAAAGCAGGAAGGTCCGAGATTTCCTCACCTCCCAAAAAAGGAAAAATCCTTTTGGAGTTTTCTTTGTTGGACTTTATCAGTTTGTTGCGAAGTTCGTGACTATTTGCTGCGGGGTCGCCGTCCGCAAACAAGAACCCTTGCCCCTTCAGGTCACATCCGATGAAGGCTAGGCCTTTGGACATGGAGAGCTTTTCTGGGTCCTCATCCCCCCCCTTTCCAAGAAGAAAAGCGGTTATTTTTTCCACGGCTTGGCCATCCAAAATCACGGGACTCCAATCTGCACTTTTCCTAATCCACACCACGCTTACGGAAACCGCTGCTTCTCCTGGCCATTTCAGAAGGCGTATTGCAGAATAGATGAATCCTGACCGTCTACGGATCGCTCTTAGCCCTCCCCTCCTTGTGTCACCCTGTGCTATCGTCTTCGTTGAAATTAACCCGTAACTTCCGCGATTGGCTAGGAGTTCAAATGCTCGCCTAAAAAAGTGAGCTACCAAGTCAACGTTTCCGTTGGTTTCGGGATTTGAAGCGATCAGCCACTCGGAATAGGGTTTACCTGAAACCCCTGAAATTCTTTTTCCCCCTAGGAAAGGCGGATTCCCCACAAAACAATCAAACCCCGGATTCCCCCGCTCGAACACCTCGGGAAATTCGATCTCCCAGTGAAACGGGCGCACTGGCTTCTCGGCTTCCTTGGCCGCGCGAATCTCGCCCTTAAGCTTCAGCCCTTCCCGCAAACTCTCCGGCGAACCGCTCTGATCATTCGCCAACTGCCAGCGCTCCAGCATTTGCTCCCGCGCCTCCTGCCGGGCGTTTTTCTTGCTCTCGGAAAAGAAGGCGAGAATCGCGAGATCGCCAGCACGACGAATCGGCTCAAGTGCGTCGTCGGCGAGGCGGAGCTGCTCGGCCTTCATTTCGGGCAGAACGTAGTCGCCGGCCTGGAGAATTTCCTGGCGGTAGGCGAGTGCGCTTTTCAGCTTCTTCTCCAACACATCCTGACCGAAGGCCATCTGCTGCGCCGAGGCATGCCTGGTGTCCCAATGGAACTTCAGAATCTGTTCCTTGCTCAATCCCACCAGCGCATCGCCCGAGCGGATCGCGTGGGCGAGGAAGGTGAAGGGATGATCCTTCGCCAGGGTCGCGAGCCAGAGCGAAAGCTTGGCGAGGTCGGCGGCCATGGGATTGCGATCGACGCCATAGAGACACCGCTGCGCGACGAGACGGCGGGCCAGCAGGACCTCGTCCTCGTCGTCCGGCACCTGCGGACGTCCGCCATGGGCGGCCCAGGCCTTGACCAATTCGTCGCCGAGCTGGCGGCAGGCTTCGACCAGAAACGCCCCGGAGCCGACGGCGGGGTCGCAGATTTTGAGGTCGAGAATCTGCTGGGGGAAAGGAACACTCTTTGTCGGCGTTTCTGGAGTGTTCAGTTCGAAGTTTTCAGTTTTCAGACCCTCTTGATCGGGCGACTCAACAGGGTTGGGTGACTGACTTGACCCTGTCTGGTCGTCGCCGGTGAGGTTGGCGAGGATGGGTTCGAGGGCTTTGCGGACGATGGGTTCGGTGAGTTTCCTCGGTGTGTAGTGGGAGCCGGACTTGCGGCGGGCTTCGGAGGGTTGCAGGAGCAGGGCACCGTCGTGAGCGACGGTGGGGGTGGCGTTGCGGGCGATGAGGCTGCTGCGTTCGCTCTGGTGATCGAAAACGGCGAGGAGGTCCTCCTGCGTTTCCGCTTCCTTCAAGGCGGTGAGGCGTTTGCCAGTGAGATCACGATCGGTGAGTTCCTTGAAACGCTTTTTCCGATCCTTCGCGGGGATAGCGAGGAACTTGGTGAGGTTCACGTTGGCCGCGGCGCCGTGCTTTTTCTTCGGCTTGATCGCGATGGTGGGACCAGTAGCAACTTCGAGCTGGAAACCCATCATGGTCTCGTAGACGGAGCCAATCTGCTCGACATCTAGGGTCCGGTAGGAGACCCGCTCGCCGCCGAGGTAGAGCAGCTTGTCGAGCACGGTGAAGACGGTGCTGTCGGGAATGAGCGGGAGACGGTTTTTTCCGCTTTCCCCCACCCCGTCGCGGATGCCTTCGAGAAACGGGAAGCGGTCGGGATCGAAGAGGTAACCGTAGCGGGCCGGCATCTTCATATCGCGGTGGCGACTGCCATCATAAACGAGCCGGAAGAGGGCGAGCAGCCGCGCCCACGATCCGTAGCGCTGGTCCATGGTGTCGGGGTAGCGCTCCCGGTCGGACCGGAGTTGATCGTGGAGGCTGTGGAGGGCGTAGTTCTGCTCGTAGAGGGAGGTGCCCGGCATGAGCCCGCGGTCCTCGGCGAAGAGGAGGAAGACGAGACGCATCAGGACATTGAGCATGGCCTCGTAAACGGTCTGCGGGGACTCGGCGAGCTCGCGCTCGAGCAGTCGGCCGTCGGTGCGGGCATTGGCGGCCTGCAATCCGCGCAGCAGTTCGTAGAGTCCGTCGAGCACCTGCCGGGCCAGCTCGGTGGAGACGTTGGCCTGGAAGTCGCGGCTTTTCTTGAGCAGGGCGGCGAAGGTTTCCTTCTCCGGCGCGGTGAAGACGCGGTAGTCCTCGAGCAGGAGGTGAAAGCCTCCGAGAATGGGCCGCCCCGTGACCTCGGCCATGGCAGCGACGGGAAAGGTGAGCGAGCCGGGATTTTCGCCGGGAGGCGCGTAGACGAGGCGTAGGTGGGTGCCATTCGACAGCAGCCCTATGCCGACGCCGCTCTCGCGGAGGAGACGCTCGAAACGCTTCGAAGGCGTGGTTTCCCAGCCCCGGTCGGATTCGGAGGTGGGTTTGTCGAGCGGGGTTCCCTGCTCCAGCTCGGTGATGAGCATCAGGGTGGCGTCGGCGGCGGAGACGGGTTCGCCGGATTCGGTCTCGGTATCGGGATCGACGCGCAGGTCGCGGATCGCGTGCGTGGGACGGAGCGTCTCCTGGTATTCGGGCAGGAAGACACCGAGCTCGACCGGAATGTCGTCGCCTGACAGGAGGGCTTCCGTCGGCCATTGCAGGAAGCCGGTGAGGAAAGCGGGCAGGTCGCGGAGGACCGGTGCATCGATTTCGTCCCAACCCTGGTCCTCGCGCAGGTGATCAAGCAGGTCCTCCTGCAACGGGCGGGCGTTGCGGTCGTAGTTCAGCCCCGAATCGACCATCGCCGCCGGCGACACGACGAGACCGTCCGGCTGCAGGTAGCCGAGCCAGGTCTGGTGGTCGTGGATTTCGCGGGAGGTTGCCATATTTATACTCCGTCGTTTCGGACTTCCTCTACGAAACTGGAAATACAATCTCCAACCTCGTTCCCCAAATCGGTCAACAAAGCCCCGACAGCATCAGCATATCGTGAGAGCGTTCTGTCGAGATCGGTCTCCAACTCTTTCGATCGCTTCTGAATTGGATGTTGCCCTGTAAGCGATTGGAGCGCGTTCAGAGGATTGCGAAAGTTTCGAACGGCACTCGAAATCGCAGGCCCAATTCCGTAGTTGCTGTCTGAGTGTTCCCCGAATTCGAAAAAGCAATCGCGCAATTCAGTCGCAGCTTTCTCCACCTGAAATAAATGATCTTGGAGTTTCTCTTGAAGGATTCCGGCCTTTGGCCTGAGTTTCCGGTGCCTGGATTCGCGGTATTCGACCCCCTGCTTAGCACAGACATGCGCAGCCGAATCCCGGATCAACCTTTCCACATCTTGAATTTTTGAGCGTATTTCTCCGCGAAAAGTTCCTGGATGGATCTGACCCGCCGTTTCAAGAAATGAAACCCCGACTGCTTCTTTCGGATTCTCTTCGAGCCGCCGAAGCGGACCGAATGCGACTTCGGCAATCTCCTCGATGTGTTCAGCAAACTCCTTCTGTTTTGCTTCACTGGCCTCTTCTGTTACACTTGGAGTCGTCATTTCTCGGGCCAAAGATACACAATACCTGCCGGCTCGATACGCGTCGTCTGCACTTCGTAGAAGGCCCGGATCCGGGCGGGTTCGGTCTCGAGATCCTCGTCGACGTCCGCCAGCCACTTGCGCCAGTAGCGGACATTGTCTTCGATTTGGCGTTTTTCTTCTTTCTCCGAGAAGTCGAATTCAGGCTGGTTCGGATTCTCGTCGTATTTCTGGAGAGCTTTGAGGACCCGGTTCTGCTGTCCTTCCAGAATGCGCACCATCTCCTCGGCCTCAATCCGAGCCCGATCGTGGAGGCGTTGCTGGGCGGTGGAGAGAGCAGCCTCGCCGCGCTCTTGGAGATGGGGCAGCAGCTGTTCGACATCGGTGGCCATGGACTGCAGCAAAGTCCCACGAACGTCTTCGGGAAGTTCGCTGGAGGCACCAAACTCCGCCATGGTCTGATCGAGGATCTCGAGAGTCCGATTCTCCGCATCGCGAGCGTAGGGTGAGAGCCCATCGGGGCGTTCCGAAGGTGGTGACCACCGTGCGGTGACGGTGAGGATCTCCTCATGCAGCCGGGAAGCCCCGGGACCGTAGAGGCCCATGCGCCCGATCAACACCACTCGCGGGATTTGATCATCGGCTTGGGCGAAGCAGGCACGGGAGAGATCCTCGTGTACGAATCCCTGAGACAAGAATCGAGAAAGGAGGCGGCGTGAGATGCGGTGACCGAGGTGCAATTGCACGGCCTCATCGTCGATGGTCTCGGGTGGGATGAAAGTAACCGGCCGGATGGGCGCCTCCTTGCGCCACTGCCAGTTGCGTTTTCCATCCCTAGGCGGGCGGCGCAGGCTGTCGAGAGTGGTGATCCAGGAGGGGTCGAGATTCTTTTCTGCGGGATCGACGGGAAAGAGAAAGCGTCCCTGGTCGTCGGTTTCGAGACCTTCGAATCCAGCGAGCTCGAGAGAGCGCGATAGAGCCGACTGAAAGGTGTCGGCCTGGAAGTGAATGGCGCGACGCGATTGCTCCAGTTGGCGGCCGAGTTGTTCGATCTTCTGCTCAAGCTCTTCGCGGCGTTCTCGAGTCTCCTCCAATTCCTGCTCGACGACATCGCGAGAATCGTCGGTGACGGAGGCAGCCTCGATGGAGCTGGCAAGGTCAGTGATGTTCTGTCGGCGGATGCCGCCCTGCAAGGTATCAGCGAGCCGCTCTTCGAGAATCTGGGACAAGCTACCAAGTTCCTTCTCGATCGTATCGGTCTTTCGCACGAGCGTCTGCAAAATGCGATCCTCAGGGCGCTGCTGGTAGTTGAAGTAATGGCAAAAAACCTCCGGGGCAGGCTGGAGCTTTCGATCGATCCGGCCATTGCGCTGCTCCAGCCGGCTGGGATTCCACGGCACATCGAAGTGAAAGAGATGGTGACAGTGAGCCTGGAGGTTCAGGCCCTCACGGGCCGCATCGGTCGCAAGAAGGATGCGAACCGGGTGGTGCTCTGGATCGCTGTTGAAGGCAGTCTTGATCGCTTCGCGCTTCTCCACGGGAGTGGAACCGTAAAAGATTTCGATCCGCGCATCGGCGTGATCTGTTCCCTGGGCAGCAGCCCTCAACTGGTCACGGAGATAGCGCAGGGTAGTCTCGTACTCGGTAAATAGGATGACGCGAGTGTCAGTCCACGCAGCTCCCGCCTCAGCACCGCCCTTGCCCGGGGTGCCAAGACCGCTGCATTGGTTCTCGCGCATCCATTCCAATAACCGGAGGACTCGGGCGTCGGGCGAATAGCGGGCCGACTCGGCGACGTCCCGCATCTGATCAAGCAGGGCGAAACGGTCAGCCCGGTTTTGCTCGAGATCGGAAAGCGCGGAAGAGGAGGCGGCTTCGACTTCTGCAGCGAGTGCTTCCTCAACTTCCTCCTCCGAGGCTGTGGCGAGGTCGTCATTGCGGTCGATGCCTTTTTTCAACAGGGACAGGGATCCTCGTTGCCCCGGGGCTCCTTCGGCATTCTCCACGGAACGTCGATGGACAGCCAGCGTACGGCTAAAGGCTTCGATCGAGGAGAACAGTCGCTGCTGCAGGTGGGAGATGACCAACTGAAACTCGATCTGTTTTCTGCGAGTAGCGGTTTCGAGATGAGATTCGCAAAGACTCGCATAGTCGTCGAGCAACTGGAACAGCGTAAGCTCGGGCGCATCATCGGGCAGTCCATCGATGTCCTCCTGAACCACGACTCGTTTCGGAAACCCGCCGGCGATCTGACGAATATCTTCCTTCAATCGCCGCACCATGACCGAATCGAGGTTGCTCTTCACCACTGGGACACCTCGAGTGAATCGCTGCGGATCGAGCAGTTCGAGCAGCGCCGAGAAACTGTTCGAGTGACCGTTGTGCGGAGTAGCGGAGAGAAACAGCCGGTGCTCAAAACGCGGGGCGAGATCACGGATCGCTCGAGTGATCCGTGAATCAATGGCGTATTTCGCACCACTGGAAGGAGCTGCATGATGGGCTTCGTCGAGGATCAGCAGGCTTCCGGGCTTCAAGCTGTCGAGCCAGGTCCGCAGCGGACCAGCGTAGGTTTCGTCGATGAGGAGACGTTGCGAAACGAGGAAGCGAGGAAACGTGGTCCAGGGGTTCACGCTGTAGCCGCGTTCACGCCTGATTTTTTCAAGATACTGCCGGTCGAGGATCTCAAAAGTGAGTCCGAATCGAGTCTCCATTTCGTCTCGCCACTGCCCCAGCATGGCAGGCGGGCAGGAGACCACGATCGTATCGATGCGGCGGCGAAGAAGCAGCTCGGTTGCGATGAGCCCGGCCTCGATGGTTTTCCCGAGACCAACGTCGTCGGCAATGAACATATTTACCCGCGGTAGTTGGAGTGCCTTGCGAAGCGGTTCCAACTGGTAGGGATCCAGCCGGATACCAGCCCGGAATGGAGACTGGAAGATACGAGAGTCGGTCGAGGTCACGCAGTGCCAACGCAGCGTGTTGAAAAAGGCAGCAAAATATTCTTGAGAGTCAAAGCCCTTCTTCCCGATCGATTCCCAAGCCTGCTTGGTGACGATCTCCGTATCGAGTTCCAGTTCCCAGATGGCGGTAAGTTGTTCGCCTTGGGCATCATCGTCGAGACAGGCAAGTTCCACTACGGTGCCATAGGGGTCTTTGGAAACTCCTTCAGCAACGTAGTGGCGGGTCCTGACGCGAACAATGTCGCCAGTCTTCGGAACAGTCGGCATACAAACAAACGGGAACTATGTCCTATCCGAGATACAAAAGTTTGGCAACCCGGAATCACGTAGGTAATTTAAAGTTCATTACATCAACGCAGTTACTCCGCCCTCCCCTCCTCTTCTCTCAGAATCTCCTCCATCGGAGCAACTAGATCTGCAGAATTAGCATCCATCTCCCGCATCGCCCGTACTTTGCGGCTCATGGCGCGGCCGGAATCCCGAGGCGAGAACATATTGTCCTCGCGAACGGACGCCGCGTTGTTCGCCTGGATATTCATCTGTGCGGCAGTCGCAATCGCATCCTGCCCCGCAGCGAGGAACAGAAATTCCCAGCCGTCCTTTTTCTGCCGCTTGGCGACCTTTTCAGCAATATCCTGCCAGGTGTAATTCCTGGAAGCATTTTAGAGCCCATCCGTGAAGATCGCAAAAATGACCTGGTCCGGCCTCTGCTTCTTCGGCAGATCCTTGATCCGCTTCCGGAGCCGTTTGATCGTTTTCCCGATCGCATCAAGCAGGGCCGTCGTGCCCCTCGGCTGGTAGATTTGCGTATTGATCGCGCAAACTTCACTGACAGGAAGACTGTCAATAGGGACCTCATACTGATCATCGAAAAGGACAAGAGAAACGCGGGCGAGGCCTTCCACAGACTGCTGTTCCCTCAGAAAGTCGTTAAAGCCGGTGATCGCGGCTTCGGTGTGGCCATACATCGACCCCGACATGTCGAGGAGGTATGCGATCTCGGTGACAGGGGAAGTGGTGGGTTCCGTGGTCATCTTTACTTATTCGCACAAGGGGTAGGACAGGATCGGGGTGATGGTTTCTGTTTTTGTGTCGCTGATCAATGGAACGCAATACGGGCCCGGTATTTTCTGACGAGGACTGCTCGGAAACAGCATCGCTTGCTGAAGACTTTAGATCAACGGTCAGGTCAGAGCGCGGGTCGTAGTGTGAGCGGTCCTGATAACCTGAAGGGAGCCACCCGCTTCGAGGGTCGAGTGGATGAATTCAAGAAATCCGCCATCGGGTTGCACCGGGATGACATCGAAAGGAACAAGAATGTCGGAATCCGCGCTGGCTCGAACAACATTTTTATCGTGGGCATCGAATACCCCGAGGTTGTCGTCTCGCCGGTAGTAGGCCGCTGAGGTAACGATTTCGAATCCGAGGGAAACGAACCAGTCGTCAATCTGCTCCTGAGTCACGGAGATGAGTTCGAGACGCGGCTGGGAGATGCAAATGGCGAGGTCGTCTTCCTGAACAACGATTCCCTCCAGGCGGTTCAGGTCCGGGGTAATTAGGTTCTGCAGGCGCAGACGCTCCAGGTATTGATACGGGGATGCTTCCCAGAGATGGAATCGTCGCGCATCCTGATCAGACGGAACGAGGGCCAGGTCGATGCCGGGAGTGAGGCCAAAGACGCCACTACGGGTCAGCTTGATGCATTGCCCCATTTCCTCTTCGAGAAAATAGTCGTGCTCCTGCCCCCCTCGCTTGAGCCTTGGCAGAATTTGATCCGGATCTAAACGGAGATCCAGACCTTCCGCCCATTCTTGTAGACAGCTTTTTTGGCGGGACGTGTTGGCTTCCCAGTATGATTCGCCACTTCCTCGTAGAACTTCTCGGAGGTGATCGAGCGCCGCGACGATACGATCTTCTCCATCATCTCGCGCGAGATGAGAGGCTGAATCGGTTTCGTCTGCTGGCTCATTGTCCATTAGAATATCGCAGATATCGGAGTTTGAAAAGGTGCAATCACGACTCGATCAGGGGTTTCAATGCTCCCGAAAACCGCGAACTACCGGGTGTAGCGGACAACCCCTTCAGGAATTTTCGTCGATTCCACTGTTCAGGCAAGATCCCGAATGAGAAATTCCGTCTCCGACAATCCGAATACTCCGAAGGGCTGGCAGCCGGAGAACCACCCTCGCCGGCCCGGAAGAGGTCGCCGCGTCGGGAGATGGTTTGACGGAATTGGTTACAGCCCGAATTCGGGTGAGTGGCGACAGAGGTTTCGTCAGGCTCCGTATTGGAATGACCGAATAGAATAACGCCTTCAAATGTGTAACCGTTTTGTAACCGTTTTTTCGCTCGAATTACTCTGAAACAGCACGAATGAACACGTAATTCCCACGTAAAAATGGGGGCTTCAAACCATATCGGGACCTTTTAGCTGATTTGTAATCTGCAGGTCGTCGGTTCGAGTCCGA
>JAKSBG010000172.1 GCA_022361255.1 Verrucomicrobiales bacterium
GGGGTTCAGTGTGCGTTAGGATGGGAGGGATGAAACAGGGGAGGGCATGACCTGACCCTGTTGAGTGGAGGAGGAAACCCTGTTGAGTCACTGACCTGACAGGGTTGGATCTCCTGGGGGCTAGAGTTCGTCGTCGTCGACAGTGGCGAGAGACGATGCCTTCTGGTATTCGGTAACTTTGCCTTCGAAGAAATTCTGTTCTTTGCGCAGATCCATCATCTCGGCAAGCCACGGGAAAGGGTTGGATATTCCCGGATTGATCGGGCTGAGTCCGACCCCTTCGAGGCGGCGGTCGGCAATGAAATCAATGTAGGTGCAGAATTCCTCCGCATTGAGGCCGACGGAGCTGACGGGCAGACAGTCGTTGATGAACTCTTTCTCCAGTGCGATGGCCTGCTTCATGGTGTCGACAAGCTCCTGCTTGAATTCCGGAGTCCAGATTTCCATGTTTTCTCCGATCAAATCCATAAAGAGGTTACGGAGAAGTTCGATGTGGTTGGACTCGTCACGCAGCGTATAACGGAACATCTGGCCGATACCGGGGAACTTGTTCTGGCGGTAAAGGCTGAGAATCATGCCGAAAAGGCCGTAGAACTGGGTTCCTTCCATGCACTGGCCGAAGAGGAACAGGTTCTTTGCGAAAAGCTTCTTGTTTTCAGGGTCGGTGAGGTCGAGATCCCTGCGAAGAGAGCGGGAAATGTTAGTCACGAACTCGTTCTTCTTCTTGATCGTCGGGATTTGCTCGAACATCGCTTCGCACTCGTGCGGGTTGATACCGAGGCTGCTGATCATGTAAAGGAGGCTGTCCGCGTGGATATTCTCCTCATGAGCATGGCGGCCGAGGACGAGTTTGAGTTCCGGCGCGGTTACTTTCTCGCGAATCACGTGGAGAATGTTGTCACCAACAATGCCTTCGGCTGCGGAGAAATAACCGATCCCCATGCGAATGATCCAGCGTTCGCTGTCGGAGAGCTCCGTCCCCTGCCACTGCTCGATATCACGCTGCATCTGGATGTCTTCCGGTTCCCAGTGGTTGGCCTTCATGGAGCGGTAGATGTCGTATGCCCAGGTATACTTCAGGGGAAGAAGATTGAAGGCTTCCGTTTGACGCCCGTTGATCACTTTCTTGGCTGCGAAAGCGGCTTCAGCCTTGTCCTGATCGAGGACAAAAGTGCGGGTTCCGATTGCGAATGACTTTTCCATGGTGTGTGCTTTGTGGTTGAGGGAGGGAATGGGGTTTGTCGTGTTGAATGAGATGAAATCTCTAAATATTACAAATATCCGGTTTTCTGGAGCTTTGTGCGGGATTCAGGGGCGAAATCGTGCCGAAATTAGCGAAAAACGGGGAATGCGGTTCAGGGTGCGGGTGAAAACAGACACCATATGTGGGTGCTGTTGGAATAAAGTGCACAATATGTTGTGGTCTGACAAGATTAAATTCACATTTTTTGAGTTTTTTCCCCCTTCGAACACAGAATAAGCAGATCTCTCGCCAAACGAGGCGAAATTTCTTTCGGTATTGTTGAATATTAAGGTCTGGTCCCAAAAAAAGGCGGACCCGACAGGATCCGCCTTTTTCACGAGTAAAAGGTTCAGCGGAGACCTATTTCGCGGCGTCGAAACGCGCAACGACGGCGTCCCAATCAACGACATTCCAAAACGCATCGACATAGTCGGGACGACGGTTCTGGTAGTTGAGGTAGTAGGCGTGTTCCCATACATCGAGGCCGAGGAGAGGCGTGCATCCGCAGCAGTCGGCAGCTTCCCCCATCAGTGGATTGTCCTGATTCGGGGTGCTGGTGACAGCCACCCCGCCATCTTTGAAGCAAAGCCATGCCCAGCCGGAACCGAAGCGGGTGAGAGCCGCCTTTTTGAACTCCTCCTTCATACCATCAAGCGATCCGTATGCTGCGTCGATTGCGGCAGCGAGTTCGCCGGAGGGAGCTCCTCCGCCGTTCGGTCCCATGATGGACCAGAAAAGCGAGTGGTTTGCGTGGCCACCTCCGTTGTTTCGGACAGCGCCGCGAATGGCGTCCGGGACAGAGCCGAGATCGGAGATAAGATCGTTGATGTCTTTGCCGGCGAGGTCGTCGTGACCTTCGAGAGCGTTGTTCAAGTTTGCGATGTAGGTCGCGTGATGTTTGCCGTGATGAATCTCCATTGTCTTCGCGTCGATGTGTGGCTCAAGCGCGTCGAGTGCGTAAGGGAGTTCAGGAAGTTCGTGTGCCATGGATGGGTAGTTAGGTTTGAGTTCTGGTTGTTCTTAATAGAGACACCATATGAGAAACGAAGCCGCGTCTCTTGTCAAAAAGGTTACGTCAACGAAAGCGCCATCCGTCACTTTTCTTTCACTTCGATCAGAAGTATCCCCATGAATTGGAATTTCGAGAAATGAAACAGGCGGATCCGAAGAACCGCCTGTTTGCATTGTGAAAATGGATCCGGAGGGTCAGAACAGCACGACCGGCCGGGGCACGGTGGGATACCCGCCGTTTTGGGCGAGATCGATGCCTTCGGTCTCTGAGATAGAAGCTACCATGTCGTCGACAAATTCTACCGTTACGCGGCCGGATTCCACTTCAACATACTGTGTCGTTGTGATGGGGCGGCCGAAAGAATCGTAGGCGGGAACCTGCTGCGGTACACGCTGGTAGGAAATGTACTCGAGAACATCGGTGCGGCCTTCACCGGATATCTTCGAAGAACGTTTGTCGGGAGGGCCGATCGAGAGAGTGACTTCCTCTACGGTCATGCCCAGTGCGACCTGGTGATTGTCGATCAGCTCTTTCACGACGACCCAGCGTGCGTGAAACTTGCGGAGATTTTCTTCGAAACCTTCGGGAAATCCGTCGATGGCGGCTTTGCTGACCCAGCCGGCTACCTGTCCCTGCTTGGCCTGTGCGCGAACCCGGTACGCTTTGTCGCTGACGGCGAGGAGGACTGCTTTTTTTCCGGGAATCAAATTGCCCAGCCAGCGGTCGGCCTGCAGAGAGGAATAGATCGCGGCCGGTTTGGTGGTCTTTCCGAAGACCTCATCCACCAGCATCTCCTCGAGATAGATCGCCCCGTCCTCTTTTACCAGCTTGCTGGATGTCCGGTCCTCTCTTTCCACGGTGACGAAGCCGGGCCTTCGCAGCTGCCCGAAAGCGGAAGAAGTGAGTAGTGCCGGAAGCAGGGCGAGCAGAAAAAACTTCGATGCTTTCATGATATCAGGGGGATGGGAGTGGAAGGGGAACCGCGAGAACACAATTCGCCCTTGTTATTTATAGGACGAACGAAAGCCCGATCCAATCAGAAAAAATTGCGGTGGATTTGACCTGCGTGCCGGAGAGGGAAGGGAGTTTTAGGGGGAGGGGAGAGCAAAAGCCCGGGATGTTCGCGGGAATTGCCTTGACCCTTCTGCAGGGGAAATCCATGCTCCCATCCAAATGAAACCGCTTGTAAATTTCCTCGTCATTTTGTCTCTTCTGCTAAGCTCGGCATTCCTGTCCGCCCAGGACGAAGCGAATGATGAGGCGGAATTCCTTGCCGCCATTGATGCTGCGGCCGAATGGGAGCGCAACGGGACGGGAGAGATCGGGAAGATCGCAAAAGTGGCGATTCCTCAGGGATACCGCTTCACCGGCGAAATCGGAACAGAGCAGATTCTCGCGATGATGGGGAATCCTCCGTCCGAAACCCGAAAAGGCCTGATCGGTCCGGCGGATCTGAGATGGTTTGCGGTGTTCGACTGGGACGCGCGGGGTTATGTAAAGGACGATGACAAAGATGAGCTGAATCCCGACGAGTTGTTGAAGGATCTCAAGAAGATCAACAAGCAGTCATCGGCTGCGCGGGAGGAAGCCGGATATGGAAAACTTGATCTGGTGGGCTGGGCCTATCCTCCGCACTACAACGAACAAACCAACAACCTCGAATGGGCTCTCGACCTCGTTGATGAAAACGGGGAACGTGTCGTCAACTACCAGACCAAGCTTCTCGGCCGCCGCGGTGTCATGGAGGCGGTCCTTGTTTGCGGACCGGATCAACTGGAGGCCTTTCTTCCTGAATTTCAGTCGATGCTGCAGGGATATGAATTTTCCGAGGGGCAGCGCTACACCGAGTTTGTCGAAGGTGACAAGGTGGCCAAAGGCGGGTTGGTGGCACTGATAGCGGGAGGTGCCGTTTTTGCCGCGGCAAAGACCGGTCTACTGAGCGCGATTCTCTTGAAGATGAAGAAACTTTGGATCTTCGTGGTTGCCGCCATTGCAGGCATCTTTCGCTGGTTTAAGAGTCTCTTTACCGGCCGCGCTGAGTGATTGGAGTGAAGTGAAAGAGGAATGTCCGACGGACAATTGCTCTATCTCGTATTCGTCGCGTTCTACGTCTTCGACGGGGTTGTTCGTCTTCCCCGCCATTGCTGGATTTTTTTACGGCCGGGTCTTCCCGGGGCGAAGTGGAGAGTACGTCGTCCCCTCGAGATCGCGAGCCGACCGGGAGAGGGCTTCGGGATGCATCCTTTTACCGGACTGTTTCTTCCTGTAGGAGAGGGATGGTGGTTCGGCGACGCGGACGAAACCCGCTGGGTCGATTCTCCGGAACAGGATGGAAGAACTGTCGGGGTAAAAAAACGGAGCAAACTGTGGAGCGAAAAATCGCGAATTCACGGGCTTCGGGGTGCCGGAGTGATGACTTTTCCCTCGCTGACATCGGCGCGGCGCATTCTCCGTTTGTTGAAAGTCGATCTGATTCCTCCGGATTCGTTGAGGAGAAAGTCACTCAGCCTTCCCGGGGCAAAAGCGGCGCTCAAGCGGTGTCGAATCGTGATGCGCTGTTTCGAATTTTCGACCGGTCTGTTGACGTTTTATGTTCTCGTCTTTCTGCCGCTCGCTTTTTACTGGTATCGGACAACGCAGCCGAGGCTCGTTCTGGTTGCGCTCGCATTTTACCTTACATTTGTTATCGCTGTTCGCTGGTGGTGTGTCGTGAAAAGGCTCGCGCCGAACGGCGGAAAGGGGAGGTGGTACAAAGTCATTCCGCTTCTGTTTCTTCCCTACCATACCATGCGCATGCCCCGGCATCTCGCGATGGAAATGACAGCAGGAATCCACCCGCTGGCATTCGCGAAAGTCTCTCTCGAACCGGAAGCATTCCGATCCTTCGCGTCCGATTTCATGCGGAGCCTGAAGTATCCCCTCAACCGGCTCGCGACTCCGGAGGAATGGCATCGCTCATTCGAAGAATGTGCCGAATTTCTCGTTGAGAAATGTAACCTGCCCCGGCCTGACTGGGAAAGCCGGGTGCCGGAGCTGGAGGATGACAGTGTCAGCTTCTGTCCGCGCTGCCTGATGCAGTATGTCGAGACGAACGTGGAGTGCACCACGTGTCGCGGCGTGCGGACGGTTGCCTTTCCGGAGTCGTAGCGGTTTTTCTATTCCCGAATTTCCTTCTGCGTTTTCGCGTCTGCAATTACGACCTGCTCCCGGAAGTAGGAAGCGTCGCTGCGGAAGGTGAGACGGGCGTTGTGGCGGCGTTCCAGTTCGACGAACAGTTCGCCGTCGTGAGTCCGAAGACGTTCCATTACGTCGGGGTTCACAATCACTACGAGTTCGTGGTGAACACCTTCGTTTTTGGCGAGAACGCCATTGATGCGGCGCTGGAGTTCGACGGACATCGACTCGGCACTCTTCACCATCCCGCGCCCCTGGCAGTAGTGGCAGGGCTCGTTGACGGTGATGTTGAGACTCTCGTTCAAACGCTGGCGGGTCATTTCCATGAGTCCCAGCTGAGAGATCTGAAGCACCTGTGTTTTTGCCTTGTCGTTGCGAAGGCGCTCTTTCATCACCTTGTAAACGGCATTCTGATCGCGGCGCGCGCGCATATCGATAAAGTCGACAACGATGAGGCCGCCGATGTTTCGCAGACGCAGCTGTCGGGCAACCTCTTCTGCCGCCTCAATGTTGGTCTGCAGAATCATTTTGTCCTGATTCTTTGCCCGGCCTGTGTTCACATCAATCGCGATCATGGCCTCGGTTTCATCGATGACGAGGTAGCCCCCGCTGGGGAGCCAGAC
>JAKSBG010000060.1 GCA_022361255.1 Verrucomicrobiales bacterium
CCGAATGAAGATGAGGAAGTCGAACGCTTTGAAGTGAAACAGTCGATGCTCGACGATGCCCTTACGGTTCACCCCGACTCAGGAAAGCCAGTTCGCCGGGTCATCACAGGCGGAATTCCGATGCCGACAAAATCGAGTGGTAATTGCGACGACGGAGGCGGCTGCTGCTCAAATTGCTAACGCGAATACTTTTCCCGACAGCGAGTCACCCAAGCCGTAACAGGCATCCCGGAAAATCATACTCAATGCACTTTGTCGGGTATTGAGAGCCGCAGAAAATAAAGCGGGCTTCGATACCCCACGCTATCGACAAAATACCAAACTGGAGCAACGATGAATACAACTGCCCCCCTTGCACCTCCTGACAAACAGGCTGATCCACAATCCTCGGAAGACACCCGGGGCATCTTTCTCGAACAAGTCGGTATCAGCCGAGTGAAATATCCCGTTCTGATTTCCGGTTGGCAGGATGGAATCAGCCGCGAGGTCGAAGGCACCTTTGACCTTACGGTATCTCTTGCTGCCGAAAACCGCGGCATTCACATGAGCCGGCTTATTGAGACCCTCCATGCATGGAGAGAGCCCCTTTCCCCCGACTCCTTGCAGAGCTTCCTCGCTGAAATGCGGCATAGACAGGGAGCGGAAGAGGCTGCGGTGCAATGTCGTTTCACCTGGTTTATCAATCGCCCGGCCCCGAAGACCCATCAGCCCGCCTGGCTGGGAATCGACACGGTGTGGAGTGCGGAACAGAATTCCGGAGGCGGCAACAACGGCTACACTCTCGACATTCCCGTCACTACTCTATGTCCCTGCAGTCGTGAGATCAGTGACTACGGCGCCCACAGTCAGCGGAGTTGGATCACCGTGAAACTGGAGTGGAATGCATCGGATGCGATCATTCCACCGGGTGAAGTATTTGAGACCCTCCAGCACGCCGGAAGCGCTGCCATCTACCCTCTGCTGAAACGCCCCGATGAACGCCACGTCACCATGGCAGCGTATGACCAACCTGCTTTCGTCGAGGATACGGCCCGGAATGCAGCGGATTTGCTGAGAAAAGATCCCCGCGTTTCCTCGTTCCGAATTGAAGTGCGAAACGAAGAAAGCATCCACACTCACGATGCCGTAGCCGTCGTCTCGTCCGCCAGAATTTCCGAAGGCGACGATCATCCTCCGAAACAGGCGTGAGAAAAGGTCACCCAACAGGGTTGCGTTTGCGGGCAAACCCTGTTGGCTCACCGATCATACCCTGTCACATTTCGCCTGCGGCGAATCGCAAGAGCGGCGTAATCTCACTCCTTTCCGGCCTGTCCCTCTTCGCTGGCCGGTGGCGGGGCTGATCCCCGCGTCGCTTTCGCTGCGGCAAGACCCAGATCAAGAATCGATCGGATTTTTTCTGCACTGGTGAGTCTTCCCGATTTTCGGGCTTTCCAGGTAACTCCGTCGAGCTCCCATCCCTCTTCGACCGCAGCGAGAACAGCAGGGCGGGCTTCCGGATTCAGTCGGGGCAGAATTTCCTCTGCACTTCCACTCACCAGGATCGCCTTGTCAAAATCAGCGTCGCCCGTTTTCAACCATTCCGATTCCTTCATTTTACCAATCAACTTCTGCCGAACGCTGGCACCGATGATTTTGCCATGCGGCTGGTCGGGAGCATAAATTTTGAAATCGGTGAACCACTTCGTGTCGCCGGCACTGTTTCCTGTAGTGGTATCCACCGCTACTCCAATATCACCGATACGACCGCGCAGCTGGCTTCGCTGACTCACTCTCTCGTATTGGAGACCGAGTTCCCTCCCCACCTCACTGATGGCATCTCCGCTACCAACAGTCTGCCAGCGATAATAACCGACTCCGAGAATCAGTAGCACGGACAAAATCATTACGCGACGGGGTCCGCCGAAATGATCCACAAGAGACGGTCTGCCATCCATCTCAAAATCCTACCCTAACTGGCCGATTATCCAAACAACTTCTCTATCGGTTTCCCCATGTCAGTGATCGGAACGGGCCGGTCGCCGTCGTAGAGATACTTGGACGGATCAATCTGCAGCGCAGCGAGCGCTGTTGCAAAAAAGTCGGGAACGCTGACGGGATTCTCGACAATTTCCTCCGACACTTCATTGGTGACACCGTATGCACCGGTGTGGCTGAGACCTCCTCCGGCGATTACGTTGGTGAAGGTCTTTGACTGATGACCGCGGCCGCCGCCGGAATCAAATCCACCCGGTCGACCGAATTCCGAATTGATGAGAATCACCGTCTTGTCGAGCATTCCGTGCTTCTCCAGGTCAGTCATCAAAGTGGAAAGCGCCGCATCTAGATCCTGAATCAAAAGATGCTGGTTCAGCTGACCATCATTGTGCGTATCCCAGCCGGTTCCATTTTTGAAGTTATCGCTGTAGGAGATTTCGACAAAGCGGACACCGGCCTGAAAGAGTCGGCGGGTCAGAAGACAACGCTGCCCGAATTCGCTTCCGTAGGCATTTCGAAGATCCGCTGACTCGTCATCAAGGTTGAAGACGTTCATAAAATCCGGTCCGGCGAGCCGGAGACTTTCTTCGAGCGCCGTGTCATAATCACGGAAGCGCTTGTCGCTGCCGAAGCGTTCCGTTGCCCCCTTACGAACGGAGTTGAGAAGATTTTCGCGTCTTGAAATCCTGCTTTCTCCCAGACCATCCGGGCGTGCCAAACCGGCAGGACCGGATTCGATATCGGTCAGATAGACAAACCCCGCCTGCGGCCCGAGGAAACCCGGTCCCCGCGTGATGTTCGGATAACCGATCAGCATGTAGGCCGGAACTCCGTCTGCCGCTGCTCCGCGCTCATGCGCGACAATAGATCCGAGCGACGGATAGGTAACCGTGCCACTCGTCGGGCGACCGGTGTGCATTCGATTGGTGGCAGCCGCGTGTTCGTCGACGACATCGTGATGCAGACTGCGCACCGCCGTGACCTGCTCCATGAGCCGGGCCGTTTTCGAAAGGTGCTCACAAACCTGAACGCCCGGAACCGCGGTGTCGATCGACGGATAGTAGCCGCCGGCCTTCTTTGCTTTGGCGTCTCCCAGAGGTTTCGGATCAAAGGTGTCGATCTGGGACATGCCTCCGCCGAGCCACAGCATCACGCAGTGCTCTGCCTTACCCTGAGGCACGGTGTGGGCGGCACGGACTCCGGGCGCAGCGAGAGCTCCGGCCATGGCTGCAGAAGATTGAAGAAACTTTCGTCGGTTCATGACAATGTGGGGTTTGGTTTGGAAATTTCAGGTTGGCAGGGTTTTGTCAGGGCAATCAGGGGACAAGGATCATCTCCGGGCTGTTAAAGAGCGCCCAGACGGCGTCTTCGGCCCGCGATCTCCACGAACCGTTCAGATAGCGGGTCGGAGGATCCCCGCGACGCGCCAGTTCCTCCTGTTTCTGCTTGATCGAATTCGCTTCGCTATGGAGATGGTTTGACCACGAAACCCAGGGGAACCGCTCCTCTTTCTGCGCAGCCGGAATTTGATCTTCCGGAATCACCCTGTCTGCAAAACCGTCCGAAAGCAGCGCTACGAAGTCGCTTCGCTCCTGCTGCGTAGGTGGGCGTGTCAGGATCCGCTCGAAGAGAAGTTCCGTCAGCTCCTCCGGACTTTTTGCGTCGAGACAGAGTTGGGTCAATTCGGAGTCATCGGTAAGCCGGGTCAACCACCCGCCCATGACACCATTGGCAAGCACGCCGGGCTGGAGAGGATTCGGCTCCTCCTCGCGATGGGTTGTCGGTTCCTGCCGCGAGTTCCTCCATCCAAAGGCGAGCAGCACATCGACGATCGCCTGATGCTCCGGTAGGGCGAGACTGGGGCGGTCCCTTTCATTCGCCATGGTCGTGAATTCCCACGCGTGCTCGGGATTGCCGAAATTCATAAACCAGTCGGGAGCAAGGCGCCCTTCGAGATCCATTGTGAGTCGATCCAGTTCCATTTCCCGCCCCGAAACGTGCCAGGCATTATCCACAATCTGCTCTGCCGCCATTCTCCGGCGATACGGTCCGGCCAGAAAACGTTCATCGACAGCCAGATTCGAAGGTGCGTCAAGAGCCTGGCGCTGGTAGAATCCGGAGCTGACGATCAGTCTGGTCAACGCTTTGAGATCATACCCACCGCGAATGAACTCATCCGTCAGAAAGGCGAGCAGATCCGGGTCGACCGGCGCATTCCCCTCCCAGTCATCCACCGGCTCCACAATGCCCGCACCCATGTAGCGACTCCAGACCCGGTTTACGAGAACCTCGGCAAACCGTCGCGAGAGCGTTACCTGTGCCGCGAATCGCTCCCGACTGTCCGCCGGGTCTTTCAGTGCGCTGTCAGGCACGTTGACTTCGAACTCTTCAAAAGGCCACTCCTGCTGCACGGTCGAACCAACCGACAGCGTTACCTCAATGAGAGATTCCCGTCCGCCTTTTTCCGTGTGTTCGAAGAAAGCCGCCGGCACGCTACTCGACTCCGGCACCTTGATCGGCTTTCGCTCCAGCATCGCCGCCATCTGAAACAAGTCCTCCTGCGTTGTCTCGTGGTAAGGGGAATCGTGACAGCGGGCGCACTTCATTTCCACTCCGAGAAAGGCGGTTCCGATAATGTGCGCCTTCGCCGCCATCGGCACGTCGTTCTGCGAAGCGACGGAGAAACCGGCTGATCCCCCGCCCCAGGTGCTGCCACGCATGGCAATGAGCTCGGTCGCAAAGCGGTCCATCGGCTTGTTGTCGCGCAGAGCTTCCAGAATCCAGTAACGGAAGGGCCCCGTGTTGTTGAGATTCGGCTTCAGCAAGTTCGGATTCTCAGCCAACACATCCTGCCAATACCCCATCCAGTTGTCCGCCCAGCGCTCGTCTTCGAGAAGCCGGTCAATCATCCGTTCCCGCTTGTCCGGGCTGTCGTCTTTTGCAAAAGCGCGCACCTCCTCAACAGGCGGCGCAATTCCGACGAGATCGATCCAGATTCGACGGAGAAAGGTGAGATCATCGACAACGGGTGTCATTTCCGCGACTTCGACGACGTCGGCCTGCAGCTTGCCGTCCTCTTCTTCGATCCAGCGGGAAAGCGACGCGATCTGCTCCTTCGTGAGTCCATCTCCTTTCGGGGGCATACGGTCGTCTCCGGCATCCGGCCCGACCAATTCCATGAGAAAGCTCTTGTGAGGATCGCCCGGAACGACTGCGGGGATCTCCGAATCGCCGCCTTTGATGAGATGCTCGTGAACCGTCAGATTCAGACCGCCTTTCTCTTTCTCTCCATGACATCGGTAGCAATGCTCTTCAAAGATGGGGCGCACTTCTTTGTGAAAGAGGGAGTCCGGATTGCCCGCCGAAGCGCTCACGGCTTCCCGTCGATGACTTATGAGCTGATCGATACTCTTTCCTTCTGTCCCGGCTGAGACAAGATTTCTCCTCGCGAATTCATGACGAGTTTCCCAGAATTCCCGCTGCTGATCCGATGCCCGACGGGTTTTCTCATCTAGAGCATCAAGCGCATCGCTCTGCGCTTCCGCAAACGATTCCCACCCTTCATCCGTGAGCTCGGGTCCCGGTGTTGTTCCAAGCAGTCGAAACATTCCTCCCTTTTTCGCAATCGCGACACAGTCCTCGCCGAACTCAATCCGCAACTTTTTCCCGCCGACAAGCGCATCGTAAACGACGGTATGTTTGCCTCCCTTGCTTGTGAAGTCTGCCATTTTCTCGTGTCCGTCCATGAACAGGAGACGCATTCCTTCGCGAGGGACTTCCGGTAGTGGCTCCACCGCATTGTGAGCACCGCCCCCTCTCTTTTTTCGCGGGGTATCGACAATCTGTTTTCCGTCAATCCAGAGGCGGCTCAACCCGCGACTGCGAACGAGAAATTCATACTCACCCGGCTCCAGTTCGATTTCCGTGACGGCGCGGATCATCACCCCGTCCCCCCAGCTCTCACGAATGCCCCAGTCATCAAATCTGCGCGGCACCCGCACAAAACCCATGTGATCCTGCTCCCAGGAGGTGAGTGGTTCGCCCGGATCATTCCGGAAAGACCCGTAATCCGAAAACGGTCCGTGCATAAAAATGGTGACCTCATTCCCCGGAACCGGATCCGGCAGCACAAGCGGCGGAGCGGTCCAACTGAAACGGCTTTTCAGTTCCTCTGCGGGAAGAACGCGACGGTAAAGCGCGATCTCGTCGAGGGAGCCGTCAAAGGAATTGCCGGCGTTCCCGCCCATCGATGAACCGATCCAGATTTCATCATCATCAACCACCGGACCACGCGAGGTTGCTCCGTCCATATCCCAGGAGCCTTTCACCTCTTTCCCGTCGATGTAGCCGCGGATCGAATCCGGATCACCGAAGCGATAGCTGATCGCGACATGGTGCCACCCCGTGCCCACGGGGAATCCTTCGCGGCTGGTCCAGCGGTGCCAACCCTCCGGGTTTTTCTCCCCTTCGTCGGGTGTGCTTCGAAAGAGAAAATTCACGCCGGCCTTGCCTCCGACGCTGCGGAGACGCATTGCCCAGTTCTGGTTGTTCGCGCGAAAACCGGGGCGTCCGGTTCGTCCTTTTCCGAGTATGTAGGCCTGATCGCCAAGTGTCGTGGGATTGACGAGCGCTTCGATCGTGATCTCGTCGCCTTTCTGAAAATCAAATCGGGAATTCTCCCCCTCATCCGGAATTTGCACCCGGGCGGTTTTCTCCAGCTGCAATGCCGGATTCTTATCGGGGAAATCCCGGTATGTCGGAGCAGAAGGCCCCTTCGCCGCCCCGCCCTTTCCCGTCACTTCAGGCAGCTCGTCGAAGCTCCAGTGCGCGGCGGGTTTCGCCTTTTTCAAAATGGCATCATAGGTTTCCGCCGACGAAGGGGGTGTCCAGAGAAAGCCCAGCGAGCAGAATACGAGGCAAA
>JAKSBG010000059.1 GCA_022361255.1 Verrucomicrobiales bacterium
GGGTTCAACATCTGCCATTTACGAACGAACCGGTTCGATGGTGTTTTGAAATCCCCGTCTTTGCCAAGCTCGGAGAGAAAGCGGACGAGGTCGACGAATTCATCTTCACGCAGGCTCGCGGTCAGACCCGGAGGCATCAGGGAAACCGGGCTGATCTGGTTGCTGGCGACTTCGCTTTTGGCAATGCGGTTTTCGTTGCCAACGGCATCGCGGATTACGATTTCGTTCGCGTCCTCGCGGGCGATGGCCCCGGCAAAGGCCTGACCGTCTTTCAGGGTAACGAGAGTCGTGTGGTAGCCCTCCTTGATTTTTACGCTGGGCTGGAGCAGGGAATCGACGAGGTAGTCGACCGGCGCGCTGGATCCAATGCTGACGAGATCCGGACCAATCACGCCGCCGGCTCCGCCGATCGCGTGACAGACGACACACTGGAGCTGGGCGCGGCGGTAGATGGCTTCGCCTTTGTGAGGGTCGCCTTTCTCTGCCACCTGCTGCATCATGGCTTCCATTTCGTCCGGGGTGAGCGCGGTTTTCATCGGTTTGATGTCACCGGCTGTTTGCAAGGCATTTACCAGCCCCTGCGGTTTGGTGGCCGCGCTGCTGGCCTGCTGCATTCCTGTGAGTGCGACAGGCTGGGGGAGTTTCTGCCCTTTCAGTGCGGCGGCGAGTGCGCCGGGCCCCTGCTTTGTTGCGAGAAACGCTCCGAATATTCCGTGGGGGTCTTTGCCCTCCGGCGCATCACGCAGAACTTCGAGGGCGATTTTCGCACCCGGAGTCGGGTTCATTCGGGTGCGGCCAACGACGGCAAGGGAGCGGGTCAGAAAGTCAGTGGTGTCACTTTTTGCAACCTGATCAAACAGCTGAGCGGAAGCCGGGCCTCCGAGGCTGACAAGCCCGTCGATCGCCGAGCGGGCGCGCGCTTCGTTTTCTGACGCCTCGAGAAAAGCCTGCTTCAGTCCGGGGCGCGCGGATTCCAGCTTCCACATGCCGGCCAGTCCGGCCGCGCTGGCGAAAATCGCCTGATCCCTTGACTGGAGAAATCGGGACAGTCTGGCTTTATCCCCTGACGGCTGAAGTTTTCGCAACTGCCCGGCACTGCGCAGAGCGGAAAGAATGATGACCTGATGAGCAGGCTTGGCATCCTCCCGAAGAGCAAACTCAAAAAGAGCATTGAGATGTTCCGCATTTCCCACTTTGGAAATCCAGTCGGCCACATTAGAAAGACCTTCGTCGGAAGGGAATTTGCCTTCCTGCAGCGCCGAAAGAACGGTGTCGACGGCGACAGGCTTATTGAGTGCGCGAACCGCAAAGAGTAGCTGCCGGACGTTTGAAAAGGGATTTCCGTTTTCTGTCAGTCCGACCCAGCGATCCGAGTGTTCGCGGCAAATGGACCACACTGCGAAGTCGAGAAATTCATCAACTTCGACTCCTTCAAGAGCCTGCAGCGCGATCTTTACGGTATCCGGAGAATCGAGCTGAGCGAGGACACTGACGGCCCATAGCCGGACCTGCGGATGGGGATCCTCGACTGCTTTCTTCGCAATTTCCAGCGCGTCCGCGTGTTCTCCCGCATCATAATAGAGGGCACGGAGCGCACCGGCACGGGCCTTGTGATTGTCGGATGTGAGCAACGAGTCGGTATCCCCGGGGTGAAACCTCATGATTGCCTGGAGAGCCCAGACGTTTCGGAGATTTTCAAGATCACCCGCATTCTCCCTTTTCTGACTTCGGAGAAGCTTTTCCATCGCATCCCGGTCGCGGGATCGGAGTTCGACGGTCGCTGCCTGACGGGTCCAACCCTCGGGTGCGTTGAGTGCGGCGATCAAGTCTTCGTCTGAAGCCTCTGCGAGATTGGGTTTCTCGACGGTCTCGCGTCCATCAAAAGAAATCCGCCAGATGCGACCGTGTTTGTGATCACGCCGGGGATCGCGGAAGTCGACCTCTCCGTGCTGAATGATGGGATTGTACCAGTCCGCGATGTAAACCGCGCCGTCGGGGCCCATTTTGATATCAATCGGGCGAAAAGCGCGGTGCTTGGACGAAACCAGATCCGCAATCTGAGTCGATGTATAGGCGCTTCCGTTGTCGGTGAGGCGGAACAGGTTGATGCGATGTCCGCGAAAGTCGGGGGCGGCGATGACTTCCTGAAGCTCGTCGGGAACATGCCGGCCGGTCAGGGCTTCCGCACCGCAGTGTTTCGGCTGACCGGGGTTCAGGCCACTGAGCACGCGTGATGCGCCGGGGGAGGTTTTGAAAACCGAACGGGGAAAAACGAAATTGATTCCCTCTCCACCTGCTCCATCGGTCAGAAAACTCTGGCCCCACTTGTCAAAAGCGTGGCCCCATGGATTGACAAGACCTTTCATGAAAACTTCGGCACGGCGAGTTTCCGTCTGGTAGTGCCACATACCACCACCGAGAAGACGGCGAACGCCATAGGGAGTTTCCAGATGGGTGTGAATGTAGATGGACTGGTTCATCCACATTTTGCCCTCCGGTCCCCAGCGGAAAGTATGCACGAGATGGTGGGTGTCCTCTGTTCCGAAGCCTGACAGAACGACATGTCGTTCGTCGGCGACGTCGTCCCCGTCGGTGTCGCGGAGAAACAGCACCTCGATCGAATTGGCAACGTATACGCCTCCGTCGCCCGGAAGAACTGCCGTGGGAATGTGGAGATCGTCCGCAAAGACGGTGTGTTTGTCGGCAACTCCGTCACCGGTGGTATCCTCCAGCACTACGATCTGATCATTCTCCTCCTGGCCGGGTTGGATGTGCGGATAGAGAGGGCTGCTCACGACCCAGAGCCGACCGCGCTGGTCCCAGTTCATGTGAACCGGATTGGAGACAACCGGATCGGCTGCAAAGAGATTGATGGAGGCTCCCTCGATGACAGAAAAAGCTTCGAGCTGGGCCTGCGGATCGGTATCGGGAATGTCCCGAAGGCCGTTCTGTGCCTGAGTGCTGCACAGAAATGCGAACGAGAATGTCGGTAGAAGAAAAAGGCGTTTCATGGGGGAAAGAGGGCGGGGGAGATTAGTTTTTCGTTTTTCCTGCGAAGACGCGCTGACGTGCCTGCTCGATTTTCTTTTCCTCCTCGGCGATGAGCGGGTCGAACATGGGAATCTCTTTCGCATTCTGACCTTGCTCATGTTTGCGGAAGAGAAAGAGATAGGTTTCGTTTGCGGGACGCCAGCGGTGGAAGAAAAGGCGGTTCTTTTCGATGACGGCCTCACGGAGTGCACGGTAGGAGGAGGCGTCGAGGCCGGTTACGCTGTTTTCTTCGTATCCGAGCCCTTTGATAATTTCCCGCGCGAGAATCTGATAGCCGTCCTCCGTGAAGTGAACCCCGTTGTCGGTAAGCGGGCTGGCTGCGACAGATCCATCGAAGTCATCCCCGCCGAGCGCGGCGAAGAGGTCTACGAAGTGAAGGTCGTTCTTTTTAGCCAGATCACGGATCGCATCGCGGAAAACAGCAAGTCTCTCGTTGTTCCGGGTCTGGTCAGGCAGATACCCACCGTGATTCTCCAGCGGGGGCGGGGAAAGAAGCACAATCTCCCGCAGCTCGTTGCCACCGGCTTTGCGAATTTCGTCGATCAGTTTCTGATACGCATCGAAAAAGAGGGCGACGCTTTCTTCGAGCCCTGCTGCAGACTTTTCCGCTGCCGACGCTTCGTCGGTCCATCCCTGATCGACAGACATGGCTTCACCGGTGCCGTAGGAGAGAAAAATAATATTGGGTTTGATCTCAGTGATGTTTGTCTTGAGGCGATCGCGTCCTTCCTGCGGCTTTCCGAAGTAGGCGCGTGAATCGCCGAAAACCGAGTCTGCGCTCCAACCGAGGTTGCGGAAGATGAGATTCTTTTTTTCGGGACCTGCTGCCAGAAGCAGAGCCGACTCGAGATGGCCGTAGAGTCTCGCTCTTTCCACGAGGGTATTTCCAATGATCGCAATCCGGTCGCCGGACTGAATGAGATCCGACGTCTCCGCTCTCACGGGCAGAGCAGAACCGAGCAGAAAAATAAAAAGAGCGGCTGAAATACGCATAATCATAACAAAACAAATATCCGGGAAAGGTCTACAATTCCTCAATCCCGAAACGCGTGAAACAGGTGTCAGGACGGGCTAAGCTTGTATCTGATTCCCAGTGCAGTGGCGAGAAAGAATCAATTGGGGGCGCGATTTTTCCCCGCTTGCCTGATGCATTGTTGTGGCCTAGAGAAAGCGAAAGAATCAAATGAAATCGCTGGAACTCAAATGGGGGCTCATCATTGGGGGAGCCTACCTCGTCTGGTTGTATCTGTCCTATTTTCTCGGGATGCATACGAGCGGGATTCTTTGGATCCAGGTGATGTCCTTGATCAGCATCCTCATCACGCTGGTCGGTTTTGTATTTGGTCTCCGGGCGGTTCAGCGTGCTGCGCCGGAAACGACCTGGCTGGAAGGGGTGAAATCCGGAATTATCATGGCTGGAATCACTGCCGCGATTGCTGTTCTCACCCAGGTGGGATATTTCACCGTGATCCACCCGGAATTTCCTGTCTACATGACCGAGGAAACGAGATACGTTTTGACTACACCGGAAATGACAGAGGAGGAAGCGCGGGAGTATTTCGAAGGGGTCAGGAAAACCTTCAGCATGAAGTCCTACATGCTGCAGGCCGGAGTCGGGATGTTTTTCTTCGGCGTTGTCTTCTCCACGATTATCATGGCTTTTCTGCGGAGGTTGGCGAAATGAGAATCACGCGAAAACAGGTCGTCATCGCGGCAGTTCTGCTGCTCGTGATCCCGGCCATTGGATGGTGGGTCATGATCAAAACAGGGCTGGTCGGGCAACCGGGAAAACCGGTCGAGCCGCCGTTCAACCTTTCCGACAGGATCGCAACGATTGAAGTGGTGGAAGGACCGGACGGGGAGCTGCGGGGACGCTTTGACGGCTGGAAAGAAGGAGATACAGAGTTAAGCGGGACGGAATTCTTTGCCGAAATCTACCGTAGGAACCACGATTTGAACTGGTTTTACAAACTGCTCGATGTCACTTCGCTGGCCGGGGTGGCGTGGGTGGTTTTCGGTTTTCTCGGTCAGGCGGTTTTCATGGGGCGGATGATAGTTCAGATCATTGCCAGTGAAAAAGTGAAGTCGTCGGTAGTTCCGCCTGCTTTCTGGTGGTTGAGCCTGCTCGGCTCATCGATGCTCATGGTCTACTTCATCTGGCGAAAAGAACTCGTCGGATTTTTGGGGCAAAGCACCGGATGGGTCATCTACATTCGCAATCTCTGGTTGATCTACGGGCGTAAAAACAACTCGTAACAGGGTTACAAACATGACTCAATAGGGGTTGATCCGTTGGTAAACAGGGTTGGCCCGTCATCTGTGGGATCGTCGCAAATACTCGAATCTCCATATTGACAGGTAGTTATTGTTACTTAGACTCAAATTTGTGAATTTTCTCAAATCTAGAGTTTTATTCTTTTCCTCTCTGCTATTCGTTCTCGAAGTTGGAGCAGATGAAGCGTCGGATCCTCTTGTTTTGGAATCACAGCTGCAGGAAGTGATTGCAAACCGATCCAACACCTGTTTTGCGGTGCAGTCGAAGTCCGGCGCCTTCGGAAGTGGAGTGATGATCTCCAAGGAGGGCTATCTTCTCACGGCAGCTCATGTGGTGGGAGCGGTTGGGGAAATTGTTACTTTGTTCCGGGTTGGTGCGGATCCGGTGGCGGCGAGCGTTGAGAGAATTCTATATGATCAGGATGTGGCATTGGTCCGGGTCGTGGAGGAGGAATCAGGTGTGCCGTTTCCGTTCGTGGAGATCGATGGCGGCTCCATCGATCTTGATTCGATTGTGGAAGTGGTAGCATTCGGGCATGCGTCGGGGTTTCGGGAAAAACGTCCCGCCCCGCCTCGATTGGGATACCTCACCCGGAACGGCGGGCCGGATACACTGATTTCCACGGTGCGCCTGACGGCGGGTGATTCGGGTGGCCCCCTCTTCGATTTGCAGGGCTGTCTCATTGGTCTGCACATCACAGTCGATCCAAAAAGTGGGCAATCGACTCACGTAGCAATTTCCGGTTTGCGAGAGCTTTGGGGGGATGTTTTCGATCCTGCGTCTTGAGGAAACCCCGTGAATTTCATGACTCGTTTGCTGCTCTTTTTTTCCGTCGCTTTTCTGCCTGCTCTTACGGTGGACCTGATTGGAGCGGAAGCCGGAGGTGCTGTTTCTTCGGGAATCGAGAGGGCGAAAATTCGTTTTCAGGAAATCAGAAAGCGCGAGGAGAAGATTCGAAAGCACCGCGAAGTTCTTGCACGAGCGTTCCACAACGGGGCCGGAGATTTGTTTTCTCAGCGTAATGTCAGAATTCGAAAGAATGGGGCGATAGTGTCCGGGGGATTACTCGTTCATTCGGAGAGGGGCTGGGTCGTTTTCCCTTTGGACGCGGTGGGAGAGGGTGATTCGGAAGTCGAAGTGTTGCTCGCGGGCGATGCGACGTATCGATCCAAATGGCGGATGCTATCGGAACCGCATAACCTTGCACTGGCCTGCCTTGCCGAAGATGGGGTATACAAGCCTCCATTTCCTGAAA